>CAZMGX010000115.1:0-12887 GCA_964565915.1 uncultured Gemmatimonas sp.
CGCCGCCGCGAGTTCCCTGATGGCTCCGACGCCGGCGACCGCCCAAGGTGGCGGCCGCGGCGGCCGCGGCGCCGGAGGCGCCGCCCCAGACACGGCCTTCGGCGTGTCATGGCGCAACATCGGACCCAACCAGGCTGGCCGCATGGTGGCGGTGGCGGGCTCGACGGCGCGCCCCGACGAGTACTACATGGGCACCACCGGCGGCGGTGTGTTCAAGACGACGGACGGCGGCAAGACCGCGTTCCCGGTGACCGATGCGTACTTCGGCGGCACGATCGGGTCCATCGACGTGCAGCAGTCGAATCCCGACGTCGTGTGGGTGGGTGGCGGTGAAACGCCGATCCGCGGCAACGTGTCGCACGGCGACGGCGTGTGGAAGAGCACGGACGCCGGCAAGACGTGGCAGTACATGGGGCTCAAGGAGACACAGTACATCTCCCGCGTGCGCATTCACCCGACCGATCCGAACACGGTGTACGTCGGAGCGCTCGGCCACGTGTTCGGTCCGAACAAGGAGCGCGGCGTTTATCGCACTACGGACGGCGGCAAGACGTGGAAGAACATCCTGTTCCGCAATGACTCGACGGGTGTCGCGGACATGATCATGGATCCGTCCAACCCCAAGATCATCTACGTCACGTTCTGGCAAGCGGGTCGCAAGCCGTGGTTGCTGGTGAGCGGCGGCCCGCACAGCGGCATCTTCAAGACGGTCGACGGCGGCGACACGTGGACCGAGATCACGCGCAATCCAGGCCTGCCGCAGAGCGGACCGTTGGGTGCCATCGGCATCACGGTGTCGCCGGCGAAGCCGAGTCGGTTGTGGGCGATCATCGAGCACGAGCCGAACGGCGGCGTGTATCGCAGCGATGACGCCGGTGCGACGTGGACGTTCATGACGGGCGACCGCAATCTGCGTCAGCGGTCGTGGTACTACTCCAAGCTGTACGCCGATCCAAAGGACACGAACGTGGTGTACGGTCCGCAGGTGAGCCCGCTCATCTCGAAGGACGGCGGCAAGACGTTCACGCGCGGCTTCGGTGGTGGTGACAACCACGACATCTGGATCGATCCGACGGATCCGAAGCGCGTGGCGGTGGCGCACGACAACGGGCTGATCGTCACGAAGGATGGTGGCACGACGTCGACGCGTGTGGCGGTGCCGACGGGCCAGTACTACCACGTGCACCTGACCAATCACTTCCCGTATCACGTCTGTGGTGCGAAGCAGGACGCGGGCTCGTCGTGTGGCCCCGTGCGTGCCGCGACGAACTTTGGCGGTCGTGGTGGTGGCGGTGGCGGATTCGGCGGCGGTGCGCCGGCGGCTCCGGCCTCTCCGTTCTCCGAGTTCTATGGCGTCGCCGGCGGTGAGTCGGGTTACATCTCGTCCAAGCCGGACGATCCGGACATCATGTTCGGCGCCAACTACGGCGGCAGTCTCGATCGGTTGAATCGTCGCACGGGCAAGAGCGACGCGCTGGATCCCTGGCCGCTCAACCCGATGGGCCACGACGCGAAGGACTCGAAGTATCGGTTCCAGTGGACGTACCCGATCGTGCACTCGCCGCACAACCCGAACGTGATCTACGTCGGGTCAAACGTCGTCTTCCGCAGTGTGAATGGTGGCGACACATGGACGCCGATTTCCCGCGACCTCACGCGCAACGATCCCAGCACGCTGGGTCCGTCCGGCGGGCCGATCACGAAAGACCAGACGAGTGTCGAGTACTACGGCACGGTGTTCACGATCGCGGAGTCGAAGCTGGTGAAGGGTGTGATCTGGACCGGGTCGGATGATGGGCTGATTCACATTTCGCGCGACAACGGTCTCACGTGGAAGAACGTGACCCCGAAGGGACTGCCGGAGTGGATGCGCTGGTCGATCATCGAAGCCGGCCAGCATGCGCCGGGTACGGCGTGGGCGGCGGGCAATCGGTACCAGATGGATGACTTCACGCCGTATCTCTATCGCACCACCGACTATGGCCTGACGTGGACGAAGATCACGAACGGCATCACGGCCGATCACTTCACACGTGCCGTCCGTGAGGACCTTCACCGCCCCGGCATGCTGTATGCCGCGACGGAGCGTGGCGTGTGGGTGTCGTACAACTCGGGTGACAGCTGGCAGAGCTTGCAGAAGAACCTGCCGCCGGTGCCGGTCAGCGACATGATGTTGCGCGACGATGATCTCGCCATCAGTACGCATGGTCGTGCGTTCTGGGTGATGGAGAATCTCACGCCGTTGCGCTGGGCGCCCGAGCAGGAGAAGGCGGCGAGCGCGCCGTACCTGTACAAGCCGGTGCCGGTGTTGCGACTGAATGGTCAGGCGTCGCCGACGTTCGTCTACCGGCTGCCCGCGGATTCGATGGTGGTGAAGTTCGAGTTCTTCGACAAGGCCGGCAAACTGCTGGCGACGATGGCCAGCACCGACACGAACCCGACGCCGGCGGCTGGTGGGCGTGGCGGTGGTGGTGGCTTCGGCGGCCCGCCGATTGCCATCAAGCCTGCGAATCGGAAGGGCATCAATCGCTTCACCTGGAACATGCGGCACGAGAGTGCGGTGGTGTTCCGCGGCATGATCAACTGGGCGGGACGTGGCGGCGCGCCGGCGATGGCGCCGGGCATGTACACGGTCAAGATGACGGCCGGGACGAACGCGCCGATTTCGTATCCGTTCGAGGTGAAGCCTGATCCGCGCAGCCCGGCCACCGTGGCTGACCTTACCGAGCAGACGCGGTTCGCACTGCAGGTCCGCGACCGGTTCACACAGGCGAATCAGGGTGTGATCGAGATTCGCAACCTCAAGAACGACATGAAGGATCGCGAGCCGAAGATGACGTCGAACGCCGCGTTCGGTCCGCTGATCAAGAAGTTCGCCGATTCACTCAGTGCGGTTGAAGACTCGTTGTACCAGACGAAGAACCAGAGTGGTCAGGACCCGCTGAACTATCCGATCCGGTTGAACGACCAGATGGGCGGCCTGATGGGCTTCGTGATGAGTGGCGAGCGTCGTCCGCCGAAGCAGGCGTATGATGTGTACAACGTGCTGGGCCCCAAGCTGGACGTGGAGATCGGCCGTATGGAGCGGATCATCAACGCGGACTTGCCCAAGGTGAATGCGATGCTGAAGGCGGCGGGGCTGCCGGAGATCAAGCGGAGCAAGGTTGAGGTGGGTGGGCCGGGTCCCGCGATTCCTGCGTTCGTGCCCTGACACGGGCTTTGATGGTCGTGGGCGGCGGGGCGCGGGGGGTCGGCGCGTCCCGCCGTGGGCTGGCACCGTAGCGTCTGTGGGCGGAGGGACGGAATCGAGGGACCACGACCCGCGGGTTGTTGGTCTACGGGGGGTGCAGGATTCACTCTACGTTCTGAAAGACCTTGGCTACTGCGACGGGCTATTCGGGAACACCGCTGGCCAAGAAGCTCGGCATCACGCAGGGTACCGTGGTGCTGGCACGACAGGCGCCGGACGGGTATCGCGATTGGCTCGCCCCGCTGCCACCAGAGGTGAGTTTCGCCACGCGCCTGAGCACTCGCGTGGATGTGGTGCATCTGTTCAGTACGGAGCGTGCTTCCCTGACTACCGCGCTGGCGGCGTACCGCACGTCCATGCGTGAGGATGCGGTGGTGTGGGTGTCGTGGCCGAAGCGCAGTGCCAAGGTGCCGACGGACATCACCGAGGACGTCATTCGCGCGGTCGCCTTGCCGATGGGATTCGTCGACATCAAGGTGTGCGCCGTCTCCGACGTGTGGTCGGGGCTCAAGCTCGTCATCCGGAAAGAGCTGCGCGGCAAGTGACGACGATGACGGCGCAGCTCACGAGCGTGCGCAACACGCACCCGGAGTGGGCGACGAAGCAGCCGCGCTTTCCGTTCACGGTGCCGACGATCGCGCAGCTCGACACGCTCGATCTCGACGCCCCCGTCACCTGCTTCGTGGGTGAAAACGGCTCCGGCAAGTCGACGCTGCTGGAAGGGATTGCGATCGCTGCGGGACTGCCGTCCGTTGGATCGGCCGATCGCGCGCAGGATGACCCGACGCTTGTGGATCAGCAGTGGCTGGCCAAGGCGCTCAAGCTGACGTGGCGCTCGCGCAGTTATCGCGGCTTCTTCCTGCGCGCCGAGGATTTTTTCGGGTTTCAGTTGCAGCTGATTGGGGAGCGGGCAGCGTTCGAAGCTGAGCTGCGGCGCATCGAGGTCGAATACGAAGATCGTTCGGACCATGCCAAGACCTTGGCCATGGGGCCGATGCGCGCGAGTCTCGCAGACATGGAGAAGCGCTACGGCGCGGATCCCGATGCACGCTCACACGGGGAGGCGTTCCTCAATTTCTTCCAGCAGCGCCTCGTGCCGCGCGGGCTGTACCTCATGGACGAGCCCGAGGCCGCGCTGTCTCCGCAACGACAGCTGGCGCTGCTGGCCCTCATGTTCGACCTCGTTGAAGATGGGGCGCAATTCATCGTGGCGACCCACTCACCGCTGCTGCTCGCGTATCCGGGCGCACGCATCTATTCGTTCGACAGCACCCCGATCGAGCCCGTTCGCTGGGACGAGACCGATCATGTGCGCCTGACCCGCGACTTCCTGGCGAACCCCGAGCGCTTCCTGCGGGCCCTGCGTCCCGACGATCGCGACTGAAGCGCACGAACTCTTCGGCCGGGAGGAGTGTCCAACGGATCTCACCTCGTCGACCAGCGACCACCCATCCCGGTTCCCCGCCATGCTGATTGTCCTGCAGGAGCTGCGGCTCGCCGTCCGTGCCCTCCGTCGGAATCCGGTGTTCGCCACCGCGGCGGTGCTTTCGCTGGCGCTCGGCATCGGTGCCAACACCGCAATATTCAGCATCGTGAACGGGGTACTGCTCCGTCCCGCACCGTTTGCGGCCCTCGACCGTCTCGTGATGGTTTGGGAAACGGACCGCAGCAGTGGCACCTCGCGCGAGCCGGCCTCGATTCCCGACTTCCTGGACTTCCAGACACGAAGCCGACAGTTCGAACGACTCGCCGCATTCTCGCCAATCGAGACGAACGCCTCATACGGTACATCCGATCCGGAGCGGCTGGCCGGCATCGCCGTCAGTCAGGATTACTTCCGGACGCTGGGCATCGAGGTCACGGCCGGGCGCACGTTCGTGGCGGATGAGGATCGTGCGGGTGGACCACAGGCAGTGATCATCAGCGACGAACTCTGGGAGCGCCGCTTCCAACGTGATCCCGGTGTATTCCGGCGCACTGTGCGCTTGAACGATGTCGAGACACAAATCGTCGGCGTCATGCCGCGTGGTGCGGACTTCGGGGTGCTGCAGGTGCTTGGTGCTGCCGCCTACAATCGTGGATTCGCCGAGCGCGGAGGACGACCGCGCGTTGACCTCTGGTTGCCGCTGCGTCCGAGCGCCGAGGCCTCACGCGGCAACCATCCCATCTTTGTGGTGGGCAGACTCGGCCCGTCTGCGTCACCCGAAGCCGCGCAACAGGAGATGACGGGTATCACGGCTGATCTCGAACGTGCGTATCCGGACGCCAATGCGGCGCGTGGCGCCTTCGTCGAACCCTTGGAGACCACCGTCTTCGGCAGTGTGAGACCGGCGCTGTACGTACTGGTGGGCGCGGTGGCGTTGGTATTGCTGGTCGCGTGCGCGAATGTCGCCAACCTGCTGTTGGCACGTGCAACCAGTCGTATGCACGAGGTCACCGTGCGCTCCGCGCTCGGCGCGAGTACGGCTCGATTGGTACGCCAATTCGTGATTGAAGGATTCGTGCTGGTGGGTGCCGGCGCGGTGCTGGGTACACTCCTGGGCTACGGCGCATTGGGTGCACTGCGCGCGTTGGCACCCGCCACGATTCCGCGCGTTGACGAGATCGGTCTCGATCTCGGGGTGCTGGCCGTAACGGCCGGCCTCTCGGTCGTGATCGCGATGGTGTTCGGTTTGCTGCCCGCGCTGCAGGCGCGACGGGTCGACCTGCAGTCGGCGATGCAGCGCTCCGGCAGTCGTGGCGCCGCCGGCGGACGAACGGCGCGCGCACTGCGCTCGTCACTGGTGGTGGCCGAACTGGCGATGGCCACGACCTTGATGATCGGGGCCGGGCTGATGATCCGGAGCCTATGGACGCTGCAGCGTGTCGATCCGGGGTTTGATGCCCAGCGGGTGCTGAAGGCGGAGTTCCAGCTTCCAGCCAGCCGCTATCCACAGAACTTCGCGACCTTCCCGAACTGGCCGGAGCGCTTGCGCCTGCAGACGGAACTCGAATCCCGACTGTCCGCCATGCCCGGGGTCGAGTCCGTGGCGCTGGCCACCGCCAATCCGATGGATGTCGGCTCGACGAGTTCCATTCGTGTGGTCGGCCGCGAAGACGAAGCGGAGGGATGGCCGGAGCCGTCGATCCGAACGGTCAGCACCGCGTACTTCAGCACACTCTCGGTCCCGGTGCGTGCCGGCCGTGTGTTCGGCTCGACCGATCACACGCCGGCGGCGCCCGTTGTGGTAATCAACGAAAGTGCGCGCGTCCGTTTCTTCGGTGAGCGTGATCCGCTGGGCGCCCAAGTCAGCCTGTGGGGCGCCGCTCGCACCGTGGTGGGCGTCGTTGGCAATGAGCGTTTCAAGGGCTTGGCGAACGACGCGCCACCAGCCGTGTACCTCCCGCTGACGCAGGCACCAGCCGCGAGCGCCGTGCTCGTTCGCATGAAGGGTGACGCCGCGATGGCCGCACCGCTGGTACGGCGCGTGATGCAGGAGATCGACCCGCAGCTGGCGCTGTTCGGTGTCGAGCCACTGGCTGAGACGGTCAGTGGCACCATGTCGCAACAACGCTTCACGATGCTGGTGCTGGCGGTGTTTGCCACGACCGCGTTGGCCCTCGCGATCATCGGCGTGCACGGTGTGCTGAGCTACGCCGTCGCGCAGCGTACCCGTGAAATCGGCATTCGCGTTGCACTCGGCGCCGACTTGGCGCGCATTCGCCGACTTGTGCTGACCGACGGATTCCGCCTGGCCGCAGCGGGTGTCGGGTTGGGGCTTCTGGGAGCGCTGGCGCTGGCGCGCGTCATGCGCACGCTGGTCTATGGCATCGACGCCTACGACCCGCTGACGTTTGCGGGTGTGGCGTCAGTGCTTGGCGCCGTTGCCGTCATCGCCTGTTGGCTGCCGGCGCGGCAGGCGGCGCGCGTCGACCCGATCGTGGCGCTGCGGTCGGAGTCGTAACGGTCGCTCCCTTCACGTGGCTGGCGACCTTCGTCGCACACTCCGACCGTGCGCGTATATTGCGTGTCATGGTACCTGACCGACGACGTTGGCTGTTGCACGCCGCGTGTGGCGCGATGCTGGCCATGCTCGCTCCCGTTTCGTCGCGCGCCGACGTGCGGGACTATGCGGAGCGGCCAGTGCGCGAATTTCTCAAGTTGCACTTTGCGGGCTCGCGCGAGTTTACCGCATCCGGCCTCGACAAGAAGGAGCGGTTGCTGACACGACGCTTTCGTTCTGGTCTGTACAAGTATTTCGAGCGGGCCCGTGCGTCCACGTCCAAACTGCCGCTGGTGGTTGATCCGTTCACCGGGAGTCAGGGCGCGACGGACTACTCGGTCGGCGACGCCAAGGTGCGCGCCGAAAAGGCCTGGGTGCCGGTGACGTTCAGTGATGGCGAGCGGAGCTGGACCATCACGTACCTGCTGCGTGACGATCAGGAGCGCAACGACGACCGATGGCGCATCGACGACATTGAAGACCGGCGAGGCATGCGACTCTCCGAGGTACTGCGACAGTAGGAGTCCGGTTTCAGGAGTCCGGCTTCAGGTGTCCGGTTTCCCGCGAGTTCTGCGCATCTCTGGGCAGTGGTTCGATCGATTCAACCTCAGCCCTGCCTCCCATGTCCAGTTCACGCAACACCGCCGAACGTCTCGCTCCGGCCTATCTCGAGCGCGCTGCGTCCCGTCGCGCGCCGCGGACCGGTGAAGTCCCCACGATCGCCGTCGTCGCCGATCCCCTCACCGAACGCAGCCTCCGCATCTGGAGCGCCGGTGCCTACGATCGGATCTCGGCGGGCTTTCGCCACGAAGCCGCCGACTTCGTCACTCGGCAGCAATTGTCTGCATCCGATCGTGTCCTCGACGCCGCCTGCGGCTCAGGCAACCTGACCATTCCCGCCGCGCGTACGGGAGCGAAGGTGACGGGTCTCGATCTCGTGCCGTCGCTGCTCGACGAAGCCCGCGCGTGGGCGACGTGGGAAAACCTGAGGATTCCCTTTGACCTCGGCAACGCCGAGTCGCTGCCGTACGCCGATGGCACGTTCGATGTGGTGTTGTCGATGTTCGGCGTGATGTTTGCGGCTCGCCCCGAGCGTGTTGTCTCGGAGTTGGCGCGTGTGACCCGGCGTGGCGGCCGCGTGGCGTTGGCCAATTGGACGCGCGACGGGTTCATCGGGCAGTTGCTTGGCGTGCACGGCACATTCGCACCGCCGCCGGCCGGCATCCCGAGCCCGATTCTGTGGGGAGACGAAGACGTCGTGCGCGAACGGTTCCCCATCGATGCCTGGGAGGTGCGGACCACCCGACGCACCCTCACGTTCCGGTACCCGCACACGGGCGCCGGTATCGCCGAACTGTTCCGCGGCTCGTATGGGCCCACCGTGCGCGCCTTCGAATCGATCGATGAGGACCAGCGTGCGCGACTGGCCGAGGCCCTGACTCGCCAATGGACTTCGCACGCACGGGCGGTGGAATCCGGCTCGGAGGTTGACTCGACGTATCTCGAAGTGGTGGCGGTGCGGCGATAGTCGTTGGGCGATAGCCCTCGGGTGGCAACGCCGAGATTGCGTTTACGGCGTTGCCGCCGGTACCACCGTCGCCTTCTTGATGTAGTCGAGGGCGGGGAACCACTTGCGCAGGTACTCGTTGCCCTGCGAGAAGATGCGCGAGAAGTTGGGCTCTTCGCCGTACTCGCTGTTCAAGGCGTCGACGACGTCCATCCCCTCGACGACCGTACCAATCGGCGCAAACACGCGCTGGTGATCCAGCTTGCGTCGATTGTCGCCCGTGCTGATGAACAGCTGTACCGTTCGGGTGTCGGGGCCGGCGGACGCGAAGGTGACCGTCCCTCGTGTGTTCCCGGTCCGCATGGGTTCATCGGGCATCATGGCGCGCTTCCATGCATCGTTTACGGCGGGATCGCCGTGAATGCCGAACTGCGCGATGAAGCCCGGCACCATGCGGAAGAAGCGCACATCGGTGAAATAGCCGATCGAAACCAGCTCGAAAAATCGGTCTGCGCCCAGTGGGGCGAGTGAGCGCGTGACGTCGATGGTGAACGTGCCCTTGCTGGTCTCGACGGCGACGCGATAGCGGTCCGGGCTTCGCATGGGCGTTGCGGACGGACCCGGAACGACCGGCGCCGACGCCGTGTCGCGCGTCGCCGGGGCCCCGTCGGCGGCCTGCCGCGGCTCGCCACCGCAGCCAAGGGCCAGTACTATCCACGTCAGCGCGACCAATGGCGGTCGGCCAGGTGTGATTCGGTGACGCCGATGAACGCCGGTCGTGATCTCCATACGGCATTCTGCGACACCACGCACGTCCAGGCAATCCGTCGGCATCATTGCACCGCCGGCCCTACTCTCTCCGTCATTGCTCACCCGACTGCTCAAGCGGCATCTGTTTGCGGTGGATGCCCACTTTGATCGGGTCGTGGCGCTGTCGTTCGCCTTTCCGGAGGCCATCGTGCGTCCGCTCGTCCCGGACGC
The DNA here is from genome assembly GCA_964565915.1 of uncultured Gemmatimonas sp. Lineage (GTDB taxonomy): Bacteria > Gemmatimonadota > Gemmatimonadetes > Gemmatimonadales > Gemmatimonadaceae > Gemmatimonas. The sequence continues at coordinate 9,722 of CAZMGX010000115.1, forward strand.
CCTGGCGATCGATACCCACGATGGCTTCGCCTTCGTCACCGTGGCGATGGTCTGGACGCGAGCCCTGCGGCCGGCGGGATTCCCCTCGCCGCTGGGACAGTCCTTCTTTCTGGCGGGCTACCGCGTCTTCACGCGCCTGCAGGAACCCGATGGCCGGCGACTGCGTGGGCTGCGCATCCTGCGTAGTAATACCGACCAACGGCGCATGGTGTGGGTCGGGAACGTGTTCACCGACTACCGCTACCGTCATGTGACGGTGCATGTGACGGGTACGGGCGACGAGACGACCGTCGCCACTACAGGGCGCGGTGCGGGCGATGCCCTCGAGGTGACCTTCACGGATCCCGGCGGTGAGGTGAAGTTGCCGGAGGGTTCACCGTTCGCCGATTGGAAGACGGCGCGACGGTTTGCGGGGCCGATGCCGTTCACCTTCAGTCCGGAAGACGCGCAGACCTTCATCGTGATCGAAGGCAGCCGACAGCACTGGGAGCCACGTCCACTGCACGTCACGCGCTGGCGCGTCGGATTCTTCGACGAGTCGCCCTTGTCGGCCGCGACACCGATTCTGGCGAACGCCTTCACGGTGGAGCACGTGGACTATCGTTGGAAACGCGGGCGCATCGTGCGCGTGAACGGGGCGCTGTCATGACGGCTTCCGCCGGCGTCAGCCCGGCTCGGACTCACACCCGTGCGTCGCGCGGGCCGTACGATGGCGTGCTGAACATCGTGCGGTTCAACTGGCCGTATTTCGTCCTGACGGAGGGGGCGATCGCTGCGGGGGTCATGGCTGCCACGGCGCTGGCGCCGTCGCGCAGCGCCTTCGTCATCGCGCTGCTGACGGTGCTCGCGATGTTCGGCGTCGCGTTCTCGCTGCTGGTCTCGCACATCATCTACGATCGGTCGGACCTGTACCGATTCGTGTGGCTGCCGAGGGCGCTGCGGGGGGCCACCATTCGGCAGGCGGTCTACTGCCAGACCGGCTTCGATGATTCGTCGTTGCTGCTGGAGCAGGCGCTTGGTGATGTCAGCTGGACGCGACTCGATCACTACGATCCGGCGCGCATGACGGAGGCATCGATCCGTCGTGCTCGTCGTCTGTGCCCACCCGTAGACGGCACCGTGCACGCCCCATTCGATGCCTGGCCAAATGCGGGCGCATCGATCGATTTGGTGGTCGGGATGCTGGCCGTTCACGAGTTGCGACACCTCGACGAACGGGCGGCATGGTTCGCCGAGGCACGGCGGGTGCTAAGGCCCGGTGGACGCGTGCTGATCGTGGAACACGTCCGCGATCTGGCCAACTTCGTGGCGTTCGGCCCCGGTGCGCTGCACTTCCATTCGCCCGCGCAGTGGGCCGCGAGCTGGCAGCGTGCCGGCTTGCGTGAGCACGACGCCTTCAAGGTCACGCCATGGGTGCGCGTGTTCGTACTGACGATCGCATGAGGCGCGACGCGTGATGACGGAGACGCTCGAACTGCTGCTGCGCATCGGCGGCGCCGGCCTGATCCTGCTGGCCCTGGTGCACGTGCCCGTCAGTCGACACCTGCGCTGGCGCGAGGAGGCGGCGCGTCTCTCGCCGGCCAACGCGTCCATCTTTCTGGTGCACGCGTTCTTCATCTGCGTGGTGCTGGTGCTGATGGGGCTGCCGGCCCTGCTGGCGCCGCAGGTATTCCTCGAGCGTTCGCCGGCGGGGGCCTGGCTCAGCTGGTCGCTGGCCGTGTTCTGGGGAATGCGGCTGTACGTGCAGTGGTTCGTCTATCCCAGCGCGTTGTGGCGCGGCAAACGTTTTGAGACCCGGATGCACATGCTCTTCAGCGTCGTGTGGACGCTGCTTACTGCCGTCTTCGTTGCGTGCGGATTGGTCCAGAGCAACGTGCTGCAGTAAGGCGCGAATCGCGTCAGTGACATGTTGCCACGTGCAAGGCGCAGCGCGTTAGCGCGTGGCGGCGCGTTACGGTGTCCGAGCGGCGAGCGCCCACGTCCAGATCACGGTCAGAAACGTGCCGTTCAGCAGCACCATCCCCACCGCCGAGATGAGCAGGTCGGCCGCCATGGCAATTTCAATGGTGTTCATGGCGACCAGCGCTGCAGTCTGCGCCGAGGCGCACAGTACGCGCTCCCAACCGCTCAGTGCCCAGAGCCCCACAATGATCTCACCGGTGCCGATGACGGCGGTGGCGAGCCCCGCGTGCCGCTCACCAAGGATCCGCGCCACGATCTGCCGGTGTCGAGGAATGCCATTCAGCAGCTTGCTGTAGAGGCCATGAAAAATCCATACCGCCCCGATGAGGCCCTGTGCGGCCAACAGCAGCCAGGGAGCATCGCCAAACATTATTCGGCGGCGACGGCAGGACGCCGACGATAGTGCCTGATGTCGAACTCCGGCGTGGCACGCAGGAGTTCGCCGTCGGAGAACAGGTGTTCGAAGGGCGGGAACAGCACATCACCCTCGACGACGCGCTTGACGTGCGTGAGATACAGGTCCGAACAGTGTGGCAGAGCGATCGCATAGATCTGCGCACCGCCGCAGATGAACACATCGCGCGCGTCGGCATCGACGTCGATCTCGCTGAGGTCGCGCACCGTCCGTACGCCGGGATGTGCGAAGCCGGTCCGGCTGACCACGATGGTTTCGCGCTTCGGGAGCGGGCGCCCGATGGATTCAAACGTGGTGCGCCCCATGACGACGACCTGGCCGGTCGTCATCTGCTTGAACCACGCGAAGTCTTCAGGCAAATGCCACGGAATCTGCGCGCCGTTGCCGATGACGCGGTTCTCCGACATCGCGGCGATGGCCTTGAAGCGCTTCGCCGCTCCCGCGTCGATGGGCACGGCTAGACCGCGATCGGTGCCGGGATGGCCGGATGCGGATCGTACCCGAGCAGCGTGAAATCCTCGAATGTGAAATCGTGGATGTTCGTGATGGCCGGGTTGAGCTGCATCTGCGGCAGCGCGCGCGGAACGCGGGTCAATTGCAGGCGCGCCTGTTCCAGATGATTGCTGTACAGGTGCAGGTCGCCAAACGTATGCACGAAGGTGCCGGCCTTGAGGCCGGTGACCTGGGCGACCATCATCGTCAGCAGCGCGTAGGACGCGATGTTGAACGGCACGCCCAGAAACAGGTCGGCGCTGCGCTGGTACAACTGGCAACTCAACTCGCCGTTCT
>CAZMGX010000116.1:0-12674 GCA_964565915.1 uncultured Gemmatimonas sp.
CGGCAAACCAACCTGTGGGACGTCCGCAGGCAGAAACTCGGTGGATACTCAGGTGGCATGCGACAACGTTTCGGCGTGGCCATCGCACTGCTCGGCAATCCGAAGCTCATGATCGTTGACGAGCCGACCGCCGGACTCGATCCCGCAGAGCGCGTGCGATTCCTCAACCTGCTCAGCGAACTTGGCGAGAACAGCGTGGTCATTCTCTCCACGCACATCGTGGAAGACGTTACCGAGTTGTGCACCCGAATGGCCATCATCAATCGCGGACGGATCCTGCTCGAGGCGGAACCAGCGCAAGCTGTCGACGGGATGCGAGGCCATCTCTGGCGACGTGTCGTCTCCAAATCCGAACTCGCTGCGCTCGAGCGCGATCATGCCGTGATCTCCACCAAACTTCTTGCGGGTCGCACCATCGTGCACGTGCAAAGCGACACATCGCCGGGGGCAGGGTGGGACGCAGCCGAGCCGGATCTCGAGGACGTCTACTTTGCAGCCATGGCCGGAGTACGTACGCCATGAGGAGCACGCGCTGATGTTCTGGGGAATATTCCGGTTCGAGCTTCGGTACCAGCTTCGACGCTACTGGAGCTGGCTCGCGTTCGTGACGGTCTTCACGATCGTGTTCCTCACGTCGAAGTCCGCACCGGTGGACGATGCGACGTACGCCAGTACGTGGATCAATTCGTCGTTCACTGCTGCCATGAACACGGTGATCGGTTCTCTGGTCTGGCTGCTCGTTGCTGCCCCCATTGCCGGGGAAGCGGCCGCTCGCGACTTCGCAACGCGCATGCAGCCGCTCACGCACACGGCGCCCGTCGCAAAGCACGATTACCTGGGCGGGCGCTTTCTTGCGGCGCTCGTGCTGAACGCGCTGGTCATGCTTGCTGTCACCGCCGCGCTGTTGACTGCGGCATATCGACCCGGTGTGCCCGACGCATTTGTCGGCCCGTTCCGCATCGAGGCGTTCCTGTATCCCTATCTCTTCATTGCACTGCCGAATGTTCTGCTGACAACGGCGATCCAGTTTGCGATTGCGACCTGGAGTCGCCGGCCGGTCGCGGCCTATCTCGGGAGTCTGCTCGTCTTCTTCATCGCGTATGTCCTGGGCTTGACCCTCGCGTTCGCACTCCGCAATCCTGAACTCTCGACCTTGCTGGATCCGATTGGGCCGTTCTTCATCTTCGGTGAGCTGCCCGAAGGCTGGACGCCCATCGAGAAGAACATGCGGTTGCTGACGCTCGAAGGTGCGCTGCTGCAGAACCGGCTTATCTGGACGACGGTCGCCATCGGCGTCATCGCGCTGACGTACGCGCGGTTCCGGTTCGCGCACCATGTCGCGCGAAAGCACTGGTGGAGCCGTCGCAGCAGGAGCATCACGCAGCCTGTGATTCGGGACATTGCATCACCTCATGTGGCGCGTGCCGCGCGCGCTGACGATCACCAGTATGGCGCCGCCGCAAGCGCCGGTCAGGTGATGGCCATAGCCCGGAGATCCTTTGGCGTCCTGCTGCGGATGCGCGGCGGTCTCGACGTCCTGCTCGTCATCGCCGCGCTGATTGTAGTGATCCAGCCCTTCAACCTCGAGCTGGCCGGCGTCCCGATCGTGCCCCGAACAGAACGTGTGTTGCGGGATCTCACCACGCCGCTCACGAACTTTGCGACGCCGTTCATGTTCATTCCCTTGCTCATCGTCCATTGGGCGGGAGAGCTGGTGTGGCGTGAGCGGGATGCGAGGCTTGGTGAAATCGTCGACGCGTCGCCGGTCTCGCATTGGACCATGCTCCTTGGCAAGCTGGCCGGCATCGCACTCATGATTGCGACGTTCATGGCGCTGCTCACCGTATCGGGAGTGCTTGTGCAGGTTCGCACTGGACAACCCGACTTCGACGTTCCGCGCTACCTGCAGATCCTGTTCGGGTTTCAGTTCGTCGAGTATCTGCTGTTTGCGGTGCTCGCCTTCGCGGTTCATGTCATCGTCAACCAGAAGTACGCCGGCTACCTGATGGCCGTCGTCCTCTTCGGTCTCATCGCCATCTCGCCCTTGATCGGCGTCGAGCATCGCATGCTCGTGTACGGCGCAAGCCCAGCGTGGTCGTATACGCAGATGCGAGGGTACGGCGCGTCGCTCGCTCCGTGGTTGTGGTTCAAGCTGTACTGGGCGGCGTGGGCCCTTGTGCTGGTCATCGCCAGTGCGCTGCTGTGGGCCCGAGGCAAGGAAGGCGGTCTTCGCATGCGCCTGCGCATCGCGCGTGCCCGTATGACGCCGGTGTTCCGCAACGTCGCCACGGCCGCCATGGCACTGCTGCTTACGGTGGGCGGATTCGTGTTCTACAACACGAACGTGCTGCACCGGTACGTCACCGTCGACGAAGACAATCGCATTCGCGCGGAGTACGAAACCGCCTATGCGCCCAATAAACGCGCGCCGCAGCCCCGTGTCGCATCAACGACGGTACGGATGGAGATCCACCCCGAGCGTCGCGCGGTGGACGTGCAGGGAACGTACGTGATGGTCAATCGCGATACGGTCGCAATCGATTCCATCTACATTGCGCCGAGTTCGGGGGTGAAGTTGACGTCGTTCGCGTTCGACCGCCTCGCGACGCTCGCCATCGACGACACGGCACACCTGACGAGGGTGTACGTGCTCGCGCAGCCATTGCAGCCGGGCGACAGCATACGCGCCACGTTCGACCTGCAGTTCGCGCCACGTGGCTTCACGAACAACGGTATCAGCACCATCGTGTTGCACAACGGCACGCAGATCAAGCTGTCGGAGTGGCTTCCGGGAATCGGCTATCAGTCGGCGCGGGAAATCGTCAGGCCGCGCGACCGCACGGAATACGGGCTTGCGGAGCGACCGGTGATTCCGGTGCTCGAGGATGAAGCGGCCCGATATCACATCGGCGAACGCACGATGTTCGAGGCGATTGTCGGAACGAGCGCGGAACAGACTGCGGTTGCCCCGGGTGCACTGCTGCGGAGCTGGAGTCAGAACGGCCGCCGGTATTTCCACTACAAGACCGACGCACCCATCGGTGGCGAGATGCCGGTGCTGTCGGCGATGTACGCGGTGCACCGGGAGACATTTCAACCGGCCAACGGTGGAAAGCCGATCGACATTCGCATTCACTATCATCCGCCGCATGCAAGTATCGTGGACAATGTGTTGCGCGGCGTGCGTGCAACCCTGGCATACGGCACGCAACACTTCGGACCGTATCCGTACGGGCACGTCACTGTGTCCGAGCGTTCGGCGGGCGGCATGGGGTTGAACGCCGAGTCCGGGAATGTGGACTACAGCGAGCAATTCGCGATGCTCGCTCCGGAGAAGAATCCCAATACGTTCGACTTTGCGGTTGCGGTGCTGGGGCACGAGATGGGACACAACTTCGGCGTGCCGATTGCCGCCGTGGAAGGCGCGCCCATCATGAGTGAGAGCTTTGCGTGGTACACGTCGATGGGGGTGATGGAGAAGGCATATGGCCACGACGACCTGGTGCGCATGCTCAGCTGGATGCACCAGCCGTACCCACATCAACCGATCAAGATGGGCGCGCCATTGATTCGAGCGCTCGACCCGTGGTCGGGCTATCGTCGCGGTCCCTTCGCCTTGTTCGCGCTCAAGGAATACATCGGCGAAACGAAGGTGAACGGCGCGATCCGCGTTTTGCGCGAGAAGCATTTCGAGCCAGGCGCGCCGCCGGCGACGACGCTCGACCTGTTTCGTGAACTCGACGTCGTGACGCCTGACTCGATGAAGTATCTCCTGCATGACCTGTTCGCCGCGAATACGTTCTGGGAGCTTGGGGTTGTGGGAACGGCCACGCCCGGGAAGGGGGAGAGCTGGGAAGTGACGCTCGAGATCAGCGCGCGCAAGTTCACGGTGGACAGTGCGGGCAGGGAAACGGACGTGCCGATGAACGACCTGGTCGACGTCGGCGTGTTTGCGTCACCGAAAGTCGTACCGACGGATCCGCTGTATTTCGAGCGTCAGCGTCTGCGCTCCGGGAAGCAGACCATCACGCTGACTGTGAACCGGAAACCCGCGCGGGTCGGAGTGGATCCATACCAGCTCCTCCTCGATCTTGACGCAAACAACAACTGGGAGGGGATTCGGATCGTGCCGTGAGGGTGAAAAGTCGTCAGTCCATCACGTCACCAACGGGCTCTGCGTTTCCAGCCGCATCGGAATCAGTGAGTGGTTCTGGCGCACTGCTGGCGATCGCACGCCACCATGGCTCGACACCATCGTACCTTGACGGCTCGGTGGGCGCACCCAGGCCTGGCATGAACAGTGGCACGCCGCCAGCCATCCCTTCGCGATAGATCGTCTCCGCGGGCTCGCTCCAGGGATGCACGGCGAGATTGAACGTGCTCCAGTGAATCGGCAAAAGCGCGCCACTTCCCAGCATCTCGTAAGCACGCAGTGCGTTCAACGGCCCGAGGTGAATGTCACCCCACGACGGGTGATACGCACCGATCTCCAGCGCCACGGCGTCGAACGGCCCGAGTCGCTGCGCGATATCGGAGTATTCAGGCGTAAGCCCGCTGTCAGCGCCGAACAGGAATGAGTGCTGTGCCCCACGAAGGTGGAACGACGACCAGAGCGTGGTATTTCGATCGAGAATACCTCGTCCCGAAAAATGCTGCGCCGGTGCGGCGGTCACCGTCACGCCCTTGACGTCGGCGACCTCCCACCAGTCAAGCTCGGTGATGCGCGCGACCGGAATTCCCCACTGTTCGAGATGCTCGCCCACACCCAGCGAGGTGATGATCGACGTATCGGGACGCGCCTTCAGGAGTTTGCGAACCGTCGCGCGATCGAGATGATCGTAGTGGTCGTGCGACAGAATCACCGCGTCGAGCGCCGGAAGCGCGTTGAGTGCGACCGGAGGCGGATGGAACCGCTTCGGGCCGGCAAACTGCACCAGCGACGCGCGCTCACTCCACACCGGATCGGTCAGCACCCGGACGCCATCGATCTCGATCAGCAATGTCGAATGGCCGAACCACGTCACCCGCAGTCCTGATGACGGACGCGTGTTCCAGAGTGGCCGGGGGTCGGCGATTGGGAGCTGCGTTGCCGGGAGGCGATGCTCGTCAGGACAAAGGAAGTCACGAACCGTTGGCCGTTCGACCCCCGGCTTCAATCCCGATGAGACGGGGTGCGTGTTGCGAAACACCCGTCCGTCGAAGCGCGGTGACGATACGATCCGCTCGCGGCGGCGTGCGCTGGCAGGTGATCGGCGTGATGGCATCGTCAGAGGGAAAACCAGAGCATGTGGAAATGAAAGCGTTTGCGCATCATTCCGTTCACGATCGAGCCTCAACCGTTCCGGCGCAAGAGCCCGCTTCGGGCTTTCCTGCCGTCCGCGGCCACCCTGCTTCGGCCGGCGGCGCTCCGGCGGCGACTGGCTCCGGAAGGGTGACCGGCCACAACTCCGCAAGCGTGGCATCACGCGGCGTGTTCATCCACTCACGCGCTGCGCCGTCAGCACCGGCTCATGGTCCACCACCGTCAACGACTCGGCGCGATCTCCACGCATCGTGAATCGGATGCGGACTGACGGGGCGCCGACCGGGCGAAACGTCATCGCACCCAGGTGAAACAGGTTGCGTGCGCCACCCGCTCCCCTCGTGAACTGCAGCAACTGTCGGGACTCGGTGATCTCGATTCTATCAGTGGGAAGTAGGCCATATTGGTACGCGCCGATCAGACCCGCCATGTGCGACGGATCCAGCGGCTGGACCGGGAGTGACGGATTCGCGTCACCAAGCGTGTCGAGGTACTTGAGCACCGGAGCGGCGCGCTCGCCGCCGGCCTTGGCGTGGTTGTAGAGGGTGATGCCATGCGGACCGGTTGTGCGTTGGACACCGGGGTTCGCGGTTACGAAGGCCTGCACGACCTCCAGCTGCCCGAGCATGGTCGCCGCAAACAGGTTGATGCGCGCACCCTTCGACAGCAGGTACTGCGCAATCTCCACGTCGCCCACGTGTGATGCGGCGCCGAGCGGGGTTTCCCAGTCGCCGAAGCCCCAGTCGTGGCTGGCGGCGGCGAGTGCGGGATGGGCGTCGACCAGATTGCGCACCGTTTCGAATCGGCCGTGCGATGCGCTCACACACTCGCGCACCATGTCGGGATCCTGCTTGGGAAAGTGCGACAGGTCGGCGGCGAGCTTGCGAAACGGCTTGAGCGGGGCGGCCAGCAGTGTGTCGGGCCGTATGCCCAGCAGGGCGAGTGCGCCAGCTGCCGCGCCGGTGTGGACGAGGAAACGACGACGATCGGGTGTGGACATGTGGGCCGGCCGGTTGCGGTGGGTCGTGGTATCGCGCGGACGACCTGACGGTGTGCCGGCGGGCGTTTCGCGACCATGGCGAGGTGCTGAGCCGCGCATGAGGAAACGATGAGGCGCATGCCAAACCAGGGGAGTCCTGGGTGTCGGGCCTCGCGCGCCGCGTCGGCGGCGACATAGGTTCCCGGCATGCCCGAGACTGGCGCGCGCGCCCGCTTTGCCGACTTTGCCTTCGATCCCGAGTCGGGCGAGTTGCGGCGCGGCACGCAGGTGACGCGTTTGCAGCGGCAGCCGGCGCGTGTTCTCGAGGTGCTGTTGCGGGACAGCGGAGCGGTGGTGACGCGCGAGGCGCTCAAGGCGGCGGTCTGGCCCAATACGGTCGTCGAGTTTGATCAGGGTCTCAACTATTGCATCCGGCAGATCCGTTCGGCGCTGGATGATACGGCCGACGCGCCGCGGTTCATCGAGACGCTGGCGCGCCGCGGGTATCGCTTCATCGAGCCCGTCACCTGGGAGAGGGCTGCGGACGCGCCGCGTTCGACGCCGATCTCACCGGAATCGACGCCAGCCGCGGCACGACGTGTCGGGCCCGTTCTCCTTGCGGTGGCTGCGGTGCTGGTTGGTGTCAGCGCACTGGCGCTTTTTGCCGATGGGCGAGACAACGGCGCTCCTGCGGCGACGAACAAGCGCGACGCGTCATCGCTCCGCGTCGCCGTCATTCCGCTGCGTGAACCCCTGCCCGACATCCCCCTCACCGAGCGACTTGTGGTGGAACTCGCCGCTGCAGAGCCGCGTCTCGACGTGCTTGGCCCGGCCACCACAGGTGCGATGCGCGGCGATGAGCGCAGTCAGTTGGCGATGGGCGCGGACCTGCGCGTCGCGTACATCATTTCAGGCGGCATCCGTTCGGCCGACTCCGGACTGTTCGTGCAGGCCGTTCGTGTGGCCGATGGGACACACGTGTTCGCCCGCATCATCAGCCGCGAGGTTATTCGCGATGCGACGGCACAGGATTCGGCAATGCGCAAACTGGCGGATTCGTTGGCGGTCAAGTTGCATGATGACGTGAAGCATCCAGTCGCGGCAAAGTCACCGTCCGGCTCTTCGCGATAATCTGAAGGACGCCTATAGCCGATTGCGACAGCCGCATTACCTCGACACGACAGAGACGGAGGTCCTGCAGGTGGTGACGGCGCTCGCGGCCGGCTCGCTGACGGAGGTCGCGCTCGCCTCGTGGATTCGCGAGCGGACGGTTCGGCTGAAGCTGTAGTGTCCCGGCCGGCGCTACTGGCCGCGGGATTTCATGGCTCGCCTCGCCCGGGACACGGTCGCGGCCCCTCCGAACGAGAAGATCGCGCTGAGAATGACAAGCACGATCGCTACGCTGCCCTTGAACTCCATGCCAACCGCCAGCAGGAGAAAGAACAGGCCGATGCTCGCCGCTGTGCCGCCGTGGTGATATGCAGGGACTGGTGCTCCTGATCGCCAATACGGGACATAGATCAACAACGACATGATGACGGCGAATCCGAGATAGATCAAGGCGATGACAAGTGTGGTATTCACCGTCCTGCCCTCTTTGGTTGTTGCGACCAATCTGGCTCTGCGTAGATGATAGCGCGGTCGGCTACGCCGGGCACGGCAGCGAACCACCCGACGGAATCGGCGGGTAGCGGACACTCGCGAGGTATTGGGCCATACCAGCCGTTTGATCGGACAAATCGTGAGCCGGATCCGTTGTCGCCAAGCAATGAGAAGCGAGATGCGACCAGGTCCTCTCCGCCACCGCCGTAGGCCGTTGAGAGAAACCCCGGCGCTCAGATCAACAAGCGCATGTTTCGACGCTCGCCCGGCGTAAGGGGGAGTAGCACTGTGCCGCTGCTATCGACGACAAACCGATCGATGGCACCCCGGCCTATATCTACGAAGACGCTCGCGCTCCGAATGGGCCGTCGGGAATGATCTTGCAGCACGACGCGAACGCCAGGGTCTGGCGCCGATCGCCGCATCGCTCGGCTCCCGGTACCGAGCAGGTACACCGCTCCGATGACAGCCAATCCGTAGATGAAGAGTTTGCGCATTGGGTCTGAATTGGAAAGACGGGTGCTCAACACTCGGGGCCACTGGATCTACGATTCTCTTCACAATCGGCCCGCAACCGTTCCGGCGCAAGTGCCCGCTTCGGGCCTTCCTGCCACGGCCGATGGGGGTGCAGTTTGGGGATGGACGAGGACGTCTTCGTCATCAGAAGGCGCGCGACAGGCGGTGACATAAGCGCCTTGGGAATTGGTGTCGTCTCACTCTTGTGCAACAGAAAATGCCCGGCACCTCTGAGTCGACAGAGCAGCACCTCGAATCGCTCGCCGAACGAGCGCGCCATGACGACGAGGCCTTTGGGACGCTCGCCGGCACGGTGCGTACGCTGATTGTCCGGTGGACGCGTGCCGCCACTCGAGATCACGATGATGCAGAGGACGTGGCGCAACTGGTGTTGATCCGCCTTCGACAGAACCTTGGCGATTACTCCGGCCGTAGCCGGTTCACCACATGGCTGTACCGCATGACCCACAACATCGTGCTGGATCGACATCGTGTGGAACGACGACGGAGGCTGCTGCTGGCCGCTGCCACACTCGACCAGCAGTACGACGCCGCCACTGAGGTCGCCGCACGGACCGAAGCCAGTGACATCCGATTGGAACCGCTCGTGCGCGCCTTTCTCAACGAACTCACTCCAAGGCAGCAGGCCGTCCTTGAAGCGATTGATCTGCGCAGCGAGCCGACCGCGGAGGTCGCTTCACGCCTGGGTATTTCACCCTCAACGGTTCGTGTCCTGCTCATGCAGGCGCGCCGAGCGATGCGTCTCCGTCTGATCACACAGCATCCAGAACTCCTGCGAGACTACTTCCCGTGAATTGCGACCAGGCGCTTGTAAGCATCGTTGAGGTCGATCTCGCTTCTCTGCACCAGGACGACACGCCGCTCGGTCGCCACGTTCAGGCCTGCGAACGATGCGCTGCCGTCGTGCGCATGCTGAAGCGCGAGACCGGAGCGTTAACGTCGTTGGTCGCGACGGTGCCGTTGGCGGCGCCAGCCAATGGCACTCGGCGCGCGCACGCACCGAGACCGCAAACCCTGCAATGGGTATCGCTCGCTGCGGTAGCGGGAGCACTGATGTATGTCGTGCTGCTACGCACACCCGCGGCCAACCGTGTCCCGATGGTCGCCCAAACGCCTTCAGCTTCACACGACGCAGCGTCTCCGCCCCCGGCAACGTCAGCTCCAGCATCAGTCGCGCCGGTGACCAAGCGTCTGGTGGCAACGCGACCGGCACGACAAGGGGCCTTGCCTCCGAGACCGTTGGGGAAGGTGCCTCCTGACGCTGTCCCCATCCCACTGAGCCCGCCAATCGTGGCGCAAATGACGGTGTCCGAACCAACGATGGCGGTGCCGGTGCCTATCACCAACGAAGTTGCCCCCGCCGACTCCACGCCGGCTTCAGAACGGGGCGTCATTGCTCGTCACGCAATCGCGCTGCCGCAGAGCAACCCGCGCGTCACAGTCTTGTGGTTGTCCCCATCTCCTCCGAGGCCCCTGCCGTGACCCACCGCAACTTTGTCACCGCGTTCGTCATGCTTTTTGCTGCCCGTACGGTCGTTGCTCAATCGTCCGATGCTGTCCCAGTAAGGACGTTTTCGTTGCACCAGCTCGATGTGCAGAGTGCCGCCAAGTTGCTGTCACCGTATCTGCAGTCTCCCATGGCCGGTGCCTTTGAGTCCGGGAGGAGTGCTGGAGTCATTACGGTGCGCGGTACGAACCGCGAGTTGCACACCGTCGACAGTCTGTTGCGCATCTTCGACCGTCCCAAACGCACGATGTTGGTAAAGTTCCAGCTGTTGGAGCCAACCGACGCGAATACGAGTGATCACCGGATCGTGGAGGCGAGCACTGCGCTGCGTGAAGTAGCCCCTGCGGCAGGGTACCGCCTCGTGGGAGAAGGTATCGCGCGTGTCGAAGATCGCGAGGATTTCGAGATGAGCATCAGTGGAAGCGGAGCGCGGTATGCGCTGACCGGCCACGCACAGTCGTCAAGTGATGGTCCCCAAAGCATCCAACTCGCGATCAGGCTTTCGCAAATGGCGGAAGGATTTCCGACCGGAGTACCGAGTGCGTTCAGCCAGACCGTTCTCTTCTCCACGACCGTGAGCCTGATCAACAAACAGATTGTCGTGCTTGGCTCCGCGGCATCACCCCTTGGTCCGCGCGCCGCAGTTGACACCGCAGCGGCTGCCAAACGCGAAGTGCCACCGCTCTCGGGCCGCTTCATCATTCTCACGGTACGCCCGGAGATCCTCGCGCGCCCCTGATAATGAGCGCCTCCGTCGATACTCGGTCCTCGAAGTAACCGCCAAACCCGCCCAACCTGAAGAACAAGCCAATGTTCCCGGCGTTGTTAACGCGTCGGCGCAATTCCTGTCGACAGCAAGTTGACCAGCAAACGCGCCGCACCGGGATGTGCCGAGTCCAGCTGTAAGTCGAGAGACAGCGACGTGTAAATGATCGTGCCTTTCCCCAGTCGCGCGGCGAGAATCCCGCCGCCGAGCGGCGGTAGCCCCGGTTCGTCAATGATCAGGGGCGCCACGAACCGCTGGTCGAAAGAGGCGGGTATGCCACGTGCGCGATACCCAAACCAGCGCTCGAAGTCCGCCGCCGTGAGTGCGTTTGGCCACGTCAGCAGTCGCGACTTCGGTTCTGCCGCGCGCACGGGTGCCGCGGGATCATTCACCCGACGCGGTGTGTCGCCAAATGTGATGGGGACGTTGAACAGCGAGCTCTGCGCGATTTCATCACCGCCCGGGAGGACGACCACCGGTCCACCATTACGTGCGAAAGCCTGGAGCTTCGGCACGATGAAGGCGCCGCCTTCGCCGCTTAGCGCACCGGCACCCACCAGAATCGTCGTGAACTGATTCAGGTTGACCACAGCCAGCAGCAACGGTGCAAACAGCTGGGTGTTCACGTTCAATTGTGACAATGGCTCGCGCAAGTCTTCGAGACCGCGCACGTACGCCACCTTCAACGTGGGGGGCACCCGCAGATTGACGGCCTCCAGTCGATCGGCGGCACTGCGGAAGAAGTTCTGCGACGGGATATGGGGATAGTCGCGCACCAACACACCCGAGCGCACTTCAGGCGGGGGGCTCGCAGACGCTGCGAGATTGGCGATGGTCTGTGACGTGGCCGACAGCTCGTGTTCACCAATGCCCAACGACCCCCGCACCCGGAAGAACACGTTGCGTGCGCCGAACGGGGGCAGCGCGATTCGACGCTCCGCCGAGTCGACGCGGAGTGCGGGTGGGACCTCGAGCCGCACCAGCAACGTGTCGGCGGCGTCGCGCGCTGAGGACACGTAGACACGAAACACGCGATCCATCGGCGTCAGCGCCCGAACGTACTCGGCCCTGCGATCGAGCAGGACTGATGTGCGTGGCACACCGAGGAGCGGTCGACTGATGTCGCCACGCAACATGGTGGACGTGCGATAACTCAGTGGTCGCACCACAATCGGGACCTCCACGTCATCTACGGCAATCGTTGCCTCCACACCACTCATGACGATGCGATCTTCACCGCCAATCAGACGGGGAATCGACGGGCTACGCGTGGTGGTGCGAAAGTCGTGAAGGCGCGTTCCCTCCATGAGTCCGTATAGTTGCCACCAGAAGTACGTCGGTGACATCACGCGCACACTCGTTGACCACGACGCAACACTATCCTGACGCAGCGTGATGCTGGTGTCGCGGACCATCACTGAAAGACGTCCCGGACCAAAGGCGGCCAAGCGACGAAGTTGTACGCTGCGAGTACCACCATTCAAGAGTGTCACCGTGACCGGCACCGAATCACCGGCGGCCACAAGCTGTCGCTCCACGACGCCATCAATCACGAGGCCGGCCGCGCCCATCATAGCCTGCGTGGCGCGTTCGCGAATGGTGTTGACCGTGACGGCGAGGTCCCCGATCACGTCACCACAGGCCGGAACGCCAGATTCATCGCGACAGGGTATCGCGAGGCGGACTGCGCTCGCCCGACGCGCCACGCGCGCAAAGCGGACCGCGAGATCATCCGACGTCCCGCGCGATGCGGTGGCGACGGCCACTAGTTCACGGCGCAGCGAATCGAGTTGGGCCTCGAGTTCGAGCTGCGATGGCACGCGGAATCTGGCGAGTGAGGTGTCGAGGCCGCCAAAGAGGGACGGGGTACGCCCGACGCGCGAGCTGTCCAACCGCAGGCGACGCACCACCATCCCAATCGGTGGCGACGACGCCCCGCCTTGCGTTCGCTGGACCCGCCGACTCTCGGCGCCAACTTCCG
>CAZMGX010000117.1:0-12635 GCA_964565915.1 uncultured Gemmatimonas sp.
CGGTGGAGGGTGAACGCGGCCTACTTGATGACCTGACGCGCCTGCTTGTGCTACCGGTCGCCGGGCTGCAACGTCAGATAGGGCTTTTCTCCCGCCGGTCGCGGATGCGTCGTATCGTGAATGGCCACCTGCGCCTTGCCGATCACTTCGAACTGGTCGCCGCGCACCACGATCGCGGTACCCTCACTGATCCCGATGCCCAGCAGATTCGGGAACTTCGCCATGACCTGCTGCAGGTCGTTCCAGCGATTGCGCGTGTTGATGTGCTGATCGATGGCGGACCGCCGCAGGAAATTGAAACCGTCCTGATGCTCAGGCTCCGGCGCCATCATGATCTGCGCACCAGCGACCGCGCCGCGCACGAGATAGGTCCCCTGAATGGTGGCGCCTGCCGAACTGCCGCCAATCACCCCGCCCCGCGCGAGCACCGCGTGAAAGGCGTCGTACGTCCGCGTCTTCGCGTAGGAATCGACGATGTTCCACTGACGGCCACCGACGAACCACACGGCCTTCGCATCCTTGAGCACGGCGGCGAACGCCTCGGTATTCGCCACCTGCGGGTCGTGCGTGTGCAGCATGTGCACGTTGGTCAACCCGCGTGCTTTCCACGACGCCAGCACGACAGAGTCGACGTAGGCAATCGGTGTCCCATCCGCGCGCCGGTTGCCGCCAGCGGTCGGAACCACCACGATCTTGGCATTTGGTCCGCCGGCGAGCTCGACGAACTTCTCGACGATGCCGGTGCTATCCGTCGACCCGCCGCCAACAATGACGAGCGTGCCGTTCGCGGGCCCGTACTCGGGCGAGATCGAGGCGGCTGAAGCCGCCGGACGCGAGACCCCCTGAGCCGCCGCCGCCGCCGCGCACGCCACACTCAACGCGGTCACACCAAACAGGCGGGTCATCGTCTGGAGCGCGGACGAACCCACGCGCGGTGAGGAGATAGTCATGACGCACATTCTGGCACAAGTCGGCAGACTTGGACAGACGTCCGGCCCACATCGGGTCGCCGCCCACTGCCCCGCTGCCCGGCGTGTGCTCCGGCCAGCGGGAACCCGGCTCTTGCCGCGATCGCGGCAAGAGCCGACAGCACTCAGGCGATCGAGATACGCGAAGCGTTCGCCGCGAGCCACGCGTCAAAATCGAGCAACGCCGGATTCAACACGCGAGTCCGCGCCGCGTCGCGATTGCGCTGGAATTCATCGCCGAGCATCGCTTGAAACTGGAACATGTTGCCCAGATCTTCGGCGCCCGGGAAACCGAGTCCGCGATAGGTATCGAACGGGACGTCGACGAAGTGCACCGGACGGCCAAGCGCCCGACTCATCTTCTTCGCCACGTCCTCACCGGACAGCGACTCTCCAGCCACCCCGATGCGCTGGCCGACGGTACCTGGACCCTCCTTGAAGATGCCGTACGCCGCCCGGCCGATATCCTCAGCGGATATGCCCGGCAACTTCGCTCCGCCGAGCGGCATGGCCAGCACAAGCTCACCGTTTTCACCGGCACGCGGTCCCATGCCAAACTGAATGAAGTTCTCCCAATAGAACGCCGCCAACAGATAGGTCGTCGGTGCCGCCTCGGCGGCGAACACATGGTCGACCGCGCCTTTCGAATCGAAGTGCGGGACCTTGTAGTGTCCGTGCAAGGTTGGCATCCGGGTATCGGTGAGGGGCACCCAGTTCCGCGTGTCCTCGAGCGTCGACCAGATCACATGCTGCACTCCGGCCGCACGCGTCGCTCGAGCCATGGCGCTCGCCTGCGCCCCCTCGCGCTCAGCGTTGAAGTGCTCCCAGAAGTTCGTCACGCAGAACGCCCCGTATGCACCCGCCAAGGCACGCCCGAGACTTGCTGGGTCGTCGGCGTCGGCAGCGACCACCTCCACGCCCAGGGCCGCCAAGGCCTGAGCATTCGCTGACTCCGGATTGCGCGTGATCGCGCGAGCCACGAACGGCCCCTGCGGGTCTGCCGCGATGGCTCGAACCACTCCACCACCCTGCGCACCCGTGGCGCCGAAAACAGCAATGATCTTCTTGTCCGACATGTTCTCTCCAGGAGTTTTTGAACTGTGTAAACCTCAGGCCATTATCTTAGCACTAAGACTGCTGGACGCCAGAGGCACTCGCCATTCCCGGCATTGCGTCACGACCGGAGAGGAGACAAGCTCTGCAACGACGCGCGCTTCCCCACGCGCCCCCTCCCCGTGCACCGAGATTCTCGATGTTCTCGACTCGCCCGTTCGTAGCGGCTGCCTTGCGGCTTGGCCTCGTGCTCGCCACCTGCCTGCCGACGACGCTAGCGGCACAGGGTCGCATCACCACCCCGCGCGAAGCGCTCGGCGCGAACTTCGGCGACGACTACTTCCTCGCGAACTTCACGCAGATCTCGGGATATTGGCGCACGCTCGAGAAACAATCGGACCGGATCAAGGTGGTGGAGATCGGCAAGACTGCCGAGGGTCGTCCGCACCTGATGGCGATTGTCACGTCGCCCGAGAATCACCGGAATCTTGCCCGCTTGAAGGAGATCTCAGCGCGGCTGGCCCACGCCGAAGGACTGACCGAC
This sequence comes from uncultured Gemmatimonas sp., assembly GCA_964565915.1. GTDB lineage: Bacteria > Gemmatimonadota > Gemmatimonadetes > Gemmatimonadales > Gemmatimonadaceae > Gemmatimonas. Next base: position 2,566 of record CAZMGX010000117.1, read on the forward strand.
GATCAGGCCCGCGCGTTGGCGAAAGAGGGACGCACGGTGGTCTGGATCGATGGCGGGTTACACGCCACCGAAACACTCGGCGCCCAGCAGCTCGGTGAAACCGTGTACCAGATGGTCAGTGGCACCGACGAGGAGACGCTGCGCATTCTCAACGACTGCGTCATCCTTTTCGTGCACGCCAATCCCGACGGCAACGAACTGGTCGCCAACTGGTACATGCGGAACGCGGTGCCCACGGAACGATCGCTCGCCAATTTGCCGCGGCTGTACCAGAAGTACATCGGGCACGACAACAATCGCGACTTCTTTGCGTCGACGCAGCCCGAGACGGAGAACATGAATCGCGTCATGTTCCGCGAGTGGTATCCGCAGCTGCTGTACAATCATCACCAGAGCGGCCCGGCCGGCACCGTGGTGTATTCGCCGCCACTGCGTGACCCCTACAACTACAACCTGCATCCCATGCTGATTCTCGGGTTGCAGTCACTGGGTGCGGCCATGCACACACGCCTGGTGGTCGAAAACAAGCCGGGCGCTACCATGCGCTCCGGCGCGTCGTACGATGGCTGGTGGAATGGCGGCCTACGCAACACCGCGACGTTCCACAACACGATTGCCGTGTTGACCGAAATGATCGGCAGCCCGACGCCGATGCGCATTCCGTTCGTCGCGAATCGCCAGGTGCCGGGCGGTGATCTGGCGATGCCGATCGCCCCGCAGGAATGGCGCCTGCGGCAATCGGTCGACTATTCCGTGTCCCTCAATCGCGCGGTGCTCGACTTCGGTTCGCGCATGCGGGAGAACACGCTGTTCAACTTCTACGCGATGGGGAAATCGTCCATCGAGCGTGGAAACCGCGACACATGGACGGCGAATCCGCGCCGCATCTCTGAGGTGACTGGCCAGCCCATCTTCACCTCCGGTGGCGCGGTGACCGCTGGCGGAGGCGGAGCCGGCGGACGCGGCGGCGCACCCGGCAACGACGCCGACATCTGGTCGAAGATCCGCGCGCCGGAACTGCGCGATCCGCGCGGCTTCATCATTCCGTCGTCACAGCGCGACTTCCCGACCGCGGTGAAGTTCATCAACGCGCTGCTCGAGACCGGCATCACGGTGCAGCGGGCGACCACAGCGTTTACCGTGGCCGGCAAGAGTTATCCGGCCGGATCGTTCGTGGTGCCCGCGGCCCAAGCGTTCCGTCCGCACGTGATCGATATGTTCGAGCCGCAGCGCCACCCCGACGTATTTCCCTTCCCCGGCTCGGCACCCACGCCGCCGTATGACAATGCCGGATGGACGCTCGCATTCCAGATGGGCGTCGAATTCGATCGCGTTCTCGAGGCATTCAGTGGGCCGTTCGAGCCCGTGACCGATTGGAATCTGAAGGCGCCCGCTGGCACCGTGACGGCAGCAAACGGGGCGGCTGGCTTCATCATCACGAACGCGACGAACGACGCGTATCGTGCGGCAAACCAACTGATCTCCGCCGGTGAGCAGGTGTCCCGCCTCACGACCGCGCTCGCCGTGAACGGCAAGGAGTATCCGGCGGGCTCGCTGTACATCACGGCGCGCGGAACGACGCGTGCGAAGCTGGCGACGGTCACCGCGAATCTCGGCATCAATGCCGACGGCGTGCGTGCGGCAGCGCCCAAAGACGCGCGTCGCCTCACGGCGGTGCGTACGGGGCTGTGGGATGTGTACGGAGGGTCAATGCCCTCGGGCTGGACGCGCTGGATCCTCGAGCAATTCGAATTCCCGTTCACGCGCGTGTTCGCGCCCGCGCTGGACGCGGGTGCCCTGAACGCGAGCTACGATGTGCTGGTCTTCCCGACGGGTGCGATTCCCGGTGAGCGTGGCGGTCGTGGCGGCGGCGCTGGTGGCCTGGCCGAAGCCATGCCGGCGAATCTTCCGGCCGAGTTTGCGGGCCAACCCGGTCGCATCACGCCGGACCGCACGATTCCGAAACTGCGCGAGTTCGTTGAGAACGGGGGCACCATCATCGCCATCGGCAGCTCGGCCGCGAACCTCGCGGCCGCATTCAAGCTGCCGATCGAGAACAAGCTGGTGGAAAACGGACAGCCGCTGCCGCGCACGAAGTTCTACGTGCCGGGTTCGTTGATCACAGCGGCGGTTGACGCATCGAATCCCTATGCGTCAGGCGTGTCGTCACGAGTCGACATGTTCTTTGATGACAGTCCCGTGTTTGCACTGGGACCGCAGGCGGCAGCCGCCGGTGTGAAGCGCCTCGCGTGGTTCGACAGCAAGACGCCGTTGCACAGCGGGTGGGCATGGGGCCAGAACTATCTTGAGAACGGTGCGGCCGCCGTGGAAGTGACTTTGGGCAAGGGACGAGTCTTGTTGTTCGGGCCGGAGATCCTGCAGCGTGCGCAGCCACACGGCACCTTCAAGTTTCTCTTCAACGGGATCCAGCTGAGCGGTCGCTGACACCACGCCCATGCGCTTTCGCAACATCATCGGTCTGATCGCGTCCGGTTTTCTCCTGCTCAGTGCCGCCGCTCACGGGGCGCTGGGCTGGCCGGCCATGATGGTGGAAATCGCGAAGACCAACACACCGCCCGATATCGTTCGCGGACTCCGCATCGGCTGGCTCTTCGGCAGCGCGTGTATGGTGATCTTTGGCGTGTTGCTGGTGCGCCTGTTCGTGCGGCGTCTGCGTGGTCACCCGGAGCCCGCCGTGCACGCGCGCATCGTGGGCGGCGGCTATCTCCTGTTCGGCGTGTGGGCGCTGGTGACCTCGCAGTTCGATCCATTCTACGCCGTCTTTATCGTCCCCGGCCTCTTGCTGCTGACGACAGGCGAAATGGCAGCCCCGTCGGGTAGGTAGCGTTCACTGCCTCGTCCAAACCCACATCGCGGGACAGTAGGACCCGGACGTCGGCGACGTGGCGCGCTCCAGTCGCTGTTCCGCCATCTTCTCACGACTGGCCGACGTGGGCCCCGACGTGACCCGTGGCTGAGCCCCCTCGTACAGCTCGACGTACTCGATGTCATCCGTCGAGAGATTCCAGAGGAAATCACGGCGCGGGCCACCGTTGATCATGACCCAGCAGTCCTGGCTGACAGGAAAGCCTGCGCCGCCGCGCACGAACGGGAGGAGATCACGATAGCCGAACTTGTCGATCTCCTCGCGGCTGTAGAAATGCGATCGCGCCGGGCCCGCCATGATTTTCCGTTTGCGCATGTCAAACAAGTTGGTTTCAAAGCGCGGGTTTGCATTCCCCTGCTGGGGAACCATCCAGGCCGCGATCTCGCGCCCTTCGTTGACCGGAACGGTCACACCGATCAACTGCGACGCATACCCATCGCGCCTCAGCCGCACCAGATACTTGCCGGGCTTGACCGGCAAGAAGAACGCGCCGCGTGAATCCGTCGTGGTCTCTTCTTCGACGGCGACGATCTGTACGCGCACATCAGACAGCGGCGCATACCCGGTGTCGGCGATCACCCCACTCAGGCCGCCGCGACTGGCCGTTGTCACCCGCGCGGGCAGTGAAAACGGCCGCCGGGTCAGCGCAAACTGGACGATCACGGCACTGTCCTTCACGGTGACCCTCGACGAGGCGCTTTCGTAGCCGATGCTCCGCACACTGACGGTGTACCGGCCCGGTTTGACGCCGACGAACGCGAAGCGGCCCTCCGCACCCGTGCGCACGCGTTGTCGCAATTACTCCACGGATACGTCGGCGTTCTCGATCGGCCGACCCGCCGTGTCGACCACCGTGCCGCGGATGATGCCGGTGGGCGTTGTTTGCGCCAGCAGAAGTGACGGTGCGATCCACACCATCACGGCGACCAGCGCTCGAAGTGCTACTGTCTGAGCCATACGATCAATCCGAGGTTGCCGCAGTCGCGCGAGCTCTGCGGACGTACACTGGTACTCGTGGTCATCCGGGTGGGCATACCATTGATGCTGGTGACACCGCGCGTTCCTGCGCCACCCACGTTCGATGGCAAGTACACCTCCACAAACTCCAGGTCCGCCGCTGTCAGCTCCCACAGCGCCACCTGTCGCGGACCGCCATTGATTTTCACGAAACAGTCGGGCGAGATCGGGCCAACCGCCCATCGGCGCGCCAACTCCTGCAAATCGGCAATACCCTGTCGCTCCATGTCTTCGCGCGAGAAGTATTTCGATGAGGCCGGACTCATGCGCATGATGCGCTGATTGAGCTCGAACAGGTTCGCGCCCTCCTGCGGATTCGGCGAGCCAAACCGGGGCGCCATCCAGGCCGCGATGCGGCGCCCCTCGTTCTCGGGAATCGTCACCCCGATCAACTGACGCGCGTGTCCTTCGCGCTCCAGACGGACCATGTAGCGACCGGGCTTGAGCGGCAGAAAGAACGCACCCGCCGAGTCGGTGAACGCCGTGCTGGAGGTCCCCATTACAGTTACGCGCACGTCGGCCATGGCGCGATAGGCCGTGTCGCCGATGATGCCACTCAGTCCACCGCGCTCCGCCGTCGTGATCATCGATGGCAACGAGATCCCGATACGGATCATGCGGATGTACACCGAGCCACCGTCGGCCCGCACATTCACGCGGTAGGAGCGCGCCACATACCCGATGCTCCGCGCACTGACGTTGTATGTCCCCGCCTTGACGCTGTCGAAGCGGAACCCGCCGTCCGAAGCCGTCCGCGTGCGCCGCCGCAACTCCGCAATGAAGACGTCGGCATTGGCGATCGGCTGGCCGAGGGTATCCGTGACCAAGCCACTGAGCGTGTTGGGCCCGACGGGGCGCGGCGCGATGCCCTGCGCTGCGACCATCAACGGCGACAGACTGACACCCAGCAAAAGAAGGAAGCCCAGCGCATTGATCATGCCCTGAGCTTCCTCCCGAGTACGGACCCTGTCAAGCCGTGGTGTACTCCCGCCAGTTAGCGATCCCGGTGCTCCGGACGATTGGCCACCCCGCGAGCGATCGACCGCCACTTCTCCACCAGCCCGATGAACTCGGCGCGATAGCCGTCTTCGTCATCCCCCGCCGCGCCACGGGCGAGACTCAGCACGCTGGCCGCGGTGGCGTTGCCCTTGTGCTCGGAGTCGCGCAACAGCATCCCGAAGGACGCCACCGACGCGGCAAAGCGCAGGTCATCCGACGCCCGCTCGCGCAGGTCGGCACGACGCAACGCCTTCGTGATCAGGCGGCTGGTCGACTCGCCCGGGCGCTTGTAGCGGAGACTCACATGCAACAGTTCGTCACCGGCAGCGGCCGGTCGTGACGGATCGGCATCCGTGCCCGCGTATCGCAGCGGATCACTCTCGCGGGCGACGACGGTGCCGCGCACGCCAACCGGGACCACCTCGTACAAGGCCGTCACCGAGTGGCCGGCGCCCATGTCCCCGGCATCCTTCTTGTCATCCCGGAAGTCTTCGTCGCGCAGCAGACGGTCTTCGTATCCAATCAGGCGATAGGAGGCCACCCGCGCCGGATTGAACTCGACCTGCAGCTTCACGTCGTTGGCGACCGTCACCAGCGTACCACCCATCTCCTTCACCAGCACTTTCCGCGCCTCCGCAATGTCATCCACGTAGGCGGCGTTGCCGTTCCCGACGCGCGCCAGCTTCTGCATCTTGGCATCCTGGTAGTTGCCGGTGCCGAAACCGAGGATCGTCAGGTACGTACCTTCGGCGCGCTTACTCTCGATCAGGCGCTCCATCGCCGCGTCGCTGCTGGGGCCAACATTGAAGTCACCATCGGTCGCGAGAATCACGCGGTTGTTGCCGCCCCGCTCGAAATGCTCGCGCGCTGTGCGGTACGCCAGCTCAAGTCCGGCGCCGCCCGCCGTCGAGCCTCCCGCCTCGAGGCGATCGATCGCTTCCATGATGCGCGACTTGTCCTCGCCCGACGTGCTGGGCAGCACGAGCCCCGCGGCACCGGCATAGGCGACCAACGCGACGCGGTCCTGCGGACGCAGCTGTTCGACCAGCAGTCGCAGCGACTCCTTGACCAGCGGCAGCTTGTCGGGACTCATCATGCTGCCGGAGACGTCGACGAGGAACACGAGGTTGCTGGGCGGCAGGCGATCGACATCGATGCGACGGGCCTGCAGCGCGACCCGCACCAGGTGATGCTTGGGCTGCCAGGGGGCCGGCATGGCTTCGGTCGTGATCGCGACTGGGGCCTCACCGCGCGGCGCTTCGAGCGTATACGGGAAGTAGTTGACGAGTTCTTCAATGCGCACCGCGTCGGCCGGTGGCACCTGCCCCTGCGTCAGAAACCGACGCACGTTGCCGTACGACGAACGATCCACATCGACGGAGAACGTCGAGCGCGGGTTGCCCGCCACGGCGAGGAACGGATTGTCATTAATGCGATCGTATTGCTCGCGATTCCAATCGCTCGGTATGGACGAATCCCGGACGCCCGATTCCCCACGCCGGCGACCATCACCGCGTGGCGGAACCGACGTGCTTCGTGTCATCGTGGGGCCGATCGCCGGCGACATCGCCGTCGGATACGCCGTGGCGACACGAGCACCAGCCACTTTGCCATTCATGGCCATGTCGGCAACCGACTGACCAACCTGCCGGCGCTCCTCCAGCGGCGTGGCCTCGCCCGTGACCACGACATTGCTGAGCGTCTGATTCGATACGTTCAGCGAAAAATCGACGCGCGCCGAGTCACCGGACACGCGGATGGTCCGATCGGCGCGGGAGTAGCCGAGGCGCCGTGCGACGACCTGCACGGAGGTGCCGCGTGGTTGACTGGTCAACGCCAACTGATACGCACCATTCGCGTCCGTCTGGACGCCGAACGTCGTGCCCGTCACGGTCACCGCAACGCCAGCCAACGGTCGTTGTGTTGCGGCATCGCGGACCATACCTCGGATCATGAAGGCACTTTGTTTCGCCGCGATGTGTGAACGTGGCGCGGGATTCGCGGGGTGCCAGGCCGACAACATGCCGACGGCAGCGACCAGGACGCCGGCGGCGCCGAAACGACGTGCCCAGGTGACTGCGGGATGATGCGGCGCTGATGAGGGGAGTGACTGCGAGGCGGACATGATCGGGTCTCCGATTGAGGAAGTAACGCGAGCAGAGCGTGTTGACCTCATGGAGACGCCGATCAGTTCATTCCTTGCACACGCGGTCCGCGGCGGTCGTCATGATGTAGCGCGCCGTCAGTGATAACGCCTTCTGTTCCGCGCCGGACGCAGCGCGCGTGGCCAGCACATCCCACGCGGCGCCGCGACGCGTGAGCTCGATCGTCCACTGCACGCCGGCACCGATGGCCGTGCCGCGATAGCGCCCACGAGCATCGCGGACGAACGGTATGGACGTGTTGCGTCCTTCGATTGGCCAATTCGTCCATTGCGAGGAAACCGCACGGCCGGTGCCGACGTCGGCCGACAGGCTATCCATCAACACGGTACGTGGCAGCGCTGATCCCATATCTGCGTTGATCGGGTCACTCGGCTGCAGGGCCCAGCACTGCATCGAGCGCCCGCTCGCCACGCCTCCGGGGGAGCTCGTACGCGCTGCAGGTACCGGTGCGGGGGCCGCAGCAGATGTAGCACTCGGAGGCGGTGTTGGCGATCCGGCGAGCGCCGTCCCCACCTGACGTCGTTCCGACAGAGGTTGCATCGCTGACGTTACCACAACGGCCGATAGGCTCTGGCTGCTTGCCTTCAACGTGACACTGGCGCGTGCAGTGTCGCTGGGTGGTGTACGCACGAACAGCCGAGCGGACTCATATCCGAGCCGCCGCACCTGCAGCAGTGCCGAGTCGCCGAGACTGCGCAGGACAAATTCGCCGCGAGCATCCGTCATGACACCGATCGTCGTGCCAACGATGCTCACTGCCACGCCTTCCAGCGGCTGCTGCTGTGGCGAGACGACCCGTCCGACGATCAAGCGCTCCCGCGCGCGCTCTCGACTGGCCGCGTCACGAGCGCCAAGATCGCGGGCAGCACTGTCAGGGGCAGCGCTGTCGCGCAGCATGTTCTGAGACGGTTTCGCAACAGCCTCAGCGATCCGCATGCCAGCGACTGTTCCTGACAGTGGCGTGGCCAGTTCCGCGGCGCGCTTCTCGGCGGATGCGACCGCCCGCACCGCTGTCGCTTCGCTGCGGCCGCGGCTGGACGCCACATCGGTCGCGGGCGGAACGGCGGCCGCAACCTTTGCCTGTTGGTCGTCGGCGCGCCGCAACGGCGCGGCTCGGTTGTCGTCGGCGCGCGGGCGCGCGGCACGCGACCCATCGAGCGGATCGACCCGTTGCGCGGATGTGGTTGCGGGTGCTGATGCGGGTGCTGATGCGGGTGCTGATGCGACCGCCGCCGCGGTTGGTGCGACGTCTCCCGGTGATGCCACCATCGGAGCCTCGGCGGTCGGTGCGGTGGAACGCGCGTTCGCAGCAGGGGGCGAGCTCAACGCGATCGCCGAGTCGAACGTGTCGCGCTCGGCCTGGACGGCCGTCACCAACGGCGAAGTGGACGGCGTACGGGACCAGACATACGTCCCGCCGCCCACCACCACGAGCAGCGCCGCGGCCGCGCGCCATTCCGTGCGCAGATACCACGGACGCGGGGCGCGACGGGACGCCGGCCGCGAGTCGTCGCCGGACGCGGCGCTGCCTCGTGTTCCGCCGTGAGTACCGAAATCCGCGCCCTGCCCCGACGGCGCGTGCGCCATGGCCGCGGCAATGATGCGTGACGCCGTTCGCGCCGCATCCTCCTGCGACACCACGCCCGACGGCGCCACATCCAGTGACCGGATCATGCGCGAGGCGCCGGCAATCAGTCCGCGGGCCTCCGCGACGTTCGCCGAACACACGACGCACGCGGACACATGGGCCTCGATCGCGGTGGCGTGCGACGCCTCGAACGCGCCATCCAGCCACGTGTGAATCGTGCCTTCGTCCAGGTGACCATCGGGGGTCCACGTCGGTACCAGCTCGTCGCCCGCATCCGGCGCCGAACCCGTGGTCATCGCGTCTTCACGATCCGACATGTGCCCCTCCCGATCCCGTGCCATCGCGTTCCGCTTGCATCGCCTCGTAGACCTCGACCAACCGTCGACGGGCGCGAGAAAGCGTGGTGCCCACCGACCCGACCGACAGTCCCAGGGCTGCCGCGATTTCATGATAGTCCAACCCTTCCTCCTTCATCAGCAAGGCGACCCGATCCCGTTCAGCGAGGGCATCGACCGCGCGGCGTGCCAAGGCGGCCTCTTGCAACCGCTCGAGTGACGTAGTCTCCGGCTCGACCACCCGCTCGACCTGTTCGGCGCGCAGGAGCTCCAGATGACGGCGTTGCCGGATTTCGCGACGCGCTTCGTCACGGACCAGATTCGTCGCGACGGCGAACAGCCACGAGCGCTCGCTCGTCAACGGCGCATGCCGCATTGCACGCATGAACGTCTCCTGCGCCAACTCCTCGGCCAGGTCACGATCCCCCAGCCGACGCGTGAGGTAGCGCACGATCGGTGCATGGTACTCGCGATACAGACGTTCGATGTCGTCCATCGGCGGCGAAAACGTGAGCCGGCCCACACCGGAGTGTCGGAAAGGCCGAAAGGTGGTACCCGGAGGGGAGACGCGCGAGCCGTCCAGACTTGCACACGGGCACCGAAAGCCCTTGCTGGGCGTCGCGGCCCACCGCAACGTCCGGTGTCCCGCACCCTGCTCTCCCGCCGCCCGCCTCATGCCACCACGACTGCTTACGCCCCGTCCCATGGGACGCCGCGCCCCAATCTTCCTCGCGTGCGCACTCTCTCTCGTCGCGCCCGCACTGATGGCCCAATCGGCGCCGGTTGCCGCCAGTGACCTGACGGCCATGCGCCTGCGCAGCATCGGTCCGGCGTCCATGAGTGGTCGCGTGATCGACATGGACGTCGTCGAGTCGGACCCGTACACGTGGTACGTCGGGACGTCCACCGCCGGCATCTGGAAGACCACCGACAATGGCGTCACGTGGCAGTCCATCTTCGATCAGCAGGCCGTCCACTCGATCGGTGATCTGGTGGTCCATCAGGCCAACCCGACCATCGGGTGGGCCGGCCGCAGCTCCTCCAGGTGCGTGATGCAGCCGAGCCACCACACATCGACG
>CAZMGX010000118.1:0-4720 GCA_964565915.1 uncultured Gemmatimonas sp.
GGGGACGACGCCGAGTGCGCGTGCCGCGCGTGCGCGTCGGTTGGCGGGGGTGTTGAGGGTGCCGAAGAAGAGCGGACGGAGGAGGCGTTCGTGCAGGTGGCCACCGCGTTCGAGGCGTTCGGTGGTGCGGTGGACCAGGAATTGTCGGTCGTGATCGAGCCAGCCTTTGGCTTCGAGAAACGAGAGGAAGAGGCAGCGCGAGCTGCAGAGCAGTGCCAGCTCGCGGCGTTCCGCCGCGGTGGACGGCCCGTTGGCGGCGGGGCGCGCTGAATCCGCGAGGGTGCCCACCGTTCGTTCGAGCTCGCGGTAGAAGCGCGTGGACAGGGCGTCGCGCCCCAGGATGTCGATGAAGCGGGCGTGGCGCAGGGGAGGATCGTTCTCGGTGACCGCGGCGAGGGAGCGCAGCGTGTCCGCGTCGGAGTCGACGACTCGTTGACGGTCTACACGCAGCGCCGCGATGCGCACGCCATGTGCGTGGGGCGCTGTCGTGGCGATGGTAAGTCGCTGCCGTGTGGCATCGAGCACGATGACGCACCAGTCCCGTCCGGGCGCGCGCTGCGCCAACGTGACGCAGAGGCGTCTCGTGATTTCGCGCGGGTCGGCGATGGCGCCGGCGTGGGGCGAGTGGCGGGGGGTTGCGTCGGTCAGGATGGCGCTGAGGCACCGCAGGTGTCCCGGGCCTCGGGCGAGGTCCGCTTCGCAGACCAGCTCGTCGATGGTGAGGGTACGGCGGGCGTCGGCAGAGAGTCGGCGGATGACCGAGTAGCCCAGCAGGCGCACGATGGCGCGGAGGGCATGGAGTGAATCGGCCTGTGCAAGCAGGCCCGCGGCAGATCGAAGGGTGAGCACGTCGACAAAGTGCGTGCATTTCCGAAAACGTCGTCACCGGCGCATTGCAGGCAGGCTCAATTCGTTGCATGGTCCGTCGATGCCTGTCCATGAATCGCATGACCAGCCGGCGGCCGCGGCGAACGGTGGCGTGTGGGAGGTGGCGCGCGTGTTTCTGCGCCTCGGGGTGACGGCGTTTGGTGGTCCGGCCGCGCATATCGCCGCGATGGAGGATGAGTTGGTGCGACGACGGGCGTGGGTATCGCGCGATGAATTCGTCGATCTGCTGAGTGCGGCGAACGTCATCCCCGGCCCCAACTCCACCGAACTCGCAATCCACCTCGGCCACCGCCGCGCGGGCTGGCGTGGGCTGATCGCGGCGGGGCTGGCGTTTGTCGTGCCGGCCTCGATCATCGTCTGGGTGATCGCGATGGCGTATGTGCGGTACGGGCGACGTCCCGTGGTCGCGGCGTTGTTGGCCGGGATGCAGCCGGTGGTGCTGGCGGTTGTCGTGCAGGCGGTGTGGCGATTGTCGCGTGGTATGCTGCGGACTGGCCCGTTGGTGGCCATTGCGGCTGGTGCGACGGTGGCAACGCTGGCGGGCGTGCCGGAGTTGGTGGTGCTGGCGATGAGTGCACTCGCGGGGCTGCTTCTGCCGCGCGCGCAACTGCAGGGCGTTCTTGTGACGCCTGCGTCGTCCTCGGTCGGCTTCGGTGGCGCGTTCGGCGGCGCATTCGGTGGCGCCTTCGGTGCGGCGGCGGTGGCTGCCGGGGCGACGCCGACGGCACTCTCGGTTTTCGCCACCTTTCTCAAGATCGGCAGCGTGCTCTTCGGCAGCGGATACGTGCTGCTGGCGTTTCTGCGAGCGGAATTCGTGACCCGTCATGGGTGGTTGACGGAGTCACAGCTGCTCGATGCAATCGCGGTGGGGCAGATCACGCCGGGGCCGTTGTTCTCGTCGGCGACGTTCGTTGGGTACCTCCTGGCGGGTCATGTCGGTGCGGTGACGGCCACGGTGGGCATATTCCTTCCCGCGTTTCTCTTCGTCGCGCTGAGCGGCGCGTTGGTGCGACGGATCCGTGCGTCGCCGCGGGCGTCGGCAGCACTCGATGGCGTCAATGCGGCGTCACTGGCGCTAATGTTCAGCGTGGCGTTGCTGATGGGCCGCGCCGTCGGTTCGTCGCCGTTCGGGGTCGTGACTTTGCTCGTGGCGTCCGGGCTGTTGCTTCGCACCACGATCGGTGCCGGTACGATGCTGGCTGGAGGGGCGGCTCTTGGTTTGTTGCGGCTGTGGCTTGGGTGAGGGAGGTGGCGTCGCGGCGGCGACCGTGAACTGCCTCCACGGATACGAGCCGATACGAACGGATAACAGCACGGATCATGCGGGTGCGGGTTGTTTTGATGGGGCGTGTGGACTCGCCATATTGCGAGGCGTCTGACCGTCGCCTTCAGCCATTCCATACCTCGTGGCCAAAACCAAGACCGCTCCGCAGATCCCTGGCTTTCGCCCTGTGCCGTTCACCGGCGTCATCTACGTCATGTCGGAGGCGGCGGCACGCGGCTACACGCCGCATCACCCGGAATGGGCCAATTTGGGGCAGGGGCAACCAGAAACGGGCCCATTGCCCGGCGCCCCACCGCGGGTCGGTGAGGTTCAGGTCAGCATCGACGATCTCGAGTACGCGCCGGTTAACGGTATTCCCGAGCTGCGCGAGGCGGTGGCCGAGCTGTACAACGCGCTGTATCGCCGTGGCATGCGCTCGCAGTATACGGCTGAGAATGTGTGCATTTGTGGTGGTGGACGGTTGTCGCTGACACGCACGGTCGCAGCGCTTGGGGCGATCAATCTTGGTCACTTCTTGCCGGACTACACGGCGTATGAAGAGTTGCTGGAGATCTTCAGCAACTTCACGGCCATCCCCATATTGCTGGATCCCTCACAGGGGTATCGCATCGGCATCGAGGCCCTCGAGCGCGAGGTGCTCGGTCGCGGATTGGGGGCGCTGCTGCTCTCGAATCCGTCGAATCCCACCGGCAAGGTCATCGCCGGGCGAGAGTTGGAGCGCTGGGTGGCGTTGGGTCGGGACACCCGTTGTACGCTGCTGTTCGACGAGTTCTACTCGCATTACGTGTGGACCGAGACCGGTGAACCGCACGGGATGATGTCGGCGGCCAAGTATGTCAAGGATGTCGATCGTGATCCGGTGGTGATTCTCGATGGGTTCACCAAGAACTGGCGATATCCCGGGTGGCGCACCACGTGGGTCGTGGGGCCACGCGCGGTGATCGAGGCCGTCTCCAGCACCGGGTCATTCCTCGATGGCGGAGGGAGTCGGCCGTTGCAGCGTGCGGCGGTGCCATTGCTGCACCCCGATCACGTTCGTGCGGAGACTGCGGCCATTCGCGACACCTTCACGCGCAAGCGGCGGGTGATGCTGGACGGGTTGCGCGACCTTGGCGTTCGTTTCGACGCCGAACCCGAAGGGACCTTCTACTGCTGGGGTGACCTGTCGGCCCTTCCGGCGCCGCTGAACGACGGCATGGGCTTCTTCCGTTGGGCGCTCGAGCAGCAGGTGATCTGCGTGCCGGGCGACTTCTTCGACATCAATCCGGGCAAGCGTCGGTCGGGGCGGGGCAGCCGCTTTCGACAGTATGCCCGCTTCAGCTTCGGACCGGAGTTGCCGGTGATCGACGCTGCGCTGGAACGGTTGCGGATCTCTCGCACACGCGGCGCGCGCACTGCCCGCGCGACGCGTTGAATCCTGATCGACTCCTTCATCATTCTTTTCCGTACCCGAGGCGATCATGTCGACGTGCTGGCTGAACGGCCGCTTCCTCCCTGAGAGCGAGGCGAAGGTATCCATTTTCGATCGGGGGCTCCTGTTCGGGGATGGCGTCTACGAAGTGGCGGCGGTGTTCGCTGGCCGCTTGCTGGATGCGGATCTGCATCTCGTGCGTTTGGAACGATCGCTGGCGGAGATCCGGCTGCCGTCTCCACAGCCGGCGGCGGCGTGGCTCGCGGTGATGCAGTCGTTGGTGGAGCAGAACGGTATCACCGAAGGATTGGTGTACCTGCAAATCACGCGTGGCGTTGCGGAGCGGGACTTTGCCTTTCCCTCCGTCTGTGAACCCACGATGTTCGCGTACGCGCGGGCGAAGCGCTTGCATGACGATCCACACGCCCGCGGGATCGCATTGCATGCGGTGCCGGACATTCGCTGGGCGCGGCGTGACATCAAGAGCACCGCGATGCTGGCGCAGGTGCTGGCGAAGCAGGCGGCGCGCGCGGCCGGAGCGTACGAGGCGATCATGCATGAGCGCGGCATGGTCACTGAAGGGGGATCCAGCACGATCTGGATGGTCCAGCATGGGACGCTGTTCACCCGGCCGTTGTCTCACGCCATTCTGGCCGGGATCACACGGGACGTGACGATTGCCTTGGCCGCACGCGAGGGGATTCCGCTGATCGAGCGGGCGTTCTCCCTGGACCAGGTGATGGAGGCCGAGGAAGTGTTCATCACGAGCGCGACCAGCTTCATTCTGCCGGTCGTCGACGTGGACGGCGTAACGATCGGAAATGGCGAGCCAGGGCCGATTACGCTGCGCTTGCGGGACGGGTACATCGCGCGGGCTGCAGGGAGAAGCGCGGAGGGGTGAGCAACAACGATATCGGATATCGGACAACGATATTCGATACGGGATTTCTGGACGAACACGGGCGGGCATCCGGGACCGACCGAAGCGGCGCGTGACGGTACCGTTTGAGTCGGATGCGCAGACGAACGCCAGCCCGTGGCGAGGGCGCTACGGGTGGCATACGTTGCAGTATGACCATTTCCGCCCCGTCACCGCTGCGCACTCCACCCCGATTGACAGCAGGCGCTCGTGTGGC
>CAZMGX010000118.1:4730-12428 GCA_964565915.1 uncultured Gemmatimonas sp.
GGTTGTTGGCGCTGGTGTCGCCCTCGGGACCGCTGCGTGATGTGACGGAGCTCGTGCGCGGCGAGGCCAATGCGCGCCTGATGGGGTGGGAGCCGATTGTTGGTCCGCATGCGATGGCGCGCGATGGATATTTCGCTGGTGCCGATGGTGTGCGTGCCATGGATCTCGTCACGGCGATCGCCGACCCGTCCATCGACGGCATCTGGTGCCTGCGTGGGGGGTACGGGGCCGCGCGACTGCTCCCGCACGTCGACCTCAAGGCGATTGCGTCGCACCCCAAGACGTTGATCGGCTATTCCGACATCACGGCGCTGCATGCGGCGTGGCGTCGGGCTGGCCTCATCAGTTATCACGGTCCGACGGCTCGCGGGCACTTCACGCCGTTCACTTTCGATTCCTTCCGGCGGGCCATCGCGGACGAGCAGGACAGCGCTGGTCACGCCAGTGGGGCGACGGTGCTTCGTGACGGGATCGCGACCGGACAGTTGGCCGGTGGCAACCTCGCACTGGTCGCATCACTGTGCGGCACGCCGTGGGCCTTTGATTTTCGCGGCGCGATCGTGGTGCTCGAGGACATCAACGAGGCGACGTATCGCGTCGATCGCATGCTGACGCAGATCCGGCAATCCGGCGCGTTTGACGGCTGCGTGGGCATCGCGTTCGGGCATTGCACCAACTGCGATGAACACGCGGATGACGGCGCCCGGTCGCTGGAGACGGTCGTCCGCGAACTCGCCGATGCGCTCGCCGTTCCGGCGCTACTCGGCATTCCACTCGGGCACATCGACGATCAATGGACGCTGCCACTCGGCGCGCTCGCGACGCTCGATACGGCGAGCCGCGCGCTGCTGGTGCATCCGCCGCATACTTCCCCGAACTCCATTTCTCCGAGTCTCGACTCATGAAGACCGCTCAGGAACTGATCGCCGAAGCGAAGACCGTCATCACCGAGGTGACGGCGCGCGAGGTGCAGGATCGCATGGCACGAGGCGAGCCGATCGTGTTGATCGACATTCGTGAGCAGAACGAATGGAACCTCGGACATGCAGCCTCGGCCGAGTACATCGGTCGGGGAGTGCTCGAAAGCCAGATTGAATCGCGGGTGCCGCGGGATGCGCACGTCGTGCTGTATTGTGCGAGCGGCAACCGGTCGGCGCTGGCCGCGCGTACGCTGCAGACGATGGGCTATACGAATGTCGCGTCGATGGCTGGCGGGTTTCGTGATTGGGTCGCCTCGGGTGGCGAGGTGGCTGACTGACCGACGAGTCTGCTCCTCCAGCCACGGCGCTTCCCGTGTTCGGGGATCCCGCGTTGGCACATTCCGCGCTGGCGCATCCCGCGCTTGCGCGGATGGTATCGGCGTTGTCGGTGCGCACGCCGGATGAGGCCGCGCCTTGGCCCGAGGCGAGACTGGCCGCCGTCGCTGCAGTGCTGCGTGTGATGGACGAACCGGAGTTGCTGTTCATCAAGCGCGCAGAAGCGCCCCATGATCCGTGGAGCGGTCACGTCGCGTTTCCCGGGGGGCGTCGGGAGCCCGACGATACGTCGCTCGAAGCGACGGCGATCCGTGAGACCCGTGAGGAGCTCGATCTCGACCTGAGGGGCGGACACATCCTCGGTCGTCTCGATGATCTGGCGCCGCGGTCGCGGGCCTTGCCGCCGATCATCGTGCGCCCATTCATCGCGCTGGTGCGTCCGGACGTCGTGTTTGTGCCGAGCCGCGAAGTTGCGGCCACGTTCTGGGTGCCGGTTTCGCAGATCCGCGCGGCGGATGCGCGCGCGGAGCATGTGACGAGCGTGAATGGGGTGCAAGCGCGCTTCCCGGCGTACGCGTTGCAGGGGCATGTGGTGTGGGGCCTGACGGAGCGCATCGTGCGTCAGTTGCTGACGCTCTTCGATTGACGTGCATCGATTGACGCGAGTCAACTGACGGTTGGTCGGCCAGCCGAGTGCTCAGCCGACGACTTTCATCGACGACGTCACCTCGAGGACGCGGTCGATGTCGGCGGGACTCACGTAAAGGTGCGCCGACAGACGGACACCGCGACTCCCGCCCTGGGCACGTACGCGGATCTTCTGCGCCCACAGCGCGTTCTGCAGGTCACGACCCGGCTGGCCATTGAAGGAGAATGTCGTGATGCCGGCCGCCAACCGCCGATCCGGCGGTGAGGTGAGTCGCGCGCGCGGTATGGCGGCCAATCCGTCACGCAGGCGCGTGGTCAGCATGGTGTCCCACCGCTCGATGCGCTCGATACCGATGCGACTGATGAACCGGACGGCGGCGCGTAGGCCATACATGACGGGCAGGCTGCCGGTCCCGTAGTGCATGAACCGAAACGCCCCGGCGGAGTTGTCATCGAAGCCGCCGCTGGCGAGGGTCGTCCATACGCGCGGTTGCAGCGCGCGGGTGATGTAGAGCACACCGGTCCCCTTCGGGGCGAGCATCCACTTGTGCGGGCTCGCGACGTAGGCGTCGCACCCCAGCTGCTTCACGTTGACAGCGATTTGTCCGAGCGCTTGCGCGCCGTCGACGATGGACAGCGCACCGCGCTCACGCGCGAGGGTGCAGAGTTCGCGCGCCGGGAGCCGCGCGCCCAATCCCGACGTGATGTGACTGAACATCACCACCCGTGTTCGCGGGGTGATGGCATCCGCGAAGGCCTGCAGCACCGCATCGGGGCCCTTCGCGAACGCCGCCTCCATCGGTACTTGCTTGAGGATGGCGCCGTGCCGTTTGGCGCGGACCTGCCAGCCCCCGAGGCCACCGGAGTGCTCCTGGTCGGTGGTGACGATCTCGTCGCCGGAGGCCAGGTCGAGGCCATTGGCCAACATACTCATGGCGACGGTCGCGTTCTGGGTGAACGCGATCTCCTCGGGTGGTGCGCCGATGAACGCTCCCACCTCGGTCCGGAAATCGAGCAGCGGCTGATAGCCGGTCAGTGGCTCACCGTCTGCCTGGAAGTATGGCCAGTCCGGGAGTTCCTGTTCGAGGGTCTGCAGCCCGCCGACGAGTGCGGCCATGACCTCCTTCGGTGATGCGCCGAGCGTGCCGGTGTTGCAGTAGGTGACGTTGGTCGGGAAAAGGAACTGCTTGCGGGCGGCGGCGAAGACCTTGGCGTCCGACTCGTCGGCCGCCGGCGCAAACGGTGTACTGTCGAACGGTGGTGTGTGCCGGCCATCGTCGAAGAGCGACAGTGGGGCGAGGCCGGCCAGCGCGCTGGACGTCAGAACGCCCGAGGTGGCAAGCTGGGAGAGAAACTGTCGACGATCCGGATGTGCAGGCACGCGAGCTCCAAGGCGGTGCGTCGGAAATTGGCGCCTGCCGCGTGCGTTGTCGATATTCGTGGCATGAACACTCCGATCTTTCCGCCGCGCAGTGTGTCGAGCGCGAACGCCGGTCTGCATGCCGCGGGCGCGAGCCGCATGGGTACACGTTGCGCGAGGCTGCTGGCCGCCGGCGCGATGGGCACATTCCTCTTCAGTGCCTGCGCGCGCCCCTCGTCTCCCACGGCGATCGCCGCGGGCTCCGGAAAGCGCGTCGAAGGTCGTCGCGGCATGGTCGCCGCGTCGCATCCTGATGCCGTCGCGGCAGGTGTGGAAGCATTGCGAATGGGTGGCAACGCGGTCGATGCCGCGGTGGCGACCGGCTTCGCGCTCTCCGTCACCGATGTCTCGCAGACGGGGCTGGGTGGCGGCGGCGCCCTGACGTTCTACAACGCGAAGACGCGTCGGGTCGAGCACCTGTTGTTCTATCCGCGCTCAGGCAGCGACGCGGCGTGGGGGCGTGTCGATACGTCGGCGGCGGCGCGGGGTCTGGGGCGTGCGGCGGCCGTACCGGGGATGGTGGCCGGCCTCCTGGAGGCGCAGGCGAAGTTTGGGAAGCTGACGCGCGCACAAGTCATGGCACCGGCGATTCGTCTCGCGCGCGACGGCTTCATCGTGTCGCCGTTGCTTTCACGCACCATCACGTCGTCGCGCGCCAAGATGGTCGCCGATACGTTGGCCGCACGACGATTCATGCCCAATGGTGTTGCGCTGCGGCCGGGTGAACGACTGCTGCAGCCCGAGCTGGCCGCCACCCTCGAGCGAATCGCCGCCGAAGGGGCGAGCGGATTCTATTCTGGAGGTGTGGCGCAGCGCCTGGCCGACAAGGTTCGTGCGCTGGGCGGCCTGATCACGGCTGACGACATGGCGCGATACAAGACGGCGAGTGAGCGACCGCTTTGCGCCGAATGGCGTGGGTATACGGTGCTGAGTGCGCCGCCGCCGATGGGAGGTGTTGGCGTGGTCGAGATGCTGCAGCTGGCGGAGATGTCCGGGCTTGCGAGTGCGGGCGGTTTCACCGAAAGCCCCGACGCGGTCGCGAAGCTGGCGGATGTGATGCGTATCGGCAACGCGGACGCCGGTCGTTGGCGCGGCGATCCGTTCGCCCAGTCCGTTCCCGCCCGCGGGACCACGAGCGCGGCGTATGCGCGCGTCCGGGCGTCGTTGGTATCGGCGGCGCTGACGGACTCCGTTCGTGCGGGTGACCCGTGGCCGTTCGACAGTGCGGCGGCGCCTTCCGCGTGCGCCGCGTTCGACCCGTATCCAGCGGCGGTACGTGCGACTGGCTCGGCCGGCGGATCAGGTGACGCGCACGGAGCGAGCGGCGATGCGCCTGTCGAGGCGCGCGACGCCGCGAACTTCGAACAGGGCAGCCTTACATCGCACATGTCGGTGGTTGATGCGGACGGCAACGCCGTCTCCGCCACGACGACCGTCGGTGTGTTGTTCGGCTCGGGTGTGTACACCGACGGCTTTTTCCTCAACTCGTCGGCCAGCAACTTCGATGCGCGGACGCGCGGCCCCAACCGGTTTGCCAACACGACGATGGCGCCGACGATCATCCTCGACAAAGGCGCCGTGCGTCTCGTCGTGGGTGCGGCCGGTTCGCAGTACATCCAGCCGGCGATCCTCCAGGTGACCTTGCGCATGCTGGCGTTCGGTGAGGACCCCGGCATCGCCCTCACGGCGCCGCGGATCCACGCGAGCTCGAACCAGACCGAGGTCGAGGTCGAGCCGGGCTTTTCGACGGGCGTGTATCAGGGACTCGTTGCGCGGGGCTATCGGCCGCTGAGTCGCATCGCTGACATCTCGTTCGGCGGCGTGCACGCGGTGTTCGTCCACAAGAACGGCACCCGCATCGGCGTCGCAGACCCTCGGCGCGACGGAGCAGCCGGCGGCAACTGACGCTCGTCCGACGCTGGATGGCGTTCGGACGGGGCCCTTCAACTGCCTGACGCGAATGGCTCCGTGCGTGCGGAGGGGCCGGCAGACGCGAATCGCTCGGTGAGTATCACGGGCTCGGATGTGCGACGATTGTCGGCGAGCCACGTGAGACTATCCGGTTGCTCCCGCTTGCGCGGTATTTTAGCATCGACTAAATCTCGGCTGTGCCTACACTGAATCCTGACTCCGAAGCACCACCCGCGCCGCCAGTGACCGTTGCCGAGCCCGGCTGGCGTCGCGCGCGACTCGCGCCGTCACTGGCCGAAGTCCATCGTTCGGTGGACGTCAACAAGGCGACGTGGATCCGCAAACTGCTCGCGTTCGCCGGTCCGGGATATCTCGTCGCCGTGGGATACATGGACCCCGGCAACTGGGCCACGGACCTCGCCGGTGGGTCCCGCTTCGGTTACGCACTGCTCTCGGTCATCCTGCTGTCCAACCTGATGGCCGTGTTGCTGCAGGGGCTGGCGTCCAAGCTTGGCATCGTCACCGGGCGCGATCTCGCGCAGGCCTGTCGCGATCACTATTCGCCACGGGTCACCTTCGCGCTCTGGTTCATGTGCGAAATCGCGATCGCGGCGTGCGATCTGGCCGAGGTGATCGGCTCGGCCATCGCGCTGAAACTGCTTTTCAACATCCCCATCGAATGGGGGGTGCTGATTACGGCACTCGACGTGCTGGTCGTGCTGTACCTGCAGAACAAGGGGTTCCGCCTGCTCGAGGCGCTCGTCATCGCGCTGGTGGCCGTCGTGGGCGGGTGTTTTCTCTTCGAGCTGTTCATCTCGAAGCCCGACCTGGCAGCGGTGGCGCGCGGATTCGTGCCGTCGACGGACATCATCACCAACCCCGAGATGCTGTACATCGCCATCGGCATTCTGGGCGCGACGGTGATGCCGCACAATCTCTATCTGCATTCCTCGATCGTGCAGACGCGCAAATACGAGGAGAACGCCGAAGGTCGACGGGAGGCCGTTCGGTTCGCGTTCATCGACTCCACCATCGCGCTGACCTTTGCGTTGTTCATCAACGCGGCGATCCTGATCGTCGCCGCCGCGACCTTCCACACCACCGGCAATACCGAGGTGGCGGAGATTCAGGATGCACACCGACTGCTCACGCCCCTGCTGGGGGTGGCGGGAGCCAGTACGGTATTCGCACTCGCCCTACTGGCCAGTGGACAGAACAGTACGCTGACCGGTACCCTCGCCGGACAGATCGTGATGGAGGGATTCCTCAATCTGCGCATTCGTCCCTGGTTGCGTCGGTTGATTACCCGGGCCATCGCAATTGTCCCGGCGGCGATCGTGGCCGTACTTTACGGGGAGAGCGGCACGGCCAAGCTGCTCGTGTTCAGCCAGGTGATTCTGTCGCTGCAGCTGTCGTTCGCCGTGTTCCCGTTGGTGCGCTTCACATCCGACCGCGACAAAATGGGCGAGTTTGCCAACTCCACGCTGTTGCGTGTTGCCGCGTACACCGTGGCCTTCGTGATTGCGTCGCTCAACTTCTGGCTGCTGTGGCAGACCCTCAGCGGGTGGCTCTCCTGATGTATCGTCGCATCCTCGTGCCGCTCGAGCATTCACCCGCCGATGACGCGATCCTGACGCATGTGCGTCAGTTGGCACGACTGTGCCAGTCGTCCGTGCTGCTGATCCACGTGGCCGACGGGTGGGCGGCGCGCAATCTCAAGCCGCTGCAATTGCGCGAATCGGAAGAAATCCGAAACGATCGCGAGTACATCGAGCGATGCTGCGCGGCGCTCAGAGACGAAGGATTCGAGGCGGAGTCGGTGCTGGCCGGAGGGGAGCCCGCCAACGAGATCGCCGCGGCTGCCGACCGGGAGCAGTGTGACCTGATCGCCATGGCGGTTCACGGGCACAAAGGGCTGCAGGATGTCATTTATGGACAGACGGCGAACAAGGTGCGGCACCTGACGGCAGTCCCGGTGTTGATGGTGCGGGACACGCGACGTGGAGTGCGATAGCGCCGGTAGCGGGAATCAACCGCAGAGAAAAACAGCAGGACTGGGGACGTCGGACTTGGGACGATGGACTTTGGCCCAACCAATGGACCGGGAGGACTGATGGAGTTCGGACTGCGGAGTGAGGACCTTCGCACGGGGGGCCGAGGACCGGCGGACCGAGGACCGGCGGACCGAGGACCGGGGACTCTAGGACCGGGACCGGGGACTCAAGAGCCGACGCACCATCATTCTGTCTGACGTTTTCGGTTCCGTTGTCGCAGTGCTTTGTCTGAAGTCCCCGGTCCGTTGTCCGCAGTCCCTGAGGTTCTACCGCAGTCCTCAGTCCCAACTCCATCAGTCCTCCCAGTCCATTGGTTGGGCCGAAGTCCTCAGTCCCCAGTCCTCCGTCCCCGGTCCCGCAGTTCCATTCTGCCAACGTTGGCGTGTTTCTGCTCACCGCCTGCTCTTCT
>CAZMGX010000119.1:0-12330 GCA_964565915.1 uncultured Gemmatimonas sp.
GATCACGTGCTGCTTCTTCTTCGCCAGCCGCGCCTGCTTGGCCTGCTCAAACTTGAACTTCCCGAAGTCCATGATACGGACCACGGGTGGCCGTGCGGCGGCCGCCACTTCGACGAGGTCCAGCCCCTGCTCCATCGCCTGGGCCAATGCCACATCGACTTCCATGATGCCGAGCTGACTTCCGTCGGCGGCGATCACGCGAACGGGACTGATCCGGATTTGCCGGTTCACCCGTGGCGGACGCTTTGTCGAATCCTGAATAGGCCGAACTCCGGTGAAAAGAAACAGAAAACGCGAACCCCTGTTGAAGGAATCCGCGTCGCAACACCACACGCCCGCTCGCGCCAAGGCGCGTCGGGGTGATCGGCTCGATGGACTCCAGCAGCGCGCCCCGAGGAATGCGCACATTCCACATCGGGGGCCGAAGGGTGGGATGGGCGTCGCTGCCCATCCGCTTCTCGGTTATAGAACTTTCACCACAGGACTAACCCCTTTAAACTAGGCAACTTGCCGGCCGGGTCAACCCCCGCGCCCTACTCTGCCAACCGGTATCCCTTGCCGTCATGCGCCACGCGCCCGAATCCGGTGTGGGCGTCGTGCTCAAACACCACCAGCCAGTCGCCCGCCACGGCCTCCGCCAACAAGGTCCGCTTGGACTCCAGCGTCACCAGCGGCTCGACGTCGTACCCCATGATCCACGGCAGCGGCAGATGATGCGCCGTGGGCACCACGTCCCCGAGAAAACACAGGGCCTCACCGCCTGACCTTAGCATGACACTCTGGTGGAACGGCGTGTGCCCGGGCGTGCCCCGCACGGAGATCCCGGGACGCAGCTCGCGATCGCCCTCGATCAGATCCAGCCGACCAGCCGCCAGGAGCGCATCCCAATTGTGCGGGAAGTAACTCGCCGACGTGCGCTCGTTGGCGCGCAACGCATATGCATATTCGCCGCGCTGCACCACGAAGCGGGCGTTCGGAAAGGACGGCCGTATCTCGCCGCCTTCGGTCCGAAACGTGTTGCCACCGGCGTGGTCGAAGTGCAGATGGGTGTTGATGACGAGCGCCACATCCTCCGGCGAAAAACCGGCCTGGGCAATCCCTGCCTCCAGCGCCGTCCGTCCGCCCTCACCCGCATTCTCGACGCCGTAGATGTCGTGGAACTTCGCCGTTTCCTTGTTGCCGACCCCGCTGTCGATCAGGACCAGCCCGTCGTCATGCTCCACGAGGAGGCACCGCATGCCCATGGGGATACGATTCTTCGCGTCGGCGGCGATGCGCTTCTCCCACAGCGGTTTCGGCACCACGCCGAACATCGCCCCGCCGTCAAGCTGTTGGCCACCCGCCTGAATGGCGTGGATGCGCCAGCGACCCAGCGTGCGCGTCTCAAGCAGCGGACCGGGAAAACTCACGCGATGTGATCCTCGATGACAGGATGGGGGAACGCTCGACGTCGACGATCCGCGGCGGATCGGCGACGACGGACGGGCGCGGTCGCAAGCCGGGCTTCGAGCGCTTGCCACGAGGACACCCCCTCGCCCTCCGCGATCCGCAACATACGCAACAGCGCCCGCGCCGTCGCTTCTGCGTCACCAGCCGCGCGGTGGCGGGCTGAGATTTCGATGCCGAAGTAGCGCGTCACGTGGTCGAGCGAGCGCCGGGTCAACCGTGGCAGCAGCAGCCGCGCCAGTCGTACCGTGCAAAGCCGGGGCCCGGACAACCGCAGCCCACCGCGAGTCAACTCATTGCTCACGAAGCGCCAATCGAATGCGGCATTGTGCGCCGTGAAGACATGACCGGCAAGCCGCCGCACTACATCGGGCGCAATCTGGCCGAACGGCGGCTGGTCCTTCACCATGGCCCACGTGATGTGCGTCAGGGCGCTGATGTGAGCGGGAATCGGCCGTTGCGGATTGACCAGCTGCGTGTAGACATCCTGCAGCTCACCGCCGCTGACACGGGCGATGGCGATCTCGGTGACGCGATCCGCCACTCGCGTTCCGGTCGTTTCGACATCAACCACGGCAAAGTCGACGTCCCGCAGACCGGCGCTTGCGGTCCCAGTCGACCCGTGGTCAGCGAGAGAGACGAGCGTCGCCGCTCCGCGCGGCGCCGGTACCCGAGCCTCCACCGGCGGCTCGCGAAGGGCCCAATGTCCCGACGGCAGCAAGACGAACTCGTCGTGACTCGACAACAGCGCCAGCGCCATCCGCTCGGCCGCGTCGGGCTGTAGCCGCGCCACCTGACACACGTCCCGCATGAGGGAGACGGCATCGAGCGGTCCGGCGGCCAGACACTCGGCCGCTCGCGCCGACAACGTGGTGGGCCGACGGGAGACGACGGTTCCGACGGGACGCGGAGGAACAGGGGGGACGGCCATCGCGGCAAGTTAGCGCGGGGACCTGACGAGGGGCGACTGGTAAAAACCCGTGCCGGCTTCTACCTTTGTGAAGAATTTCACAAGCCCCGCCGAGATGTCCGTCAAGCGTATCGCCGACTCCACCGTTCGCCGCCTCTCCATGTACCTCCGCTACCTGGAGGACCTGGACACCCGCGGACAGCAAACCGCGTCCAGCGACGAGCTGGCGCATCTTTGTCACACCACCCCCGCACAAGTCCGCAAGGATCTGTCCTTCTTCGGCTCGTTCGGAAAGCGCGGCCTCGGCTATCCCGTGCACGAACTGACGGCGCACCTGCGGGAAATCCTCGGCCTCGAGCGCGAGTGGAAGGTTGTCATTATCGGTGCCGGCAAGATCGGCGCGGCCCTGGCCAATTATCGCGGCTTTCGCCAGCGCGGATTCCGGATCGCCGGTGTGTATGACAACAGCCCCGAGAAGATCGGGCAACCGTGGGGAGAGGCCATCATCCGCGACATGGGACAACTCGAGCGCGACATCGCCAACGAAGAGTCGGTGATCGCGGTGCTCGCCATCCCGTCCGATGATGCCCAAGACGTCGTAGATCGCCTCGTCGGCGCCGGCATTCGCGCGATCCTCAACTTTGCGCCCGCACAGATCACCGTCCCGCCGCACGTCTCGCTCAAGTCCGTGAACATGGCGATGGAGCTCGAAGGGCTCTCGTTCGCGCTCACCAACAACCACGCTGATCGCGGCGCGGCCTGACGCCGTCCCTCAGTTGAGCGCGCGCACAAGTCGCGCAAAGTCCTCGGCGGTCAGGACTTCTGGCCGTACGTCGGGCGTCAGCCCACAGGCCGCGATGATCTCGGCGGCGCGTGGTGCATCCACCGCCGCGATGGTCCGGATGACGCGCACCAACTGCTTGCGGCGCAAGCCGAACGCGGCTTGCACGAAGCTCCGGAACTTGCCTTCGAGTGCGGGTTCGACGGCGGGCACGTCGCGCGGCGTAATCCGAATGATGGCCGAGTCGACGGCGGGCGGCGGATTGAACGCACCGGGTGCCACGCGGCGCAGCAGTTCCACCTGCGCCACCGCCTGCACGTTGACGCTGAGGGCGCCGTACGTCTTGTCGCCGGGTGGTGCCGCCAACCGTTCGGCCACCTCTCTCTGCACGAGGTACACCGCGACCTCGGGCCGCGGCATGGTGAGCGCCTGAAAAAGGATCGGGGTCGTGATGTAGTACGGCACATTCCCGGCCAGCACGTATGGCCCGCCAGCGAGTTCACCGAAGGACACGGTCAGCACATCCGCGTCGATGACCCGAACATGCGGACGATCGCCGTAGCGCTCGCGGAGGTGGGCGACCAGATCACGATCCACTTCGATGGCGATGACGCGTGCGGCCCGCTCGACAAGGCGATCCGTCATCACGCCGCGCCCCGGTCCGATCTCGATGACCGTGCGCCCATCGAGCGGTCCGAGCGCATCGACGATGGCATCGAGCACGCGGGCGTCACGCAGGAAGTGTTGTCCGAACCGTTTGCGCGGTGCCGGCAACGCAGGCGGCACCGGGCGCTGGCGATGCGTGCTCACTCCACACGATCCACGATGACCGCCGCCAGGTCATCGCGCAGCGGTGTGTTGCCGACGTGCCCCTCGACCAGCGCAAAGAGCGCCGCGAGCATCGTGTCCGGCGACTCCCCCTGCCGCATGCCGCTGATGACGTCGAGAATCCGGCGCTCGCCGAGGCGCGCATCGCCGCGATCGCGTGCGTCGGTCAGGCCGTCCGTGAACAACACGAGGCGATCACCCGGGCGCCAGCTCATGACACACTCTTCGATCGCTTCGTCGCTGAAGCCGATGGGTGGCGCCACGGCGGCAAGCCGGGTGCAGTCACCATCACGCCCGACCCGAAACGCGTGCGGATGTCCGGCATTGGCGAACCGCAGTTCGCCAACCCGGCTGTCGATCACGGCGTAGCACAGCGTTAGCGACATCTCCGTCGAATTGAGCTCGTCGGCGAGCGAGCGCTGTACCGCCTCCAGCGCGATCGACGGATCGAAGGCCGCCTGCACGTGAATCGCCGCCGCGCTCAGCGCGAGGGCCATCACCAGCGCCGCCTGATAACCGTGACCGGAGACATCTCCAATCAGCACACCCGTGCGATCACGATCGAGGCGCGCCAGCAGGAAGAAGTCGCCGCCCACACTCTCGGCCGGTACCACACGCGCTGCGGCGCGCGCTTCGGGTTGCACGACGGTCGGACTGGGCAGGAGCTTCAGTTGCAGGTCGTGCGCCAGGCGCATCTCGCGCTCGAGTTGCTGGCGTTCGATGGCGGCGCGCACGAGCGCGGCATTGTGCATCGTCGTGCCGATCTGCGTACCGACGGCTCCGGCCAGTTTGCGATCACCGGCGCTGAACGATGCACCGCCAGGCGGACCGACCAGCACCAGCACACCGAGCGGGACGGTGAAGTTGGACTCGACGACGGTGGAGCCTGGTCGCCGCGCGGTGATCACGGGAAAGGAGCCGGTGATTCCGATGCCGGTACTCGGGCGCGTAATCGCCACCGCGAGCAACGCGTCGCCGTCGGCGCCGAGGACGGGATCCGCGAGGCGCGAGGCGGCACCATCCTCGGTGCACGCCCCCCCCGTGCGAAAGGCTCGGGCCGCAATGTGCGTGGGGGAATCGAGACTGATGTCCGGATACATGCCGCCCTCGAGCCCCATGGTCGCAATCGCCGTGAGCATGGCGTGACTGCGATGCGTGCGGAGGAAGACTGCACGCACGGCACCGACGGTGATGGCCAACTCGCGCAGCAGCGTCTCCGCGACACTCTCGACCGACGTGGTGCCCCCCAGCAGTTCACCGATGGCGTACAGGAGGTTGATCTCCTCGTATCGTCCTACGAGCTCGCGCGCGGCGCCATCGCGTTCGTTCGCGAGACGTCGCACGAACGGAATCAGCCGTCCCAGCCAGCGATCCGTCTCGGCCGAGAGGCCTGGCTCGACGATCAGCCAGCCCACGCTGTCGCCCGTGTTGGCGAGGTGCGCCACCACGCCTTGAGTCCGCGCCCATGCCTGCACGTCCCACGCCACGGGGCCCAGCGCGGTGCGCTCGGCAAAGCGCGCGGACGATGCTCCGAGCAGCGTCGGTGACACGCTGCCGTCTCGTCGCTCCCAGAGTGCCGCCTCTCGCCCGGTGGCCTCGCGGAACGCGGCCAAAAGGGCGGCGACCTCGCTCATGCTCGACGCAGGACCAATCGGAGCGTGTGTCCGGGCTGCTGTTCGGTTCGGCGGCTTTCGACTTCGTCCATCAGGGAACGAATGAGGAACAACCCACGGCCATCTTCGCGCTCCAGCCAGTCGTGCGCCTCGGGTGATCGCTGCGAAGCCTCGAAGTCGAACCCGTTTCCTTCGTCGGTGACCTCGACGGTCAGCCGCTGGGCGTCTAACACGACGGCGACGATGACCCGACGGCTCGGGTCGCACTCGTTGCCACGAAGGATCGCGTTCGACAATGCCTCGGTGATGGCGACCGGGATGTTCAGGCCACACTGCCGGCCGGAGAAGCCCGCAGCGGCGCACAGCGTCTGCACCGTTTCCACGATCGGCGTAATGGCTTGTACGTCCGACGCGATCGTCCACTCACGTCGCTCGGCGAGCGGCGTGATGCGTCGGGCCGGTCCGCGAGGCGATCGTGCCGCCATCGGCTCAGGCCCCGGCGAGCGCGTCTTCACGTGACGCAAAGAGCGGGAAGAGGGCGTCCAACCGGGTCAGTTCGAACAAGGTACGCAAGTCATCATTGAGCCCCGCCAGGCGCAGGTCGCCGCCCATCTCCCGCAGCCGTTTCCCGAGCGAGACCAAGGCCCCGAGTCCGGAGCTGTCGATATAGGGAGAGCGCGTAAAGTCGATGACGACGGTGGTGGCGCCCTGCTCGACCTGATCGAGGATGGCTTGCTTGAACTCCTGTCGGTTGCCGACGACCAGCTGGCCGTCGACTTCCACCACCAGGAGGTGGTCAGTACGCGTGAGAATGAAGCTCATGGGACTCTGGGTCAGCGGACGGCGTCAGGACGCCGGCAAGGGAGTCGCCGCCTGCAAAGCAGTGATGGCCGCGACATGTACAATGTCGTCCGCCGTGGCCCCCCGGGACAAGTCACTGCAGGGGCGGGCGAGTCCCTGGAGGATCGGGCCGATCGCCGTGGCCCCGCAGAGGCGCTGGACGAGCTTGTATCCGATGTTGCCAGCGTCGAGCGAGGGGAAGACGAGCACGTTGGCCGATCCGGCGGCGGCTTCCCCGGCCGCCTTTCGACGACCGATGTCCGGAATGAGCGCCGCGTCGCCTTGCAGTTCCCCCGACACGACGAGGGAGGGGGCTTCGCGGCGCACCAGCTCGAGCGCCTCGCGCACCCGACTGACCGAGGGACCGTCGGCGCTGCCTTTCGTGCTGTACGAGAGCAGCGCGATGCGGGGCTCGTCGCCGACGATGCGCCGTCGATCGATCGCGGCGGCGAGGGCGATGTCGGCCAGCTGACGCGCCGTCGGATCGGGCACGACGGCACAGTCCGTAAACGTGAGCACCTCGCCTTCCCCACCGCGAAATGGGGGAACGATCATGTAGAACGCCGACGACACCGTGCGCACCCCGGTGCTGGCCCCGACGGTCCAAAGGGCCGCGCGCAGCACCTCCGCTGTGGTATGTACGGCCCCCGCGACGCAGCCGTCGACGTGGCCGAGCGCCACGAGGGCGTCGGCGAAGTAGAGTGGATCCAGCGCCAGGTGCTCCGCATCCTCACGTCCCAACCCTCGACTACCGCGCCGCGCCAGCAGGTGCGCAATGACCTCGGGTCGGCGCGGATCGGTCAACGGGTCGACGAGGACGGCGCCGCGCGCCGGGATCGGTCCGGTGGCGGCGTCACTGCGACGCACCAACATCGGTGTGACCGTGCCGCGCTTGGCCAGTGCGAGCGCGGCCTGCACCGTCCGCATGTCCGTCGCCTCGGGGAACGCGATCGTGCGATGCGCCCGTGCGGCGCGCTGATGCACGTCGTCGAGAAAGCGCACCGCGGCCGACGGCGCCCCACTGCTCACGGCGCGAACCGCGCGGTCAGGGCGCGCGCGACGACCGGATGCACCAGCTTCGTCACGTCACCCCCGAAGCGCGCCACTTCCCGCACCATGCTGGAGCTGATGTACGTCGTGTCGAAGGACGGCGCCATGAAGATCGTTTCGAGGGTCGGATAGAGATGGCGGTTCATCAACGCCATCTGGAACTCGTACTCGAAATCGCTGACGGCGCGCAGCCCCCGGACATTGACGCGTGCGCCGACGTCACGCGCGAAGTCGACCAGCAGCCCGCCGAACGCCCGCACATCGACGCGGGGATCGTTGCCCGTCACTTCGCGAATGAAACCGATCCGCTCCTCGACGGTGAACAGGGGCTGCTTGTTGACGTTGGTGGCGACGGCGATGACCAGTCGATCCGTGAACGCGAACGTTCGCTGGATGAGGTCTTCGTGTCCGTGGGTGATCGGATCGAAGGAACCGGCGTACAGCGCGATGCGCGCTCCGGCAGGTTGGGGCGCAGTCACGAGTCGGCGGCGCGATAGAAGGTGAGGGAGGTCGATCCGTACCGCCGCGTTTCGCCGGGCGCCGGCATGGCCATCGATGACGGATGTTCGATCCCGAAGATGGCGGCGAACGGCACATCCAGCCAGCGGGCGACGAGATCGGCCGCCGTACTGGTTGCGTACGGAGGATCGGCGAAGGCCACGTCATAGGCCAGGCTGCCGAGGGATCGCACGAACGCCACGGCATCCTCGCGGTGCACGACGGCCCCGTCATGGCCACCGAGACCGGCGAGATTCGAGCGAATCACGGCAATGGCCTGCGGCGATTGCTCGACGAAGTCGCAGACGGCGGCGCCGCGGGACAGTGCCTCGAGGCCGAGCGCGCCGCTACCCGCGCACAGATCCAGCACGCGTGCCTCGGGCAGCACGCGATGCACGATGCTCATCCACGACTCGCGCACGCGATCACCGGTGGGTCGCACCAGATCGCCTGCCGGCGCCTCGATACGGCGCCCTCTCCATCGTCCTGCCACGATGCGCACGTCGTCAGCTCCGGAAGTCGGCGAGTTTCAGTTGGAGACGCGACGCGCCGCGATATTCGTCGCGCTCCAAGCGATAAACGATATCGACCGGGCGCGCGACATCGAGGGCACCGGCCCGCGGCGCCAACCCCCAGCCGATCGCCTCGATGCGGTTCGCGCCGACGTCGAACGACACCCGCACGCCGTCGGCGCCGATGCGGCGAGGCGGTGACGACAGTCGCGCCCCGCGAGATCGAAACACCGGCGCCGGATTGCCGATGCCGAAGGGTTCGAAGTGACGCACCAACGACTCGAGGTCGTCGCCGACGCGGTCGATCGGCAATTCCACGTCGATGCGCAGCTCAGGGATCAGGTCATCGGCGCACAGCCGCGCCCGCGCGACCTCGTCGAACTGCTCGGCGAACGCCGGAATCCGGGTTGCATCCATCGTCAGACCGGCCGCTGCGCGATGACCGCCAAACCGTTGAAAATGCGATCGGCACTCGCCGAGCGCCGCGTGCAGGTCGAACGGAGAAATGGACCGACCGGAGCCCTTTCCGATGCCGTCCTCAACCGCAACCAGAACGGCCGGTCGTGCCGTTTGCTCGACAATGCGCGAGGCCACGATCCCGATCACGCCGGCGTGCCAGCCTTCGCGGGACAACACGAAGGCGTATCGATCACGCATACCGGGTGCCTCGAGCTGGCGCATGGCGTCGTCGAGCACGGCACGGTCCAGCTCTTGTCGTGCGCGATTCAGTTCCTCGAGTTCGCGTGCGATCACGTTGGCCTCGTCTTCACGCTCGGCCAGCAACAGTCGCAGTCCGAGCTTGGCATCCGCGATGCGTCCGGCGGCATTGAGGCGAGGGGCCAAGACAAATCCCACGCGCCCCGCCGTGAGCGGCTTGCCCTCGAGCCCCGACGAGCGCAACAGCGCACGCAGCCCGACATGTGTCGTCTCCGCAAGCAGCCGCAGGCCATATCGCACCATCACCCGATTCTCGCCGCGCAGCGGTGCGACATCGGCGATCGTGGCCAGCGCCACGAGATCCAGCTGCCGATGTGCAAGCGCGGCGGGCGCCCCGAGGGCGGCGCACAAGGCCAACGCCAACTTGAACACCACGCCGACCGCCGCCAGATCCTGGTCGGAGGCCGCCGATTCCTGCCGCCGGGGATTGCAGATGGCGTACGCCGACGGAAGCGGCCCACCAGGCAGGTGGTGGTCGGTGATGATGACATCGACACCAGCAGCATTCAGGCGCGCGACCGACTCGTGCGCACTCGTGCCGCAGTCGCACGTGATCAGCAGACTGGCCCGCGCCTGGAGTGCCGCGGCAACTCCGGCCGGTCCGAGGTCGTAGCCGTCCGTCAATCGATTCGGGACAAAAGGAATGACGTGCTGCGCACCGCACCCGCGCAGCACGCGCGTCAGGAGCGCCGTGGAACTCATGCCATCCACGTCGTAGTCGCCGTGGATGAAGATCGTCTCGCCCCCCTGCACTGCGGCCACGATGCGATCAACGGCCCGGGTCAGGTCGAACAGCACGTCCGGCGCCTGCAGATGCTCGAGCCGTGGACGCAGGTAGCGTTTGGCCAACGCGGGATCGGCATATCCGCGAGCGACCAGGAGCCGACAAACCGGCTCGGGCAACAACAGCTCGTGCACCAGCCGATGCACAGGCTCCGTCGGCGGGGCTTCTGCCACCACCCAACGCGCCAACGGCCGCATGGGCACCGACTCGGGTGCCAACGCTGGCGGCGACACAGACACGGATACGGACGCGGACACAGGGCCCGCGTGCACCCCATCGGATGACGCCGAGGCGACGCCGCTCGGCGCGGTGGTGAGAGAAGTGGGAGGAACGGTCACCCTCGGCAATCTAGGAGACTGCTCGTACCGTCGACAGACACGACATCACGCCAGCAGCATCGGAATCACGCGTGCGGTTCTGCTTGCGTTCCTCACGTCGATGCGGGGGCGGGCAGATACAGCAACACACCACACCCTTCGCAGACCTCGATCGTGTGCCCGCTGCTCATCGCGGGACGTCGCTGCAACGGAATCGCCGTGTCGCAACTCCCGCAGGAGAATCCGGCATTCAGAGCGAACAAGGCCGGTCCATGCCGGCGCGCCTGCACCCGATCATAGCGGGACAGCAGTCCGGGAGTGACCGCCGCGGATGCCTGCGCGCGCAGCGCCTGCGCCGTGGCGAGTTCGTCACCGATACGCGCGCGGTCCCCCTCCACGACCGCTCGTGCGGTCAGCTGTTCGGCGTCGAGGGTGGCGAGTGCTTCCTGCGCGGCGGCGAGCCCGGCACGCAGGTCGGTCAGTCGCCGACCCATCGCCAGCGCTTCACTCTCATCCTCGGCCAGGACACGCCGCGCCGTTTCCACCTGCGCCATCGCGGCCGTCGCCTCCTTCACCTTGTGCGCCTGATCGAGGACCGCCGTGTTCTTTTCGAGTCGCTGGCGATGCTCATGCATGCGCGCGTCGAGCGCGCGCTTTCGCTCACTCTCCTTCGACAACGCGACGTCATGGCGCGCCACCTCGTCCATGGCGCGCTGCCGCGCCTTCTCCATGGCCGCCAGACGAGGCGCCAGCGCATCCCGGCGCGCACCAATCTCCCGGAGCGTGTCGTCGTGTTGCTGCACCACCAGGAGCGCTGCCAAATCGGGATTCACTCGGCCTCCGGACCAGGAATTGTTCACATCACCCCTTTCGTTTACCTCGCGGGCTGCGGATCGGCAAGAGCCGTCGCAGCTCCACTTCCAACTCCAGCCGTTCGCGCATGAGGGCGTCCTGCATCTCCGGTGTCGCCTGCCGCATGCTGGCGCGAATCTCGTCGATGCGGGCCTCCAATGGGCGCGCGTCGAAACGCGCGAGACTCAGGGACACATCAGCGGCCTCCGGCGGATGCGCCTCACCTGATTCCGTCAACTCGCGCAACACCTGAAACGCCTCGGCCGACAACGATTCCGCGATCACATCCAGCGAATCGGCGTGGCCCGCCGAGAGCAGCGCGCTGAAGAGGGCACCGTAGTTCGCGTCGCGGAAGTCCTGGGGGCCATGCCGTTCGGCAATCCGTTCGACGAGATCACGATCCACCAGCATAGCCCGCACCAGTGCGCGTTCGACGGGTTCGTCGCGTCGCGCGCGCGGCGGGGCCGACGTGGCGTGCCACTCGGGTGGCGCGGGCTTGCCGCGTTTGCCCATCCACGGACGTTTCGGGTACGCGGCCGGTGCCGACGGGACACCGGCATCGTCCGGCGGCGGGGCCTCTGCGTACGTCGGGGTTGGCGGCTCCGGCTCGGCATGCCGTCGGCTGACGCCGCCGCGACCGGTGGCCGGCGGTTCGTCCGCTTCGCTCACGAGCGTCGACTTGTCCAAGTGCGACACCTCGGCCAGCCGCGCGAGATACAGGTCGCGGGTCAGCGGATCACGCGCCGCACGGATCGTCGGCAAGAGCCGATCGATGGCTTCGCGCTGATGACGAATGTCGGCAAACCATCCGCGACGCTCGATGAGCTGCACCTGCCGATCGAACAGGTCGATGGCCTGTGTGAGCTGCGTCTCGAGCGCCGCCCGCCCGTGCGTCCGCACGAACGTATCCGGGTCTTCGCCCTCGGGAAGCGAGACGACACGTACCGCGGCCTTGTGGCGCAGCAACTCCCGGCCCGAGACAAACGTGGCCTTCTGCCCGGCCTCGTCGCTGTCGTACAGGAGAAAGACCTCGCTCGCGTAGCGCACGAGCAACGCGGCCTGTTCCTCCGTCAGCGCCGTGCCAAGCGGGGCCACAACCTCGTCCAGCCCATTCAACGCCAGTCGAATCGCGTCGAGATACCCTTCCACCACCAGGGCCACGCCGGCCAGTGAAAATACCGC
>CAZMGX010000120.1:0-12272 GCA_964565915.1 uncultured Gemmatimonas sp.
CCAGGTACGGCGAGTAGGTGTTGACCGAGGCAATGTTGCGTGTGGGCCCGCGCTGGAAGCCCGTGGCCAGGAAGGTGTTGTAGTCCACCAGCCGGTCGAGCGTGAACACTTGCTGATCGATGTTCTGGAAGCGCGCGCCCAGCTCGAACCGGGTGAATCGGTTGAGCGGGTAGAGACCGGACAGGAACACCTCGCGCAGCACCAGGCGCACGATTTCCTGCGACTGTCGGAACTGGTTCCCGCCCAGCGGATCTTCACGGAAATTCGAGAGCAGATAGATCGGCTGCTGCGTGATGCCGGTCGCGTACTGCAAGCGACTGCCGAGGCTGGTGTAGCCAACGAAGACCTGCGCATCGCTCAGCTGCCCGTTGATCGAGCCCGACAACGCCAGGCGATGATCGCCCAGGAGGTCGCTCAGGATGATCGTCGTGCCACCGTAGGTCCCCTGCCCGAAGCCGCCCTGCTGATAGCCGATGGACGGCTGTGCCACGTACTCCGGCGAGAACCGCACCTTGTAATTCGAATCGCGGAAACGCGTCGTGTCGGGAAGGTTGAAATCGAAGCTGTCCATCATCGCGCGGACGCTGATCGTCTCGGCCATCCGTGCGACGGTCGACGCGGGCAGCTCGCTCGACACGCGCGCATTGGAGTTCTGCGGACGGTAGAACGACTGCCGCGTGACGGCCGTGTCGCGGACGCTGCCACGCTGCAGGTGCGCGGTCGGATCGACCTTCACCGGCGGGGTGACCGGCGTCACGGCCCCCGGCGTAATGACGACGCCGCCCTCGGCCACCACCGCGGCATCACGGAAGGGCGCTTTCTTGAGACCGCGCGGATTCTTCAGCTTCCAGATCGCGTGCTCCCCCTTCTCGTAATACACAAAGGCCATCTCATCCGCGCCGCGCGCCCACGAGATCGCCGGCGAAAGCTCCGCCACGGCATTGATCGCGCCGAGCACGTTCGTGAGCTGATATTGCTCGCGGTTGTCCAGGTCGAACAGAAAGAGATTCGAAATCCCCGTACGATCGGACAGGTAGGCGACCGAGCGGCCGTCTGGCGCCCATTGCGGATTGATGTTGAGACCGGCCTGGTTCGGCATCACCGTGACCTTGCCGGACTCGAGGTCGAGAAACGCAATCTTCAGGCGCCCGACCTTGAGAATCTCGAAGTCCGTGTCTTCCCCGCGATCGCTGACAAAGGCGATCGTCTTGCCGTCCGGTGACCACTGCGGTTGCAGGTCGCCGTACGCGTCTTTCGTGAGCTGCTTGTACCCGGGCTCATCCAGCGAGATCGTGTACAGGTCACTCATGCCTTGACGCATGCCGCTGAACACGACGGTGCGACCGTCAGGCGAGAAGCTCGGGCTCAGGACCTGATCCAGCTTGAGATCGATACTCTTGATCGTGTTGCGGGACTTGACGTCCATGATGTACAGCACGTCGCGCCCGCCGCGCTGCCCGTTGAACGCCAGCAGCTTCCCGTCCGGGGAGAACGACGGCTGCGAGTAGATGAACCGCAGCTGTTCGAAGTCCGGATTGGTCGTCGTCTTCACCAGACGCGTGATGCGCTTGCCCGTCTGCGCATCAGCGAGATACATCTCCGGGAACACCTCACCGCGCAACAGGCTGCCGTAGGCGATGTACGTGATGTACTTGCCGTCCGTCGACAGCGCCGGCGCGACGAACAGGTTCGAAATGCTGCCCGAGCGACGCTGGGACAGCAGCGGTTCGGCGAAGGCGCGCGGACGGTCCAGTTGCGCGACCACCGGCAGGTACTTCGACTGCATCGCCTGCTTCCAGTCGGCACTCAGGTCGTCCAGCGACATGCCGATTTCACGACGGAACGCACGCTCGATGCCGAGCGACGGCACGGCGTTCATGATCTCGCCGATCACCTCGTCGCCCCAACGCGTGCCCACATACTGCCACACCGACAGACCGTAGCGATACGGAAAATACTTGTCCGGGCGCTCGGTCATCTGCTGGATGCTGGGCAAGGTGTTGTTCACCACGCCGTCGCGCACCCAGGCATCGGTCCAGGGATGCTTGTCGCCGATCGAGAAATACTCGGCCAAACCTTCCATGAACCACAGGGGCGGATTGACCATGGCCAGATTCTGCAGGCCCGCTCCCGCACGACCGCGCGAGAAAATGTCGAACTGGAACACGTGCACCATTTCGTGCTGCAGCACGTGTTCGAAGCTGGCCCAGTCGCCGGAGAAGAACTGCGCCATACGCTGCCGCAGGGGGTCCGTGACACCGCCGGTGCCTTCGCCCAGATCGCCGAACACGTTGCTCTGCGCGAAGTCGCCCGTCGACCCGAACAGCAGAATCGGCTTCTTCTCGCGGAACTGGTGGGACATCAGCCGCGACAGGCGCGCGTAGGAACGCTCGGCCATCCGAGCGGCGTCAGGCGCGACGTCTCCGATCTCCGGGTAGTAGTGCACCAGAAAGTGCTCCGTCTCGATCACTTTCCAGCGCAGGCGGTCGTACTGGACCTGATTCTGGCCGAAGTAGCCTTGGGCGCCAAGCGAGGAGATTGCCGCGCTGCCCGCGAGTGCGAGCATCATCGCGGCCAATCGCCGCCCCAACCGGGCGAACCGCCATACGGTCGATGTCACCGAACTCTCCCTTCCAGATGTGCCCTCGAACAACTCCTGCCGCCTATCGGGCGGATCCTGCGACCGCGGACGCGGCCGTGGAGTGTCCGGAACCCTGATGCTCCCCCTCGAGCACGAGGGGCTTGGCATCGCCCCACAGCCGCTCGAGTTGATAAAACTGCCGTAACGTCGGATGGAAGACGTGGATCACACAGTCGGTGTAGTCGAGCAGCGCCCACCGGCCTTGCGTCAGTCCTTCCGTCAACGTCGTAGACACCCCACCCGACTTTAACCCTGCCTGTATGTGCTCGGCTACGGCGCGGACGTGGGTATCGGATGTGCCACTGGCGATAACAAAGAAGTCGGTCATATCCGTCACTCCCCGGAGATCGAGCACCACGATATCGGTGGCCTTCAGATCGGACGCGAGGGTGGCGGCGCGGCGGGCAATGGATTCGCCAGGGCTGGCGGGGCGTTCGGACATCGAGGGAACCTGAGGGGAAGGCAAGACGTGCGTCCGGGAAAAATACCCGATCACATCCTGAAGGTTGCGTACGGGGACGCTGGCAGGACAGGGGGCAAAACAAACCGGGGGTGCTGACGGAGCACCCCCGGTTCACCCTCAGCCAGCGAGCACGCGCCGTGTTACTGCTTGATCACCCACACCTTGATCTCGGGCTTCACGTCCGCATGCAGACGGATGCCGACGCGATACACGCCGAGCGCCTTGATCGGCTCGTTCAACTCGATCTGGCGCTTTTCGATCTTGTACCCCTGCGCCTCGAGCTGATGGGCGATGTCGGCCGTGGTGACGGAGCCGAACAACTTGCCCTCGTCACCCACACGCGCCGCAAAGGTCACGGAGACCTCGGCGAGCTTGTCGGCGATGGTCTGGGCCGCGGCGATGCGCTCGTTTTCGAGCGCCTCGAGACGGCTCTTCTCGAGCGAGATGCGCTTCTTGTTGCCCTCGGTGGCTTCGAAGGCGAAGCCGCGCGGGATCAGAAAATTGCGGGCGTACCCCGGGGACACGGAGACGATGTCACCCGGGTGTCCCAGTTTGTCGACGGCGTTGCGAAGAATGACTTCCATGAGAAACTCCGGGTCAGCGGAGCGATCCGGTCCGACGCGCATCCGCGTCGGCGCGGAAATCGCGCCAAGTATCGCCTAATCCCAGGGCGAAGGTCGTGGCCAGCACCACTGCCAACACGACGCTCGGACCAAGGAGCGGAACCAAGATCACCAACGCGATCGGCACCAGTGCCGCCACGCGATCGGGGATCCACCACGTCAGCACGCCGACGCCCCGCAAGGCGTACAACGTACCGAAAAAACAGACCAGATTCGCGCCGACGGCGCGCCACTCGACCAGAGTGGGCAGGAGCATCAGGGTCGCACCGACCACCAGCCCCCACACCAATTGATCGTTGAACCGCAACTGCCGAAGGGCACCGAGCGGCGGGCCGATGCGAACCCGAGACAACCGGTGATACGCGGCCCAGCCCAACCCCATCGCCAGCAGCGACTCCAGCGCCAGCAACGCCGGCACCAACATCAGTAACGGACCACGAGACGCCAGACTGCCCGACGTGCCACTGGAACCGACATCGGCCAGTGAGCCGAGGGACGAGGCCAGACGGTCGGCCTGTGCCGCCGCGCCTGGCATCCGCCGGGCGAACGACTGCCACGCCGACGATTCCGTCCGCTGACGCCACACAGCCAACGACTCCGTCACCCGACGCTGATACTCGACCCCGAACATCCGGGTCGCCCCATCAAACGTCCCGGCGGCGGAGGCCCGCAGGCTCAGTCCCGCGGACATCACCAACGCCGCGATCACGGTGGCCGCCAAAGCTCGCCCGAGGAACGGACGGGTTCGCGTAGTCAGGCAGACCAACCCGAACGCCGCCCCCAGGCAGACCGACCACCCGCGCAGAAACGCGCCGTAGCCACTGACGGGAATCGGCAGCCGCCAAAGCACCCAGCCGGTCATCACGACCCACAGGAGCGCAACGGAGAAGCGTCCTCCCGCCCACCACCCGACCACGGCACACGCGGAGATCACCACGAGCACCAGGAGGGCGAACTGCTCGATGGGAAACAGCAATCGCACCGTCCCGCCCAACAGCGCCAGCGAAGGGGTCCACGTCGGCGCCGCCGTGACCAACACCATCAGGAGCAGCGACAGCACAAACCATCGCCACCCCCGCTCTCGCGGAGCCGTCGCAGCGGAATCCGGCGCGACGGCTTCGCTCATGCTCAGGCCGTCTGTCCCTTCACGTACGGGAGCAACGCCAGGAACCGCGCCTTCTTCACGGCGCGCGACAACTGGCGCTGATGTCGTGCGTCAACGCCACTCAACCGGCTCGGCAGGATCTTGCCGTAGTCCGTGATGAAACGGGCGAGGAGACGATCGTCCTTGTAATCCACGTACCGGATGCCGGCCTCGGTGATCGGGCAGGGCTTCTTCTGTCGGCGCATCAGCTATTCCTCGTCGTCGTCGTCATCGTCAGACAAGCGGCGACGAGAGGCCAGCTCTTCGTCGCTCAGCTTGGGCGCGCCGAGCTCATGCTCGTGCAGCGTGATCAGGTAGCGGATGACCGAGTCATCCAGCTTGAGGGCGCGCTCAAACTCGGGCAGCACCCGTGGCTCAACCGAGAAATGCGCAATGACGTAGTAGCCGTTCTCGTGGCGCCCGATCTTGTAGGCAAGCGCACGACGGCCCCAGTGCTCCATCTCGATCGGCTCCGTCACTTCGAGGAGCGTGTGCAACTTGTCCAGCTTTTCCACGATGGCCGCATCTTCGAGTGCTGACTCGAGGATATACACGGCCTCATACCGCCGCGTCGGATTGCGGCGAATCTTGAGCTTTGCCACTCGGCGTTCTCCCTATGGTCTGAAGTGCCCCCCGCCGTGCCGTGGGCGGGAGGAGGGTGGGGATGACCGACTTGGGTCGTACCCCCTAGAGCCCTGAAGAGTAACGAGTAAAGAGGAAGGAGACAACCGGGGAGTAATGAGTAGGGAGTAGCGAGTAGGGGATAAGGAGTAACGAGGAGCGCCTCTCCTTACCCCCTACTCGCTACTCCCTACTCGCTACTCGTTACTCCCCAATACTCCCTGCTCCCTACTCACCCTGCTCCCGTACTCAATTCGGCGCTCGGACTCCAGTACCGCCGTAGTTCCGGTTGCCTCCGATCACCGGGCCGTTGATCCCCACCCCGTAATCGTTGTTCACCGCCGCGAGCACCTGGCGAATGCTGCCCGGGAAGGGCGTCGTCCGCGCGTTCTTGCCGAACGGGTCCGTGTACCAGACCGTCGGGCCGCCCGCGTTGCGGAGCACATTGTTGTTCACGTCCATCTGCCGACGGACGCCATTGAACCCCGAAAGCGGGTTGTCATAGTTCACGCTCACCATCGAGCCGCTGACCATCGACGTCAGGCCAGTACACTCGCTCCCGCGCGCCCGCCGCTCGCCGATCACCAGGGCACACAGGGCCACCGGCCGACCCACCACCCCCGTCGCCTCAGGATCGTAGAACCGGCTGGGCCGAAAGACCTGAAAATACGGGTCGAACGCCGCGAGCCGAGTGCCGTCCGGCGTCTTGATCTCGCTGTGTGTCTCCCAGCTTTCATGCAACACCCCGAAATCGGACTGCTGCCCCGGCCCGACGAGGATGCGCGACAAGATGCAGTTCGCGTCCGGAATGCGACGATGTCCACCCCCGGCCGGCGAATTCACGGGTGTCGCCGTGCCCGCCTGAATCGTGCCGCCACAAGGGCTGACAAACTCCCCGGGACGCCCGATCGCCGTCAGCATCGTCACGTGCATCTCCGTCCGATCGGTACACTTGATGTGATAGTTTATCTCGTGCAAGTTGTTGGTAAATGCATCTTTGGAGTGTGTTCCCTGATGTAACTTGGCAAGTACGTCACAGGTCACCTCCAGGGTCGCACCCGCGTTGCCACCCAGCCGGATCCGCAGATCGTTCTCCCACTCCACCTTGTGGCCCACGTGGTCTTCATGCCGCTGCAGACCCATGTTGGCGGCGTCCAGCTGCTCGTTCGCATACCCGAACGGCAGGTCGCCCACCTCGCCATACAGATTCGAACCGTGCGGGTCCCGCCCATGCTCGTGCCCGAAACTGCAGCCCGTGGCCGGGTCGACCGGTGGATGCCACGTCGGGTACTTCTTCCCGTCCGGCCCCAACGTCGCATAGCGATTGTGAACCTCCGCGCTGCAGCTGTCGCCGCCGCCGGGCGACCAGATGCCAAACGCCCGCGCCGGGGCAGCCGCGGCCAACTGCTCCGGCGAGACCGACGTGGGGCTCTCACCGGCGCACGCCGCCACGAGAAACACCAGACTGCCGCCCATCACGGCAGCACCAAGCAGGGATGACGTCGCACGCATTAGCGGAACCAGGAAAGGGCCAGCGAACTGCGCAGCAGCCCGAGCCGCGCATTGTCCGTGATGGCGTTGCCCGTGCGATCGCTGTTCAGGCGACCACCGGTTGAGGTGATGGCCGTGATCGACGGCGTGAGGGTCATGGCACCGATGCGCCAGTCATAACCGGCGGCCAAGGAGAGCGATGGGGAGCGGGTCGTGAACGCGACGTCACCGTCATTGACCTGAAATCCGGCCAGCCCCAGCCCGCCATGCAGGA
This sequence comes from uncultured Gemmatimonas sp., assembly GCA_964565915.1. Taxonomy (GTDB): domain Bacteria; phylum Gemmatimonadota; class Gemmatimonadetes; order Gemmatimonadales; family Gemmatimonadaceae; genus Gemmatimonas. Next base: position 7,258 of record CAZMGX010000120.1, read on the forward strand.
ACAACGGCGAGCCCTCAAACGGGTAGCTGCGCGCAATCAGGTACGTGCCCCGCGCAATCCGGTCGACTCCGCCACCAATGACATCGAGCCACGCGAACGTCTCGGCGCCCACGAGAAACCGCGACGAGAGCCGCACGCCGAGCGTTCCGTGGAAGGCATACGCCCGCGTCGTCTCGCGGGCACACGTTTCACAGCTCAGGCCCGCGCTCGCGCGGCCCACCCCAACGGATCCCCACAACCCGTGACGATCCGCCGACCGCCGCAGCGCCGCCCCGACACTGGCGTCCTCCTTCGCGGACGCCTTGCTCGGCGCCGGCGCGGACTGGGCACGCGCCACCTGCGCCAGCGCCGCCAGTGCCACGAACAACGCGAAGGCCAGCGCGCTGGCCAGCGCCACCGGCAACGATGCGCGCGGCAGGGTGTCCGTCGCGCGCGGCGACGCGGCGTCGCGCGCGCGGCGCTGAGTCGCATGACGACGCGACGACAGGTCGGCTGACTCGGTGGATGTGACGCGGTCCGAGTCGGCGCGCAGAAGAACCTGGATGGGGTGCGAATGCACAACGCGCTCCTTGGCGATGGGTGAACCGCGGGCAGTCTGTCAGCCCCCGGTTACCGCGACGCATCCGGCGCGCGCACACCGGCGCACGTTGTACGTGTCCTCACCGTCGATGAAACGACCGTGACACGAGTCGGTGATATGGGTCACGGGCATGGCCTCGCTCGCGTGCACCGCTTGCGCCCATGTGCCACGCGAGTGCACATCCGTGGCATGTGCGGACGATATGGTTTCGGCAATCCGGCGCGCCTCGCCACCCTCCCGTTCGATGTTTCGCTGCCAGACCTGCCGGCGCGATTCAACGTGATGCCGTCGTCGGCCGTGCCATTGGTCGTTGAGACGGCCCGCGGTCGCGGTGCCGGATTCGCCAAATGGGGACTGGTTCCGCATTGGGCGACGGACCCGGCCATCGGCAACCGCCTCGCCAACGCACGGGGCGACTCAGTTGCCGACAAACCCTCGTTTCGCGAGGCGTTCCGGAAGCGTCGTGGCCTGATGCCGGCCGATCTCTTCTACGAGTGGCAAGTGATCGCGGGACAGAAAGCGCGTCAGCCGTGGTGTCTTCGCTTGCCGGACGCGGCACCATTCGCCTTCGGGGCACTCTGGGAACGCTGGCGGCCGAAGCGTCCAGACGGTGACGCGGCGCAGGCGCCGCTCGTGACGTGCACGATCATCACGACCGAGCCGAACGCCAGCGTCGCGCCCATTCACGATCGCATGCCACTCATCATTGCCCCGGCCGACTACGCGGAGTGGCTGGATCCGGCAACGCCGCCCGCGCGCGCGATGGCCCTCGTGCGTCCGTACGCGGAGAGGCTGGAGACATGGCGCGTGTCCGCACACGTCAATAGCCCGCAGCACGACGACCCGGAGTGTATGCACCCGGTGTCGTCGTGACGGCCGCCTTACTTCTTCGGCTCGGTCGTGTTGTGTTTGCGCAGGTACAGGTTCAGCGAGCCGATGCTCAGCTTCGACTTCATCTGCACCATCATGCGACGATCATCGTCGGTGATCCAGACTTCCGCCTTGCCGTTCTCACTGAAGATGCCCTTCGTGCGAAACGTCGGCTGCAGCACCACGGCATTGAATGACCCGGCCGGTACGTTCACCGTTTCGCGACGCAGCACCTTGATGGTCACCGGGTTGGACGCGGGATTGAAGTACCGCGAAATCGTGTACTCCTTGCCCACTTCCAGCGGAATGGTGCGCACGTAGTACAGGAACGACCCGTCATCCAACGGTGACTCGACCGTCGCTTGCTCAGGCTTGTCGTTCTCCTGATACATGCCGCGTTCGTTGAAGAACTCGTAGCGGCGCTTGCGCTCGTAGCTGCCCTCATCGATGTCCTGATGGAACCGCCGCGAACTCAACGTGCGCACGTCGAACCACGACTCGTACCGATCGTTGACGCGATACAGCGGAATGCCGCCGGTGATGCGAAAGACGGTGTGCCACGTCGTGACGCCGCGAATGTCCGCGAGATCCTGAACCTCCATGCTGCCGCTGCCCACCTTGATGGAGCCGAACTTGACGTCGTACTCCAGCCGCTCACCGATGGCGAACGGCACAGGCGCGGCATCAGCCGGCAGCCGAATCGGCGACACCACGGCGGGCGGGGTATCCGACACCTGCTGCGCCACCGCGGTCGGCGCGGACGACAGCAGCAGCAGCGCAAGGCTGAGGATCGGGTTCGACAAAACTCGGGTCATACGGATTAGTACCCCGCAATGTCGGGATTGCTTCACCCGGTGCTCGGGCCGGGGGCAACCCTCGGACGGCCGAGTCAGTGGGCTCCTCAGACGTTGAACAGGAAGTGCAGGACGTCGCCGTCCTTCACGACATAGTCCTTGCCCTCGGAACGCAGCGCACCCTTGGTCCGCGCATTCTTCGAACCCTGGTGCAGGATGAAGTCGTCGTACGCAATCGTCTCGGCCCGGATGACGCCCTTCTCGAAATCGGTATGGATGACCCCGGCCGCTACCGGCGCCGTGTCGCCGCGATGGATCGTCCAGGCGCGCACCTCCTGCACCCCGGCCGTGAAGTACGTCTGCAGGCCAAGCAGGTGGTAGCCGGCCTGGATCAGCCGGTCCAGCCCCGCCGATTCGATGCCGAGGGACTCGAGGAATTCCGTGCGCTCGCTGGGCGGCAGCTCTGCCAGTTCGGCTTCGATCTTGGCGGACAGCGGGACGATCTCCGCGTGTTCACCCGCCACGGCCGCGCGCAGGGCCTTGAGGTATGGTCCCTCTTCGCCGGACAGTTCCGCGTCGGTGACGTTCGCGGCGTACAGTACGGGCTTGGCCGTCAGCAGCTGTAGTCCCGCGAGCGACGCCATCGCCGACGCCTCCAACCCCGCGCGCCACAGCGGCTTGCCATCGGAAAGCGCCGCAAACGCGGCTTCGAGACCGGGCAGTTCGGCCAACGCGTCCTTGTCGTTCGACTTGGCCGACCGCTTCACCTTGTCGAGTCGCTTCTCGACGGTGGCGAGATCGCTCAGCGCCAACTCGAGTTCGATGATCTCCTTGTCGCGCGCCGGATCGGGTGATCCCATGACGTGCGTGACATCGGGATCATCGAAGCAGCGAATCACGTGGACGATCGCGTCGGTCTCGCGGATGTTCTGCAGGAACTTGTTGCCCAACCCCTCACCCTGGGACGCGCCCTTGACGAGGCCGGCGATGTCGACGAACTCCACAACCGCCGGCACAACGCGCTTCGGCTGCACGATCTCGGCCAGCGCCGTCAATCGGGCATCGGGCACCTCCACCATGCCGACGTTTGGATCGACGGTGCAGAACGGATAGTTCGCCGCTTCGGCCTTGGCCGACGTGAGCGCGTTGAACAGCGTCGATTTACCAACGTTGGGCAGACCAACAATTCCTAGACGGAGCAAAGCGAGTAGGGAGAGAGGAGTAACGAGTAGAGAGCAGGGAGCAACAGAGAGTAACGAGTAGAGAGTAACGAGTAGAGAGTAACGAGTAGCGAGTAAGGAGTAACGAGAACCAAAATCCCACCGCGTGGAAATGTAGTGGGCTGCGTTCGAATGGTGATGGTCGCCCCGGCCGGGGGCGCTACTCTGTCGCCATGACACCACGCATCGTCCATCGCCTCGACAAGCTCGACGCCTACCACCGCGCCATCGCGCTGGCCGCCGAGGTCGCGCCCGTCGCACGAACGCCCCCGTTTGACGACCATCCCAACCGGCGCTCCCAGCTGGAGCGTGCGGCGGAGTCCATCTACGCGAACGTCTTCGAAGGCAGCGCCAGCGGCCGCAATCGCAACTACGCACGGTTCGTACAGTACGCCATCGCCTCGTCGTCCGAACTCGAAGCTCACCTGGCGTATGCCCGACGCATTCACGCCATTACCGCAGAGGCGTACACCGCGCTCTCCGAGGAGACCATCGAGGTCCGGAAGATGCTCATCGGCCTCAAGAAGTACCTCCTCCGCACCCCAGACGAATGAAGGGGGCCACGCTTAGCGGGACCCCCTTCGATCTCTCTCGTTACTCTCTACTCCTTACTCCCTACTCTCTACTCGTTACTCTCTGTTGCTCCTTGCTCCTTACTCGTTACTCCCAGTCTCATTACTCAGCGCAGGAACCAGGGGGCGAGTACCAAGCTGACCACGGACATGAGCTTGATGAGGATGTTCATCGCCGGGCCCGACGTGTCCTTGAACGGGTCGCCGACGGTGTCACCCACAACGGCCGCCTTGTGCGGATCCGAGCCCTTGCCACCCATGAAGCCACCTTCGATCAGCTTCTTGGCGTTGTCCCACGCGCCACCGGCGTTGGCCATGAACAGCGCCATCATCACGCCCGTGACCGTGGCACCGGCCAGCAGGCCACCCAACGCCTTGACGCCGACGAACTTGCCCACCAGCACCGGCAGCAACACGGCGACGACGCCCGGCAGAATCATCTCGCGGATCGCGGCCTTGGTTGAGATCTCCACGCAGCGGGCCGAGTCGGGCTTGACGCCCGGCTTGCCTTCCAGGAGACCCGGGATCTCGCGGAACTGACGGCGCACTTCTTCCACCATCCCCTGCGCCGCGCGGCCGACGGCCGTCATGGTCTGCGCCCCGACGAAGAACGGCATGACGCCGCCGATGAACAAGCCGATGACGACCATCGGGTCCACCAGGTTCAGCGTCGTCAGGTTGACGGCAGAGGCGTACGCGGAGAACAGCGCCAGCGCCGTGAGCGCCGCCGAACCGATCGCGAAGCCCTTGCCGATGGCGGCCGTCGTATTGCCCAGTGCGTCCAATCCATCCGTGATCTTGCGGACTTCCTTGCCCAGATGGCTCATCTCGGCGATACCACCTGCGTTGTCCGAGATCGGGCCGTAGGCGTCGACCGACATCGTGACACCGACCGTGGCCAGCATGCCGACGGACGCGATCGCGATGCCATACAGGCCCGCCGCCGTAAAGGCGACATAGATGGCCGCGCAGATCAGCA
>CAZMGX010000121.1:0-12232 GCA_964565915.1 uncultured Gemmatimonas sp.
ATCGACGCGCTCCTTCCGGCTGCGGCCGCCTGAGGCATGACGACAATGACCAACAGTCGGGCCGAAACGGTCCTGTATGAATCGGAGGCGCTCCTGCGCCTGGTGGATCAAGAGATCCATGGATTGCGAGACGTCCCGTCATCCGACCAAGGCTACCTCACGGTGAGCCTGGGCGACCTGCCGCTCATCCTCGAACGCGCGAATCAGCAGATCCTGAACGTGCTCGCGCACTTGCGCGAAACACGCACGGCGCTGCGCAGCACGGCGTTCGAGAAGTTGCAGTCGACGCACGACAAGATCCGCGAGGTGACGTCGGCGACGGAGGATGCCGCGATCAACATCATGGACGCGTGTGACCGCGCCAACCAGCTGGTGGACGAACTCGACGCGATCGACCAGCAGGAAGTGCCGGATCGCGCCAAGGCGAGCGCACTGCGCGTGAACCTGCGCGACGAAATGTTCATCATGATGGGCGCGCTGCAGTTCCAGGACATCACCTCACAGCAGCTGAGCCACGCCTCGGCCGTGCTGGTCGAGATGGAGACACGCCTGCTCGAGGTGGCGAGAATGTTCGACTCCGGCATCACGATCGAACGCTCGCCCGGCGTCGCCGCACAGGCGACGGCGGTTGAGGAGACGTATGATCCCAATGCGACCACACGGAACGCGGACGTTCGGCAGGCCCTCGCCGACGAGATCTTCACTGCGATCAAGACGCCGGTCGACTGACCGACGGTCCGGACGGGACCGACGATGCGCGAGTCCGCCGAGTTCGCGCTGACGCCGGCGCAGTTCGCGCGCATCACCGGCATGCTGTACGAGCACAGCGGGATTCGGCTGCGCGAAGGGAAGGAGGGGCTGGTGCGTGCGCGCCTGGCCAAACGGCTGCGCGCCATCGGGGTGCGGGACATCGAATCCTATCTCGCCCGGGTCGAATCCGAGGCGGATCGGCACGAGTTTGCCGAGATGATCGATGTGCTCACCACCAACACGACCAGCTTCCTGCGAGAGGCGTCGCATTTCGACTTCCTGCGCGACGAAGTGCTGCCGACCCTGAGCGGTGCCATCCGCATCTGGAGTGCAGGTTGCTCGTCAGGCGAGGAGCCGTACACCCTGGCGATGTTGTTGACCGACACCCTCGATGCCACGGCCGTTCGCGATGCGCGGATCCTGGCGACCGACATCAGCCGCCGGGCGTTGCGCGTGGCCGAGGAAGGTACCTATCCCGCCGACCTGATGTCCGATGTACCGGCCGCGTGGCTGCAGCGCTATTGGACCCGACTGGCCGACGGCGGACCCGAACGGTATGCGGCAGGGCCGGCGCTGCGAACCCTCGTGCACTTTGGAACGCTGAATCTCATGGCGACCTGGCCGATGCAGGGCCCCTTCGACGTGATTCTCTGCCGCAACGTCATGATCTACTTCGACAAGGGCACGCAGCAGCGACTCATCGACCGGTTCCACGCGCTACTCAAGCCCGGCGGACACCTGCTCGTCGGTCACAGTGAGAGTCTGACGGGCCTGACCCATCGCTTTCGTTACGTGAGGCCGGCGGTCTACACACGATAAGCGGCGGAGGTCAGTCGGGGTGCGGCGACCAGACGGCTCGCGACCGCCACGCGGACACGCTATCGTTTCCGCAGTCAGTCGATGGTTGGTGCCGTCGATCCTGTCGCCCCTTCCGGAGAACAACATGGTTCGGTTCCCGTCATTTTCCGTCGCGACGTGTGCGGCGTTGGTGTTTGCCGCCGCATCGCTCGACGCGCAGTCGAGCGCGGCGTCCATGCCGTCAGTCAGCAGCCAGATCGCCGCCGCGGTGCTGGCGTTGCCCGAGAAGATGCGCGAGGGGGCCGGGGTGTTGGGCTACAAGACGGCCGGCAAACTGGAGCAGCTCCGACCGGCGAAGAACGGGATGTTGTGCCTGGCCGACGATCCCGCTGAAGCGCAGTTTCACGTGTCGTGTTATCACGAGTCGATGGATCCGTTCATGGCGCGCGGTCGCCAGTTGCGCGCGGAGGGCGTGAAGGGCGCCCAGGTCGACACCGTGCGCTTCGCCGAAGTGAAGACGGGCAAGATCAAGATGCCGACAGCACCGGCCTCACTCTACCAAGTATTCGGCGAGCCCGGCTCGTATGATCCGGCGTCCGGAAAAGTGGCCAACGGCCGTTCGTTGTTTGTGGTCTACATCCCGTTCGCGACCGAAAAAAGCACCGGCTTGAGCACGGTGCCCTCCGCCACCTCGCCGTGGCTGATGTTGCCCGGCACCCCGAAGGCGCACATCATGTTCAGCATGAGCATGTAGTCGGTGCCCGTCATCGCCCGCTCGGTACCCGTACCACGAACGCCGCGCGCGCTGACGGTGCGGTCCGCCACCGCCGCGGTCGCGGCGTTGCGTGCCGCCGATCCGAAGCTGGCGCGCGCGATCGACGCCGTGGGCCCCTACACCCTGCGTCCGCGCCGTGAAGGGACCCACTTCGACCACCTCGCGCGTTCGATTGTCTACCAGCAGCTCTCCGGGACCGCGGCCGCCACGATCTATGGACGGTTCATGGCGCAGTGCGGTGGCGGATCGGCACCGACGCCCGAGGCGGTGCTGGCCTGTGACGTCACCACACTCCGCAGTGCCGGACTGTCCGGCGCCAAGGCGGCCGCGATTCGGGACTTGGCACTTCACGTCGTCGACCGGCGTTTACCACTCGACGCCATCGACACGATGGATGATGAAGCGGTGATCGAGGCGCTGGTACCGGTGCGCGGCGTCGGGCGCTGGACGGCCCAGATGTTCCTGATGTTTCGGCTCTGGCGACCGGACGTGCTGCCGGTGCTTGACCTGGGCGTTCGCAAAGGTGCGCAGAAGATCTACAACATGCGGGCCTTGCCAGACGCCAAGCGACTCGAGAAAGTCGCCAGGAACTGGCGGCCCTGGGCAAGTATTGCAAGCTGGTACTGCTGGCGCATCCTGGACCTGGAGGATGCGGGCGGCTGGTAGTCACGCAGCGTCTCGCATTCCGTGGTTCGGGCGTGCCGTGGCGCAACGGCGCGCCAATGCGCCGCCCTTTCTGGTTGGCCCATGACCACACGAGTCTTTCAGCGCACGGTGCGCGTTCCAGTTCCAGTTGAGTCACTCTTTGGCTGGCATGCGAGGCCCGGAGCGTTCATTCGCCTCTCGCCGCCATGGGACGTGCCACGCGTCCTCGAACAATCCGGAGGCATTCGCGACGGCGACACCGTGACGCTGCGTGTACACACCGGTCCCCTGCCGACGACTTGGCGGCTGCGCCACCGCGACTACGTCGAGAATCGACAGTTCGTCGATGAGCTGCTGGAGGGCCCGTTCGCGAGCTGGCGGCACACCCATGCCTTCACCGCCGACGGCACCACGCACAGCGTGCTCGAGGATCGCATCGAGTATGCGCTGCCCATGGGCCCCGTCGGCGACCTCGTGGCGGGCGGGTTCGCCGAGTCCACCCTCGATCGTGTGTTCGCCTATCGTCATGCGCTCACCCTGGCGGATCTGGCGCGGCACGCGGAGTTCGCCGCACAGCCGCGGATGCGTATTGCGATCACCGGCGCCTCGGGATTCATCGGCTCGCAACTGGCCGCCTTTCTGTCGACGGGTGGACACGATGTCGTGCGCATCGGGCGCGGACCGGTGAAGCCGGGAACGACGGACATCACGTGGAGTCCGGAACGCGGCACGCTCGACCCTCGTGCGCTGGAAGGCGTGGACGCCGTGATTCACCTGGCCGGCGCGTCCATCGCCGAGCGCTGGACGAGCGAACACAAGGCCGCCATTCGCACCAGTCGCATCGAGGGAACGTCGTTGTTGGCGCACACCCTCGCGCAGCTCGATCGCAAACCCCGCGTGCTGGTGAGCGGCTCGGCGATCGGTATCTACGGCAGTCAGGGCGACACCATCCTCGACGAATCGAGTCCGAGCGGGAATGACTTTCTCGCCGAGGTTGCGCGCGTCTGGGAGGCGTCGACCGAGCCCGCGTCACGGGCCGGGATTCGTGTCGTACACGCGCGCACCGGCATCGTGCAAGGCGCTGCTGGCGGCGCGCTGGCCAAGCAGCTGCCGCTCTTCCGTATGGGAGTTGGCGGCGAATTGTCGGACGGCCAGCAGTGGGTGAGCCCCATCGGTTTGGACGACGAGATCGGCGCGCTGCACTTCTGCCTCATGCGCGATGACATCGCGGGGCCGGTCAACATCGTCGCCCCGACAGCGGTGACGAATGCCGAGTTCACACGTATTCTGGCGGACGTCCTGCATCGTCCGGCCTTCGCCCGTGTGCCCGCGTTCGCCCTGCGCCTGGTGCTGGGCGAGGAGATGGCCAACGCGACCGTGCTGGCCAGTCAACGCGTGGTGCCTCGCCGTTTGTTGGAGGCGGGTTTTCAGTTCCACCTGCCGACGCTGGAGTCGATGCTGCGCTTTGAACTGGGGGCGTAACTCATTGTTATTCAATGATATAAACGGTGTTCGGCGGTAGCGAGCCGAATGCCGGGTCGATGCGCTCGGTCTCGCCGGTCTCACTTTGACACCAGTTCGATCCAAACCGCGTAGTATTCACCAACATATGAATCCAGCCTTCGTGGAGAGCGCCTTCTTCATCGCCCTAGTGGCGGTGGCTGGCGCTCTTGTCGTTCGCAGTATGGGCTTCACGTCGTTCGGGAAGCGGATCAAGCAGACCGCCAACCGCAAGCGAATCGACCGTGAGGCGGATCTCACATGTCCCGTCCATGGCTTGCAGCGCGAAGAAGATCTCGTGCGGCTGACGACGGGTGAACCACTCTGTCCCCACTGCTACAAGGAGGCCCTCCATGGCCGCATCGATTGATACGACGTTTGAAGGCATCAAGAGCTCCATGCGCAACTCCATGACCAACGGTTCGGGGCGATCCGGTGGCGGTGGCGGCATTCGTAAGCTGCTGATGTTGGGGGCGGCGCTGGTCGTTGGCCTGCTGGTGGTGAAGCCGGCCGTGGCATACATCGAACCCGGGCATGTGGGCATCGTCATCCATCGTGGCGGCGGCGGTGTGGATCCGAAGCCGCTGGGACCCGGCTTTCATTTCCGGAATCCCGCGCTGACGGCGATTCAGGAGTACCCGACGTTCATGCAGACGCTGGTGCTGACGCGTGAGGCGACTGAGGGCTCCCCCAACAACGACGAGATCAATGTGAACTCGATCGAGGGGCAGCCGTTGTCGTTGGATGTCTCGATGTCCTTCGAGTTGGATGGCGCGAAGGTGCCGTCACTGTACCAGACGTTCCGGACGGATGTCGAAACGATCGCCCACGGCTTCATCAAGCAGGCCATCCGGCAGTCGCTCCAGGAAGTGGTCGGCAACGAGGAAATCGCTGCGATCCTCGGCCCCAAGAAGGCAGAAGTCGTGACACGCACCCAGGCCATGTTGCAGAAGAAGCTGGATGCGTACGGCATTCAGGTGCGTCAGTTCACGCTGAATGAATTCCGCGCGCCCAAGGCGGTCATGGATGCGATCTCGCTGAAGAACGTCATGCAGCAGCAGTCGTTGACGGCGCAGAACGAGCTGCAGAAGAACACGTTTCAGGCACAGGGTGACAGCATCAAGGCGGCCGGTCGCGCGAAGGCGATTCTGGCCGAGGCGGAGGCTCAGGCCAAGGCGAACGACCTGCTGTCGCGCAGCATCACGCAGACGCTGGTGCAGTACGAGATGGCGAAGCGCTGGAACGGCCAGATGCCGCAGGTCACCGGCGGGGTGATGCCGATGATGCAGTTGCCGGGCGCGACGAAGCCGGAGTAACGGATCATGCCCCGCGTGGAGTTCAACGCATTGCCGTCATCGGCGCGGGTCTGGGTATTCGGGGCGGCGGCGCCGGTCACCGGCGCCGCCCGCGAGACACTGCTCGACGCGGTCGACGCACATCTGGTGCGGTGGAAGGCGCACGGTGCCCCGTTGGTGTGCGCGCGTGATTGGCGAGAGGATCGGTTTCTCGCCGTCGCGGTCGATGAAGCCGCCACGGGCGCGTCGGGCTGTTCGATCGATGGGCTGTATCGCGTGCTCGATACTCTCGAGTCGAGCATCGGCACGTCGCTCCTCGATGCAAGCACCGTCTTCTGGCGCGCCGCCGACGGACACGTGCAGTCCGCGACGCGCCCCGAGTTCAGAGCCGCGGCCGCAGCGGGAGGCATCGCGGCCGATACCCCCGTGTTCGACACGACTGTCGACAGTGTCGGTGCGTGGACGAAGACGTTTGAGCGACCCGCCGCACAGTCGTGGCATGCGCGACTGGCGAACCTCTGACATCGGATAGCAACGGCGAACTGCTCCCACGGACCAACGGATAAAGAACTGATCAACCACAAGGATTCGTCGCTGCGCTGCGGCCAGATCCCCGTGGTTCATCAGTTCTCTATCTGTTGGTATCCGTGGAGGCAGTTACGCGTTGTTGATTCGGCGCTTAATGGGGTGGTCGGTCAGCGTGACCGCGTGGTCGGCGCAGCGCCCAGCACGACGCCGTCGACACGTTGTGTTTCGGCCCGGATCCGCACCGCTGGTGCGCCGTCGTCTGGCGACGCACCGCCGAGTCGGAACAAGCCATCGACATCGAAACCGAAGGTCGCGCGTACGCAGCGCACGTCGTTCTCCGAGCGCACCAGGGGTGTGCACGCGCCACCGAGGTCGCCGATCGCAAGGCCGGTGGAGCCGGCGGTGGCAAGCCAGCGACTATCACGCTGCAGATTCACCCACAATCCGTGTGCGCGGGCGCGCGGATTCGTGGCCGGCTCGGACTCACTCGAGAACGCGCCTTGGTTTCCGAGCGTGATGATGCGCAGGACATCGAGCGGACCGTTCGCGCCGCGCCAGGCGACCAGCGTGCGACGAATCGCGGTGTCCCCATCGGCAAGCCGTTCGATGTTGCCGGTGACCACGGCGTAGTACCGATGCGATTCTCCGTCGACGCCCACCTCGATGACGGAGGGGCGAACGCCGAACCGGAGTGCCGATGCGGCGCCGCGGAACGCGGTGGCGCGGTCGGCATCACCGGATCCGTCGGCCCGCGAGGCCTCCTGTTCCAGCGCAGATGCGGTGATCGTGAGATCATCCGCGGGCGTGGCGAGGGGCTCAGTGATCGGTGCACGATCGGCGCACGCCGCCAACGCGACGAGGCCTACCGTGGTGGAAAGACGGAGCAGTGTCGAGCGTGACATGGTCTTCTCCCTGACTGGCGCGGAAGCGCCGCCCCGCGATGTCGGGCGCGGCCATTCCTGCGCGTTCGGGAGAGAGACACCACCCAAACGCGCCGACCCTGACACGCGCGGCGCGGACCGTGCCCCGGCCGCCGACCTTGACCGCCGACCTTAACCGTCGAGTGCCTCCCGCAGCGTGGTCCGCAAGGCGCGAAGGGCGCGTCCCATCAGCGTTTCGACGGTCTTGACCGATATCCCCAAGGTCGACGCGATCTGCTGGTAGGTCAGTTCGTGCTGCCGGCTGAGCACGAAGACCTCGCGGGTACGCGGCGCAAGCGTGTGCAACGCGCGTTGCAGGACGGCATCGAGATCGGCAACCTGCAGGTCAGCCTCGACGGACGGTTCGATGCCTGGTTCGTCCTCGGTCGTCGATGTAACGACGTGTTCGCGACCACGGGCGCGTCGCTGGTCCCGCAGATGGTTCAGGGCGCGATTGCGAACGGCCCGGTGCAGATACGCGGGAAGGGCCTCGATATCGGGCAGTGATTCCCGTCGATTCCAGAGCGCGATGAACATCCCCTGTACGACGTCCTCTGCCGCATCGGGACTCTCGACGAGGCGCACCACATAGTCGGCCAGTCGGCCATAGTACGCACGGAAGAGTCGCTCAAACGCGGCACGGTCTCCCTCGCGGACGGCCGCGAGGCACTCCGTGTCGATCGAGGGGATCGCCATGGCCTGAATAACTTGCGGAGGCGGTGTCCGGGTATCCGTGTACCGTCGGTGTCATAAGGATGTCCCCCGGGTCCCGAAGGCAACATCACGATGAGCGAATTCACTCCAACCGACAGCCAGCTGGCCCGCTACCTGACCGACGAACTGTCGGCCGGTGAGCGCGTGCAGATAGACACTTGGCTGCTCGCTGACCCTGCCCATCGCGAAGAGCTTGCCCGTCTGCAGGCGTTGACTGACCGGCGCGGCGGGAAGCGAACGTGGAACCTCGATCGGGCGTGGTCGCAGGTGGACGCACAGCTTGCGGCACCAGGCAAGGAGCTGCGATTCGCGCCGAGGGGTGGAGTTGACGAGTTCGCAAGAGACGGGGGCCAGGATACCTCGCCTCACGGCGCGTCGCGTCAGCGCCCGCAGCGTCCTCGTGCGTGGTGGGGCAACGGACTGCGCGCCGCGGCGGCGCTCGTTCTGGTCGCGGGAGCCGGCTACCTCTGGCGCGCACGTTCCATACCGGCCACGCAAGAATCGGACGGCGCGCGCTTCGCCACGGCCGTTGGCGAAGCGCGCGATCTGATGCTTGATGACAGCACGATGGTCACGCTCGGGCCGGCCTCGACGCTGCGTGTTGCAGCCGACTACGGACGGGCCGAGCGTGCGGTGGACTTGATCGGCGAGGCCTGGTTTCGTGTGCGCCACGATGACGCGAGGCCGTTCAGTGTCCGGGCCGCCGGGACGATCACCCTCGATATCGGCACGGAGTTTACGGTGCGCGCCCTCGAGGGCGACAGCGTCGTGCGGGTGACCGTGCTGGAAGGCGCCGCAACACTGCGCCGTGCGTCCGCATCACCGTCGCGCGCGGCGCTGCTGCGCGCACACGAGGTGGGCGAGCTCGTTGCCACTCGCGATGAGGTGCGCACCACTACCGACAGCAGTGCGACGGCTTCCTGGCGCACCGGCACGTTGACGTTCGAGCAGGCCACTCTCGACGCGATCGTGGCCGACCTGCGTCGCTGGTACCGCGGCCCATTCGAGGTCGTCACCGCCGCCGCAGGCTCCCGTCGGGTCTCGGCAACGTTGCCGACGAGTGATCTGCCGGAAGCACTCGAGATCCTGCGATTGGCCTTGGGGATCACGATCGAGCAAGCCGGCGACACCGTGCGCATTCGCTGAGCGAGCTGATGCCCCGTCGATCAGTCCGTGCACGAAGACTCCGGCGGTGGCGCCTCAGGGTGTACGGATTGGGTGTGCTCGTTGCGGGTGGAGTGTCGCGGTCGCTGCCGGCGCAGTCCGGGCCAGCAACATCGCCATCCACACGGCCTGCAGTGCAACCGGCCGCACGCACGCTCGATCGTGTCGTGTCGATCCCCATGACGAACATCCCGCTCGCGGAGGCGTTGCTGCTCGTTCGTCGTCGCTACGACGTGCCGCTGGCCTGGAGCGGCGAGGTCCTTCCTGCCGAATGGCGCGTCACCGTTGGCGCCGAGCCGATGAGCATCGAACGGGTGCTGACGTCGATGCTGGCGGGAACAGGTCTGCGGTTGATCGTGACACGGCAGGGCAGCGCGGTCGTCGTGCGATCGGCCGCGTCGCCCGACCGCGACTCCGCCGCCGTCATGACCGCGGCGTTGCCGGTCGACGTGGCGCGCAGCCTCCGCAGCACGGGCGTGCAGCAGCTCGACCAGGTGATCGTGATGGGCAGCAGTGTCGACGGTGGCCCGGAACGCGAACTCCCGACCACGGTGCGCGTGGTCAGTGACACGCGCCTGCAGGAGCTCTCGCCGATGCGCCTGGCTGACGTGATTCGGACGGAGTTGCCGGGTCTCGTGCAGTGGGATCGTGGACCTACCGGACCGCCCGCCCCGTTTGCGGCCGTGCGGGGCGTTGCGTCGTTCACCACGCGCGCCATCAAGACCTACGTCGATGGTGTGGAGCTCGCCTCACCGGAGTTGTTCACGCTGCTCGACGCACGCGGTATCGAGCAGATCGAAATGATTCGCGGGCCGCAGGGGGCGGCGCTATACGGTCCGGACGCGCTGAACGGCATCGTGCAGATTCGCACGCGGCATGGTCGCCCCGGAGGCGAGGTGTGGCAGCCCAGACTCCACGCCGCCGTCGGACGCTACGAACGTCCCGACCTGCACGGCGTCGCGCCGATTCAAGAGTTGTCGGCGGGCGTGGGTGCGTCGACGCGCCGCGTCGCGCTCGACCTGTCGGCATCATTCGTCAATGCTGGTCGCGACAGCGCGACACGCCAGATGACGACGTGGACAGTGCAGGCCGGAGTGCGCGCCTTGGCCGGGCCGGTGATGATCGAAGCCTCCGCGCGTGCAGCGGAGTACGAATATGCCGCGTCGCGACTCGCGTCGACCGCGACGACGACCAGCATCCCGCAACGCCTGATCGAGCGCGCCGTTTCCGTGACTGCGACGCAGCAACTGACCGAACGGTGGCGGCACTCGCTGGTCGCTGGTCGACATGCCATCAGTGGCGATCGCGAGCCATTTCGCTCGCCCTTGCTGCCACCACGACTGCCATCGGGCGCGAGCTTCGAGCAGGCCGATCGCCTTTCCGTGCGCTACGGCAGCACCATCGATCTGCATCCACAGCTCGAGGTCTCCGGTGGGGCTGAGTTCAGCACACGCGCGTCAGACCGTGAACGGGTGCGGTCGACACTCATGACTGATCTGACGACGTTGTACGCCAACGAACTACGCGCCGTCGGTGGCTTCACGCAGGCGCGACTCCGGCTTGGCTCACAGCTGGTCGTCAGCGGCGGAACACGCGCGGAGCGACTGTCGAGTGTCGGACCTCGGCAGGGGACAGTCTGGGCATCCACTGCGGGCGCCTCGTGGTCGCGCGCCGTCGGACGGCACACCGTGCGACTGCGCGGTGCGTGGGGTCGTGGCATCCGTCCGCCCGAGCCAGGGATGCAATCGGCGAGGGCGACGAGTGTCGTTCGCCAAATCGCCAATCCCGACCTCGCGCCCGAGCGTCAACAAGGCTTCGAGGGTGGTTTTGATCTGTTTGCGCCGCACGGCATCTTCTTCAAGGCCACATGGTACGCGCAGGTGGCCACGGACCTGCTGCAGCAGGTGTCACGCCGTTCCACGTCTTCGCCCGATGTCTATCAGTTTCAGAATGTCGGAGTGATCGACAATCGCGGGGTTGAGGTCGACGCCGGGTGGCGCACGAGACGTCTGGCCGGAGGGGTCAGTGTGTATGTCCCGCGCAGCACGGTGCGTTCGCTGTCGCCGCGGTACACGGGCGAGCTGCGTCCCGGCGATCGCATGATCGAGGTGCCGGAAGCGTCTGGTTCAGCCTATCTGCGTCTTGCGTCGCCGACACGATGGACGGCGGAACTGGGCACATCGATGCTCGGTGCCTGGACGGGCTACGACTGGCTGCTGTTGGCGCGCATCGAGCGGGGCCAGGCGACACGACGCGATCTGGTGCGCGACTACTGGCTGCGCTACGACGGGGTCGTGCGGCCGTATGTGTCCGCATCAGTCCATGTGGCCCGCGGATACCACGCGTGGCTTCGGGTCGACAATCCCACCAACACATCTGCCCTGATACGAGACAACGCCACCGCGCCTCTCGGGCGGGTGGCGTTGCTCGGACTTGAACTGCGGGCGCGCTGAACGCGGCCCGGCGTCGTGCTACATCACAGTGGTCTGCAGATCCTGAAGGGCCTTCTTGAGCAGGTCCACCTTCTTGGCATCGCAGCTGCGCTCGCTCTCGACCTGGGCACTCAGCTTGGTCAGTGCGGTATTCCGCGCCGCACCACTCGCCTTCTCGGCCGCCGAGATCTGCGAACGGATGTCGCTGATGCGTGAGCCCGACACGCATCCCTTGCGCTCGAGCTGGTCGGTGAACGCCTTCGCGAGTGCGAAGCTGGGCGGCCACACGATCTTCGGCTGGCCCTGGGCGTTGAGATAGTCCCACTTCACCGTCTTGGCAGCGTCGATCTCGTTCTGCGAGATGTACTCGCTGGGCACGAGCTCAGCGACGTCCATGCCACGTGCGATTTCGGAGCTGACGATCGAGCCGTTGTACCAGTACACCGACCACGAGCCGCCGCTGACCATACGCGTCGAGTCGATCGGGCCGCGGTCGAAGCTGGCAATTTCCTTCGGGTTGGACGGATCCGTCCAGTCGAACACCGAGATGCCACCCTGATACCACGACTGCACCATGACGTCGCGGCCCGGGATCGGGATCAGCGAGCCGTTGTGCGCGACGCAGTTTTCGTTCGACGACTGATAGGATGGCAGCTTGTAGTAGCTCTTGAACTTGAGCTTGCGGTTCTCGATGGTGAAGATGGCGTTCGC
>CAZMGX010000122.1:0-3163 GCA_964565915.1 uncultured Gemmatimonas sp.
CCATGTGCAGTTGATCGTCGACATGCTGGACGTCACCTGCAACGTGGACTGCGCCGTGAGGGCCAGCCAGCGCGGCGTCTGGAGCAGTCTCTGTCCCGACCCGAACCTGCTTCTGGGCATTCCGGAATCGCAGCTGCCCCGGCACGACGCGCCCGAAACGATCGCGGTCTCGCGCGCCGCGCACATCGGGCGGAACCTGAGCATCGCGTATGGCGCGCAGGCGATCAACATCGTGCGGGGGTGGAAGCAGTACCTGTATGATGACCGCGGGCATCGCTTCATCGATGCGTACAACAACGTGGCCCATGTCGGGCACTCGCATCCACGGGTTGCGCGAGCGGTGGGGGCGCAGCTGGCGCTGCTCAACACGAACACCCGCTACCTGCAGGAACAGCTGACGCAATACGCCGAAGCGCTCACCGCGACGTTGCCGCCGTCGTTGCGCGTCTGCTACTTCACCGCCTCGGGCAGTGAAGCGAACGAACTCGCACTGCGTCTCGCGCGTGCGCGCACCGGACATCGGGATCTGGTGGTGATGGATGCCGCGTACCATGGGCACACGACGACCCTCATCGACATCAGCCCGTACAAGCATGCGGGTCCGGGTGGCCGTGGGGCGCCCGACTGGGTGCATGTCTCGCCGATCCCCGACGTGTACCGCGACCCCCGGGCGCCGAGCGCGCCGGGCCCGTGGTTCGCGGCGCGTGTCGGGGAGGTCATCGACAAGATCACGGATTCGGGTCGCGGCGTGTGCGGCTATATCGCCGAGACGTGTCCCAGCGTCGGCGGCCAGATCATGCCGCCCGACGGCTTCCTGCGCGAGGTGTATGCGCGTGTGCGCACGGCCGGTGGCGTGTGTATCGCGGACGAGGTACAGACCGGATTCGGTCGGATCGGCACCCACTTCTGGGCGTTCCAGCAACAAGACGTGGTACCCGACATCGTCGTACTCGGGAAGCCCATCGCCAACGGGTATCCGATGGGTGCCGTGATCACGACGCGTGAGATCGCCGATGCGTTTGACAACGGCATGGAGTATTTCAGCACCTTCGGCGGCAGCACGGCCGCGTGTGTCGCGGCCCTGACGACCCTGCAGGTCACGCTCGACGAGCAGTTGCCGCAACGAGCCCTGACGGTCGGCACGCACCTGCTGAATGGCCTGCGCGGACTGCAGGATCGTTTCGATGTGATCGGCGACGTACGCGGCTCGGGGCTCTTCCTCGGCGTGGAACTGGTGCGTTCACGCGCCACGCGCGAACCGGCGGCGCGTGATGCGGCTTTCGTGGTGGCCCGCATGCGGCAGCACGGGGTGCTGGCCGGTACCGACGGACCCCATCACAATGTCATCAAGCTGCGCGGTCCCATGTGCCTCTCGCTCGAGGACGCCGACCGCATCGTGGGCGCCATGGCGCGGGCGCTTGGTGAGCGGGACCGGTTCGAGGCACCGTCGCTGTACGAAGGCGAGGCGCGGTGATAAGATCGGCGGTTCAGCTTCCACTGAGGCCGTGGTGATCACGCATCGCTGTCGATGGCTCCCTCTGGTGTGGGCCCGCTGGTTCGCAGTGGGTCTCTGGCTGACCGCGTGTGATGGGGCGCCGGCACCGCGTAGTACCAGCGATACGGTCGAGGCGACCGCGCTTCCTGGAATCGACACGGTGGCATCGCCGCGCGTCGCGGTCCCGCCACCCCTGCCGTCGCGTGGTGCCCCGGATTCGTTGGTCGCACTGCTCATCGCACCCGACTCGCTGCTCGATCGACTGGAGACGCGCGAGTACGACTACGAAGGTCGCGCAGTGACGGTCTATTCGGTGGTCGATGGTTGGTATCTCGTCGGCACACTGGACAGTGCCCGGCAGTGGTTGCGGGCCGGCGACCGCGATTCGCTGCTCCCGCTCGAAACGCTGCTCGTCGGTCGTCTCAACTACCTGACGGCCGACTGGGATGGATCCGTCCGCACACAACCCGATCCCGCGGCCACGCTCGTTGGGCGTGCTGGCGCATGGCGAGCGCGTGGAGAAGATCGCGACGAAACCCCCGCGAACGTGTTGCGCGCGAAACACACAGCGAGCGGACTGTGGCTTGAGGTGCAGGTCCTGGCCTCGACGGGATGTGACGGCGAGACGCCACGGGTTCGCACAACCGGCTGGATCCCGGCGTGGAGTCCGCGACGCGCACCGACGGCCTGGTATTTCTCGCGAGGATGCTGAACGCGCGGGATTGACGCGGGCCCCATCGTTCGATGGACACCCACACGCATCGGGGGCGATCACTTTGGAAACCGCCACCACGTGCGATAACATTGGTCCCACAGGACGGTGTGTGCGCGCAACCTGAATGGCGGGCCGCCCACCGAACCGGGCTATCACGAACCCTCACGACACGAAATGGCCGCCTCGAGCTTGCTTGCCCTGATCGACGACATCTCTGCACTGCTTGACGATGTCGCGACGCTCACGAAGGTCGCTGCCACCAAGACCACGGGTGTCATGGGCGACGATCTGGCGCTCAACGCCCAGCAGGTGTCCGGCGTGCGCGTGGAACGCGAGTTGCCGGTCGTGTGGGCGGTCGCAAAAGGGTCGCTGCTCAACAAGGTGATCCTGGTCCCGACGGCGTTGGCCATCAGTGCGTTCGTGCCCGCCGCGATCCTGCCGCTGATGATGATCGGTGGCCTGTTCCTGTGCTACGAGGGGTTCGAGAAGGTCGCACACAAGCTGTTGCATCGCGGGGATCACGATGCCAAGGAGCGAACGGAGCGGTTGGTCGCCGTGGCGGATCCGACGGTCGACCTGGTCGCGTTCGAGAAGGGCAAGGTGAAAGGTGCCGTTCGCACGGACTTCATCCTGTCGGCGGAGATCATCGTGATCACCCTGGGCACCATGAGCACGGCGCCCCTCGGCCAGCAGGTCCTTGCCCTCTCCCTCGTGGCGCTGGCGGCCACCGTCTTCGTCTACGGACTCGTGGCCGGCATCGTCAAGTTGGATGACCTGGGCGGCGCCATGATCAAGCGTGCCGACGCCACCTCCCGTCGGATCGGTGCCGGCATCCTGCGTGCCGCACCGATCCTCATGAAGACGTTGTCCGTGTTGGGCACCGCCGCCATGTTCACCGTCGGTGGCAGTATCCTCGTGCACGGCATTCCCGCCATCGAGCACGTGATCGAGTC
>CAZMGX010000122.1:3173-12192 GCA_964565915.1 uncultured Gemmatimonas sp.
GCACGCAGCGCCGTTTTCGGTTCGGTCGTGACCACGCTCATGGATGCAATCGTCGGCGTGGTCTCCGGCGGAATCGTCGTGGCGCTCGTCACGCTTGGCAAGAAGATCGCCTCACGTTCCTGAGCGCGCTGACGTCATCGACCGCGGCGCACGCCGCTACGGCCACCGATCACGATCGGCACGCCCACGAATCCGCTGTAAAACGGGCGAAAGCCCCATCCGCCGTAGTAGCCATAGTAGCCGTACATCCACGGATCGAAGAACGGATAGGCGCTGGTGCGATACGTCGATCGATTGTCGGTCGTCGAGGTCACTTCGAGCGGCGCGACCAATACCGATGCTGAGCCCGCGACGTCCTTGCATGAGCGCTTTTCCTTCTCCGCCTTGGCGATCAGCTTGCCGTCCATCCACAGCTCCATCGCTGCCTTCGATTTCGATTCGAGTTCAACGAGCTCACGCGCGCCCAGCGTGATCGGCGTGTGCTCCGTGCCTTTCTCCACGCTGTAGGCGAGCGCGATCGGGGCGGCGCCGTCATTGCGGATGACGAAGCGATCATCACACCGGTATCCGAACGTGAGCTGCGCGATGTCCGCGACGGGGGTGCGTCCGACTTCCGTAATCTGTGCATCGACGGGGATGGCGAACATCGTGGTGGCAACGAGGGTGACTGTTGCCATGGTCCTGCACATGAACCGGCGTGTCATGGAGATCTCCGATGGTGGCGGAAACGCACCGCGCCTTCGCATGGTGACGCGTCAGCCGTCATCGACAGTGACACACGCCGAATTTCACACCCTACTTGTCCAAACGGGCGGACGGCACCTGTCTCCAAACGAGTACGGCCGTCGCGCGTGCACGGCACGCGTAGCGTCCACAAATCACGCGCATTCTCCGTCCGGAAAAATGGACGCGGCCTGTCGTTCGCGCCGCGCGCCGCGAGGGCAAAATGCGGCAGAACAACAAGTTGAACATTCCGGCCCGAACGGCGCGCCGTGTGCAATGCCGGTGGTCGTCCCTTTACCGGAGGCTCCATGCAACTCTTTGTTCGCACGACGGCCGTCGCTGTCACTTCGCTCATCCTCGCGTCCAGCTTGGCGGCACAGCCTGGCGTCGGCGCAACACTGACCCCCTATGCCGGGTACCTCATCACCGGAGACTGGTACGACGGCCCAATCGGCACCAACTTGGCCACGACCAATTCACCGATGGTCGGGGTGCAGGGTGCCATCCCGTTGACCCGCGGCGTGGCACTCGTCGGCAACCTTGCGTACGCAAGCGGCGATCTGCGGGTAGGGTTACCCATCCTCGGTGGTGTCAACGTCGGGACGGCGAAGACGTGGTTGTACGACGCCGGGCTGGAGCTTGGCGGGCTGGCCGGACGCACCTCGGGAATTGCGCCGTTCGTGCAGGGTGGCGTCGGGGGCATGACCAGCGACATCAAGAACAGTTTGTTCAACGTACGCGCATCGAACTTCGTGTATACCGCCGGTGTCGGGGTCGACGTGGGGCTGACGCGGGGATTTGCCCTGCGGCTGGCGGCCAAGGACTGGATCGGTCGGTTCAACTCGGAAGACGCCATCGGTTTCCGCGTGGACGGCAACCTGACCCACAACTGGGCCCTGTCGGCCGGTGTGCGCCTGGGCTTCTGAGTACCGCGCCAGACGTTAAACTTCGAGTTCGGTGGCGGTGACGCTTCTTCAGGAGAAATGTTGGTGCCGAACTCAGCGTGGATTCAATCGTTCGATCTTTTCGGTGACTCCCGCGTCCGCGATCATCGTGGACGCGGGACGTCGGCCGCCGTGCCACACCGTGCGCAACCGACTGTTGCTCCGCGGCGCAGCGGCAATGGGCACATCGCCATCCGCGCGCTTCGCTCGCTGACCGCACTGGCCGCGCTGACGATCGCCCTTTCGCCGGCTCGCAGCACGGCGCAACAGGCGCCTCCGGTGGATACGACGCGAGCCGCGTCGACGAATAGGGATCCGCTGGCTGGTGATCGCGAACGATTGAACGCCACCGCCGCGCAAGCCCGCGCGCAGCAGGACCAGTTCGAGCGCAATCATCGCTCGGGCCTGCGCTTTTACAATGGTGGCGCCGACGCGAAGTGCGATGTCGACTTCGGCGGAAACCTCTGTTACTGGAACAACAACGACGACGTGCCACCGCCGGACGAGCGGAACGACGCGAAGATCGAACGCCTCGAACTGCTGCAGGTCCTCAAGCGGGCGCAGGAGGCCGACCCGAGCGACGACTGGGTAAGTGGCATGCGCGTGCGCTACGCCATCGAAGCGGGGCAGCTCGACACGGCCGCCCTCGCCGCCTCGGCCTGCCGCGGCACGGCGTGGTGGTGCTCCGCCCTGCAAGGGCTCGCGGCGCACATCGCCAACCGCCATGAAGCGTCCGCTACCGCATTCTCGCGCGCCTTGGGCCAGATGCCGACGGCGCAGAAGTGTGAGTGGACGGACCTGACGTGGTGGCTGGAGCCGGCCATGCACGCCACCTACAAGGCGATTCCGTGCGCGGGTCGTGATGTCGAGAATGCGCGCATCCTCCGGCTTGCGCAGCCACTGTGGTTGCTCCCCGCCAACGATGTCAGCAACGAGCTCTACGCACGCTGGACCATCTCCCGGGTCCACTCGCTGGGGCGCATTCCGTACGACATGTCGTTCGGTCGCAATATCCTGGAGTCACAGGTGCGCTACGGGTGGCCCGAGGCGTGGTCGATCCAGAACGGTGGCGTGGCCGATCCGCGGCCGCCGAGTGTGATTGGCCACGAGCCGACGCCGTCGTACGACTTCATGCCGACGCCCACGGTCATCGAGAAGCCACTCACGGCGACCGCCGCCGACTGGAACTTGCGGGATCCCAAGGCGCGCATGCGCTACAGTCCGCGCTTCGGCGTCGGCTACGGCGCGCTCCCAAGCCAAATGGCGCGGTTCCGGCGCGGCGACTCGACGTTGCTGGCCGGTGGCTATCGTATGGTGCGTGAACTGGAACTCGGACGCGGTCCGTACATCGCTGCGCTGACGCTCGAGGCATTCGACGGACGTCCCGCGCGCCAGATTCGCGTCGACAGCGCTCCGGCCGCCAGCGCCCTGTTGCTGAACATGGGCACGTCGCCGCTGCTGGCCAGTCTCGAGGTCCTCGCGCCCGCGGGCCGCCGCGCGGCGCGCGTGCGCGAAGCCGTGCAGCCCCTGGCGCGTGATGCTCGCCTGTCCGACTACCTCGTGCTGGTGCGTGGTGACCCATCGCCGGCGCCCAGCCTCGAGCGCAGTGCACAAACCGCCTACGGCTCGCTCGAGATCGAAGGTGGCACCGCAATCGGCTTGTACTGGGAGATCTATCGCCAGGTCTCCGTCGGCGCGCCGCTCTCGGTGTCGCTGAAGGCGACGCGTATCGGCGCGAGCTTCATGCAGAAACTCGGCTCGTCCATCGGTTTGTCCAAGGCGGTTACGCCTGTTTCGATTCGCTTCGCCGACAACGGTCGCGCGGATGGCGGCTTTGGACGCAGCCTGACGCTGAACTTCCCGTCGGTGCCGAACGGCGAGTATCAGCTCTCGCTGGTAGTC
The DNA here is from genome assembly GCA_964565915.1 of uncultured Gemmatimonas sp. Lineage (GTDB taxonomy): Bacteria > Gemmatimonadota > Gemmatimonadetes > Gemmatimonadales > Gemmatimonadaceae > Gemmatimonas. The sequence goes on from CAZMGX010000122.1 coordinate 6,743, forward strand.
TCAGGCGGCGGCGTCACGGACAGCACCACCCGTCGGATCCGGGTGCGCAGCGGGCGATAGCGCGCAGGCAGCCGATGTTCTACCACGAACAACAACAAACGACATCCACGGATACCAACAGATAAAGAACAGATGTACTGCGCGGATCTGCCAAGAAGATATGCAGTATCCGCGCGGCTATCTGTTCTTTATCGGTTTTTATCCGTGGAAGCTGTTGTCGCTTGAGGGTGCGCTTCGCGCGTGCCGACGTACGTGGTGTCTAGCGCTGGCCCCGTACGATGATCATGCCGACGGGGCTGCCGAAGTCATCGTTCCCGATCGGGAGATTGGGCGGCGCGATCCACTTGCCGCCGTCGGCGCGCACGGAGATGCGATGCACACCGGGGGCGAGTTTGAGCTCCGCGCGCCAGCGGCCGTTGCGATTGCGCGTCATCTGCGTAACGGTCCACTGCGTGGCGTCGCCCATCAGCTCGACCCGCTCGGCCTTTGGCGCATCGATCAGCAGGACGACGCGCAACGTGTCCCGCTCGGCCCCATCGACCGCGTCGCGGTCTACGGCGATGGTCGTGGATCGGGTTGCGTCGAGCGCCGCGGAGTCAACCGAGCCAATCGTGCGGGATTCAAACGACAGAATGCCACTTGGCGTGTCGTCGCCATGTCCGAAGAACGGCAGGCGCGTCAGTCGAACACCGAGGGCGACGATCGGCGCAAAGTTGCGATTGCGTCCTTCGCCAAGGTCGTCGCGCAGGGCGGTCGTCCCCACGGACGCGGAATTGGTTGCCGCGGCCCCGACGACTGACAACCATGCGGTAACCGGCTGCACCACCGCGACCGAGGCGATTGCGGGAGAGACACGCGGCTTCGGCGCCAACGCGTCACTCGTGATCTGCGTTGCGATCGGCGAGCTGACCGATACGAGCCACGTGGTGGGCCCGGTCTCGAAGCCCAGCGAGGCAATACCGCTGGCGATGTCTCGTCGCTGCAGGGAACGCGTCGTCCGCGTCGACAGCACCCGGCTCGAGTTGGGCAGGGGAAGCGGCATCGCCGGGTCGGGCTCGTCGAGAATCAGGGTCTGCGTGGTCACACGCGACGCCCGTTCGACGGAAAACCCGATGGAGAATTCCATCCCGGAGATGTTCGACATCACGCCGGCCTCGGCGCGTTGGATTGCGCCGATGTCGACCCGCCGAGAAACAGTGGTATCCACTCGCGCGCCATCGAATCCGACGTTGAAGGCGGGGGACCGCGTCAAGCTGTTTCCAGTCAGGTCGCCGTGTACGTTGGCGTAGCCGTAGCTGACCGCGCTCCACACCTGTCCACCGGAGAAGCGCGCGCGTGCGCGCAGCGCCAGCATGCCTTCAGCCGCGCTGTTCGTGCCGACGGCGTCGCGCGCCCGCACGTTGCCGCTGCCGATCGCCGAAAAGCGGACGTTGCCGAGACGGCCCAACGGTTGGGTGGCACCCATCCACACTTCACTGCGCTGGGTGATTGGCGAGCCGCCGTCGACCGACGACGCCATGCCCAGGACCGAGAACGTGGGTGACGATGTTGCCGGGCCGATTGCGGATGCCGGTGCCACCGGTGCATTCCCCCCGCGCTGCGCGCCAAGCGCGGCAGGCAGCGTCATCATCAACGGCATCGACAACGACGCCATCGTGACAGCGCGAAGCGGCTTCGGCACGCGAGTGAATCGGCGGGCGAGCGTCACGGAGAAGGGGGGCGTATCGGTTTGCGATCCGTCGTCGCAGGCGCAGACGACGGGGGAGCTCCAGATACCGTACCTCTAAGGTAACGATTGAGCGCGTCCACGGCCATACCTGGGCCACGCACGGCATTCTTGGCGACCGTCGCCTGCAGCCCGCGCAGCGCGTCGTCCGACGCCGGCATGCGGGCAATCGTTGTCACGGCATCACGGGCCGCGACCTGCGGCACCCCGCGAATGACGATGTCCGTGAGGACGGTCAGCGGCACGACCGCCGTCCCAACGGGGCGTGTCTCGCGCACGGCGCTGAGGGCACGATCATCGACCTTGGCCCGCAGGGCCGAAGCGCCGGCATCGATCTCGTCGACGGTACTGGTCGGACCCAGCGCGTCGCGCGCCTGCATCATCGCCGACGAGTGCTCTCGTACGATCTGCAGAATCCGCGGTCCGCTCGCTTTTCGCGCTGCCCCCTGAAGGGCCAGGTTGATCAGCGGCTTGGTCGGCAGGTTGTTTTCGACGGCAATCTCGAGGAGCGAACGCAGGCTCAGCGCCGTGAGGCTGTCGAACCGACTGGCATCGAACTGCACGGGGGGCTGCGACGCGACCTCGGCACGGGCGGATGGTTGCGCGACTGGAGCGGGCACGCCGCCTGACGTCGCGCCCATCAATTGACCGGCCAACACCACCGCGAACCACGTGGGTGATGTCATCGTGGCTCGGCTTTGGACGGCGTTTCGACCACGACGGCGTTGGCGGGACCATAGCCATCATCGGGCACCTGCGGCGCCATGGGGTCGACGATCCACGTCTCGCCATCAACGACGAACGCATACGTGTGACGGCCCGGGGCGAGCGGAATACTGGCCGACCACGTGCCGTCGCGGCCTCGCCGCGCCATCGGCGTCGCATTCTCGTCCCATCCGTTGAAGTCTCCGACGATCGCGACCTCGCTGGCGACATTCGGCAGACGCAAATCGAAGCGCACAGAGGCGCCGTCGAGGTTGGTGACGGTACCCTGCAACGCGGCGGCTTCACTGGCCCTGACAAAGGCCGAGTCCGCTTCGCGTGTCGCGATGGAACCTCGCCAGGGGCGGGTCGTTGCCGTGACGAGCACGGCGGCTGCAGCGGCTCCCCACCACCACCGGGTGCCCGGAATCCCGAGCTTGGAGCGCGAGGACTGATGCATGGCCTGCGCACGCACCGCGCGAGCACACCGCTCGGCCTGATCGGCCATGGGCGCGGGGGTCGTGGCATACAGCGACGCGAGACGCTGCGCGATGTCAGCGTCGTCCGGCGGCTCCGGCGTGAAGGGCAGGATGTCCCGATCAGTCATCGAGCGGTCCCAGAATCGCTCGCAGGCGCTCAACGCCGCGCTTCACGCGCATCTTGAGCGCGGATTCGCCGAGGCCGGTCATGGCCGACATCTCCGTGTACTCCAACCCTTCGGCGTACTTGAGGAGCAGGGCTTCCCGTTGGTTGGCATCGAGCTGCGCCAGTGCGCGGGCAAGCGCCGCGTCCTCGACGCCGGGCGCAATGGCAGCGAGTGGAGCGGCAGCCCGGTCAATGGCCACCTCGTCTTGCACGAAGCGCCGGGTGCGCCGGCCGCGTGCGGTGAGTGCGTTTCGACACTGATTCGTCAGGATGCGAAAGAGCCAGCCACGGAACTGGTCGCGCTCGTCGTACCGACCGATCGCCAGGTAGGCACGCAGGAACGACTCCTGGACCACGTCTTCCGCATCCGCCCGCTCCCCTAACATGTGATACGCGAAACGCCAGCACGCGTCGTAGTAGCGCGAGACCAGGGCACCGAAGGCGTCCGGATCTCCGGCGCGGGTCCGAGCGATCAGCTCCGCGTCAGTCATCAGACACTCAACAGCCCAATGGGGACGGGCGTCACCGTTCGCCCCGGATTCCCGAAGGAAGACCGGTTCCGGATATCCCTCACGGCGTCGGAGTCGCCGGGATTGGGACCGATCACGCCCTCAGGGTCGCGTACGCCGACATGACGAACACGGCGGCCGCCAGCGCCACCCCGAGGCGGTTGATCCCGCCCACCCGCTCCAGCCACGGCAGCGTTTCACCCTCCGGCATGGATTGCAGCGCCGCAAGCCGGACCGCCGCGCGGGCTCGGCGGAACAGCAACCAGTTCGCGACCCCACCAGACGCGATGATCGAGGAGATCCCCACGGCCAGCTGCATCAACAACAGGGGCTCGTTCTCGGGCTTCTGCAGCTCGGTCATCGTCAGCTGCGTGTCGGAGCCCGTCAGGAGACGAAAGACCAGTCCCGGCCCCAGCATGAACGCGAAGGCCGCGAGATACAGCTTGCGATAGAGGAACCACGCCGACTGGAACAGCGCCGCGCTCCAGTTCCAGGTCGGCACGAAGGCGGGCTCTTCGAGGAACGGGGCGAACTTGCGGCGATAGACCTCCCACCGTGGCCCGATGAAGGCGGCCAGCCGGGCCTCCGACATCGGATTGGCGTTCTGCTGGCGCTTTGCCCACGACGGCAGGTTCGGGTCCGGCGCGCCGGCTCCGGGATCGTTGCTGCCCGCGGGGGACGACGGGTCCGTCACGACGCGACCCGCGGCGCCGGCTGCTGCTGCGTCAGGCAGTGCAGGGTTCCCAATCCCCACACGAGGTCCACCGCGTGAATTCCCACCACGCGACGATCCGGCATCAATTCCGCCAGCGTGTTCAGGGCCACGCGATCGTTGACGTCATTGAACGTCGGCACGATCACCGTCCCGTTGGCGATGTAAAAGTTGGCGTAACTGGCCGGCAGCCGCGTGCCGTCCATGATGACCGGCCGCGGATACGGCAGCGTGACCACGGCCAGGCGCTCGCCCCGCGCGTCACGGGCCTCACGAAGCCGCGCGAGGTTCTCGCTGGACCGCGCGTGATTCTCGTCGGCGGGATCTTCCTCGTGCGCCAGCACGACGATGCCCGGCGCCACGAAGCGCGCGATGTCATCGACATGACCATGCGTATCGTCGCCGACGCAGCCCTCGCCCAGCCAGATCGTGTGCGTGATGCCCAGATAGTCAGCGAACGCACGCTCGTAGTCCGCGCGGCCGTAGCCGGGGTTGCGCACCTGCACGTCGCTCAGCAGCCACTCCTCCGTCACGAGCATCGTGCCCAATCCGTCGGTCTCGATGCCACCGCCCTCGAGGATCAGACGCTCTCCGTTGTCGTGTCGCATGGCCTGCGTACGCCGCAGACCCGTGATGCGTTCCACGGCCGAGGGCACGAGCACGTCCTGCGCGTAGTTGTCGTACTTCGCCCACGCGTTGAAGCCCCAGTGCACGAGGGCGACATTCCCGTCGGCCTCGTGGATGCCCGTCGGTCCGGAATCGCGCAACCACACGCGGTCCGTGGGCTGCACGTGCAGTCGATACGTGGCCTCGTCGACATCATGCATCGCAATCGCGTGCCGCGCACTTTCGCGCACGGCTTCGTTGTCGCACAGAATCTCGACACGCTCGTACGCGGCCAGCGCGCGCACGATTTCCGCGTACACCCACGGGATCGGCCCGAGCTTGCCGGGCCAATCCGGTTCGTGATGTGGCCAGGCGATCCAGGTGGCGTCGTGCGGCTCCCACTCGGCCGGCATACGCCTTGGCATACGCCGGGGCATGTGCACGAGGGGCGTCGTGCTCATGCGCCGCCCAACCAACGCTGCGTGATCGGACCGTACGCATCGATGCGGCGGTCGCGAAGGAACGGCCAATTGCGGCGCGTGTCTTCGAT
>CAZMGX010000123.1:0-12175 GCA_964565915.1 uncultured Gemmatimonas sp.
CCGATTCCGAACACGCCGGAGAGGATGCCGGCGCCCAACCCGATGGCGAGCAGGAGGAGTGTCATGGCTGGAAGCTCTCCTCCACCGCCTCCGGATGCTAGTTTGGAGCATGCTTTCCGACACCTCTTTCGCCTTCCTCAAGGCCCTGCTCGATACGCCCGGCCCTTCCAGCTTCGAGGCCGCGCCGGCCCGGGTCTGGCGCGCCGAAGCCGCCACCTTCGCGACCGTCACGGCCGACGTCGTCGGCAACAGCTTTGCGGCCGTTGAGGGGCAGGGTGGCCCGACGATCCTGCTCGCCGGACATATCGACGAGATCGGCATCATCGTCACCTGGATCGACGATCAGGGCTTCGTCTACTTCGAGCCGATCGGCGGGTGGGACCCTCAAGTGCTCGTGGCGCAGCGCATCCGGTTCCTCGGCCGACACGGCGACGTGTTCGGCGTGATTGGCAAGAAGCCGATTCACCTCATGAAGCCGGACGAACGCGAGAAGGCCTCCAAGATCACCGACCTGTGGGTCGACATCGGCGCCGCGAACAAGGCCGAGGCACTCGAGCACCTCGCGATTGGTGATGCCGGCGTGATCGACAGCCAGATGCGGGAACTCCCCAATCGCCGCATCGTCTCACGGTCGATCGACGATCGGATCGGCGCGTTCGTGGTGCTCGAGGCGTTGCGTCGGTATGCCGCACGCCCCGGCGCGGCGCATGTGGTGGCGGCGGCTACAGCGCAGGAGGAAATCGGGTATGCCGGCGGCGGCGCGCGCGTGGCGGCGCAGTCGCTCGATGCGCGCATGGCCATCGCGGTCGACGTGACGTTCGCCACCGATCATCCCGGCGTCGAGAAGAAGGAACTCGGCGAACACACCATCGGCGGCGGCCCCGTGCTCACGCGTGGATCCGTCGTCAGTCCCGTGGCCTTCGGGCTGCTGCGCGACACGGCCGAGCGACTGACGATTCCATACACGGTGCATGCGGCGGGGCGCTTCACGAGCACGGATGCCGATGCGATTCACCTGACCCGCAACGGCGTGGCGACGGCCCTGCTGTCGATCCCCAATCGCTACATGCACTCGCCGAACGAGATGGTCTCGCTCGACGATCTCGACCGCGCCGCCGACCTGATTGCCGAAACCTGCCGCATGGTGACGCAAGAGACGGACTTCACCGCGCGGTAGGTTGACCGCGGCACCGCGGCCCTTCGCGGGCGTCGCGTCAGGCAGATCCGGTTGTGTTCAGCGAGGCCTGCAGTCCCTCGGCCGCCGCGGCGAGTTCCTCGTCCGGGTCGGCGCGCAGCAGGTCCAACACCGGGCGCATCTGCGCGCCGCGCGCGCGAATGAGCGCTTCGAGGGCGGCAATGCGAATCCAACTCTCGCGCGGGCCCGACGCGACGGTGCCCGACATGTCGGGTGAAGCGGGCATTGCGATGCGTAACAGGCGTTGCACCGCATCGGCGCTGCCCAGTCGGCCCAAGGCCGCCAGCATTTCCAACGCGACGTCTTCGTCGGTCTCGCGTTCCAGCGCTGCGGACAACCGTGCTGCTGGCGGACGTACGCCGCTACCACCGCCAGCGCCGGTCAATCCGAAGGCGGCGGCCGCGAGTCGCCGAAGCTCCGGCTGCCGATCGTCGATCACCCCGTGCAAGGCGTGCAAGGCCTTCGCCGTGCGCAGTCGCATGAGCGCCCGTGCGACCGCGATGCGGATTCGTTCATCGGGGTGCTGCAGGAGCGGGATGAGTGCCTCATCCGCATGCTCGACGCCCATCTCACCAAGCAGGGCCGCCGCGTTGCGCACCACGAACCATCGACTGTCGTTCAGCGCCTCGAACAGCTGCGACGATCCCACATCCATCGCCACGATGCTGTCGAAGTAGGCCCGTCGGGACAGCGCATCGTCGGTCGAGAGCAATCGTTGTACGAGCGTCGCGACGCCGGCATCACCGGCGCGTGCAAACAGCTGCACCAGCAGCAACCGTTCGACACTATGGGGCAGTTGCGCCGACAACAGGTGCAAGAGCGGCGCGTGCAGCAAGAGGCGCACGGCACGTTCAAGCGCCAGTCGTCCACCCTGGTCGCCGACGACCTGGAGCTGGCGCATCACCGCAATCGCGACCCGTTCGAGCGCGACCGCATCACCGCGTCGTTGCGTAACCTCCAGCAACTCGCGGAGTGCGCTGACGGCGGCGGTGGCCGCCTCGTCCGTGCGGGCCGCGGCGAGTCGTGACAGCACGCCACCGACCGCGACCTCCGTGCCAGACTCGCTGTCTTGCGGACCCGGGCTGCTCGTTCGCGCCGCCGTGATCGGCGTGACCAACACGCTCCACGTGCGCAGCAGCTCACGCGGGGTCTCGTCGGCGTACGCGACCGCGCTGACCGTCGCCGGCGTATCGCCGCGGGCCACGGGCGTCCCGCGCGAGGGCGTCCCCATGGTGCGTACACTGTCGGGTACCCGCGGTTGAGCGAGCAGCCGAGCGAGCGTCAGCAGCTCCCCGCTGGCAGCGCCCTCACGCACCGTCAGTGAACCCACCTCGAGGGCGATCAATCGCTTCAGCAGACTTCCCAGAAGCGGATCCTCTGCCTCGGTGCGGCGGTCGACCGGCACGCCCTCGAGAATCAGCGTCTGTTCCACCACGCGACACAGCAATGCGCCCTCGCGTGATCGGGCCGCCAGCTGGCGGAGCGCATCTCTCACGCCGGCCAGCAACGGGTTGGCCGCGTCGACCCCCTCCAATCCGCCGACCACCCCGTGCACGTCCGGTCCGATGGCCGCCAACCGTTCGATCAGCTGCCCCAGCGCGCGTGCGACGGCGCGCGAGGCGCGGCCTTCGGACGCGATGCGTACGACGCCCGAATCGGGTGTACGCGTCGTCGGGGTCAGGCGCGAATACAGACTCGGCGGATTCATGGGAGGGGTCGCGCGAATCGGGAGGCCGGCATGGTGCAAGCTACTCCCGAACGGCCGTGCGCACAGCTTCCTTCTACGCATGACACTGCCGATTCCCGCGCCACGCGCGGATGGGTTCACCACGACCACCGACGTGCCGTTGTATTGGCGCGAGGACGGACCGCCCGACGCACGGCCGATCGTGCTGCTGCACGGAGGCCCGGGTGCACATCACGACTACCTGTATCCGCAGATGCTGGCGCTGGCGACGACCCATCGGGTCCTCACTTACGATCAGCGAGGCGGCGGACGATCGCGAACCGACGATGTCCGCCCCATCACGTGGCGCACTCAGGTGACCGATCTGGCGGCCGTTTTGCACGAACGACAGCTCAGCGAGACGCCGGTGGTGGGTTATTCATGGGGCGCCATGCTCGCGATGCTGTATGCGATGGAGGCCCGGTCGGATGTGACACTTCCGTCCATCTCGAGACTGGCGCTGATCTCGCCCGCGCCAATAACTCAGGGGTGGCGGCGGCAGTTCGATGCGGAGTTGGCCCGGCGACAGCAGGGCTCGACGATCCAGGCGCTGCGCGCCGAATTGGCCACCTCAGGGCTACGCGAGACGGACCTGGCGGCGTATCGGCAGCGCAGCTTCGAGCTGAGCGTGGCCGGCTACTTCGCCGACCCGCGCCGCGCCGAAGCGTTGACCCCATTTCGGGTCACCGCGCGGGTGCAGCAGTCGGTCTGGGACAGTCTGGGGGATTTTGACTTGCGCGAGGCGCTCCGTGCCGTCCAGCTGCCCGTGCTCGTCGTTCATGGGCGCGACGACCCGATTCCGCTCGATTCGGCGGTGGCGGTGGCGGATGCGCTGAGTGGTGAGCTCGTGGTGCTGGACGACTGCGGTCATGTGCCGTACGTCGAACAGCCGCGCGCTTTGTTCGACGCGACGCAGCGTTTCCTGATCTGATCGACCATTCGACCCGAGCGTTTCGCCGATATGCTGCCATTCGGGACCGTTACGCAAGCCGTACTGAGCACCATCGATGTCGACGAGCGCCAGGTGCGCGTGTCGCTGCACATCATCCATGACGGCGTGGAATTCGTCGGGCGCCTGTGGTTCGCCGAATCGACGTGGACGAACTCGGGGATTCCGGATCGCGGTATCCTGCCGGGACGCACCGAAGCGGAGGTCCTCGCGCTCGCGCGGCGTCTGCGCCCCGATGAATTGCTGCAACGCTTCCGCCGCGCCAACGCCGAGAAGCGTCGATTTCACGGCCTGCGCCGACTGACGATGGAGATGTTGTCGAAGATCCGGTACCTGAACCAGGTCGCCGTCAGCATGCGCAGCGGCTTGCTGGACAACGACGCGGCAGCGCAGGAGATGCAGCTCACCGAACGACAGTTGATTGAGCTGGTCAAACAAGTGAAGACGCTGGCTGGTGTCGAGGGGTGAGGGAAAACCGAACAGCGATACACGACATGGGATATCTGATATCGGATATCTGATATCCCGTATCCTCTATCGCGGTTGAACCAGCGGCAGGAACCGGGGCTATATTCAGGCATGGATTGCCGCAGCGCCGCTCACGCCCTGACTCAGATCGCCACGCTGCTCGAACTGCACGGGGAAGACCGGTTCACCGTGCGCACGATGCAGCATGCGGCGCGTGCCGCCGCGGCCGCAGGTGATCGCTCGCTGTACGACGCGCTGGCGCACGGCGGCATCGACACGACGGCCATGGCGCCCGCCGCCCTCGACGTCCTGCGAGACCTCGCCGACACGAATGGATCGGCACTGCTCGAGCGCCTGCAGGAAGACACACCGGAAGGACTGCTCGAGATGTTGCGGGTCCCGGGGCTCGGCCCCGCGCGCATCCGCCAGATTCACGACGGACTGCACGTGGAGACGCTGCAGGAGCTCGAACAATCCGCGCGTGACGGGCGGCTGGCGACGCTCCCCCGCTTCGGGGACAAGACGGCCGAGAAGATCCTCAAGGGCATTGCCGACCTGCGCTCCACGGGCGCATCGGTGCTGTGGCAGCACGCCAGCGCGGAAGCCGAGCGCGTGCGGAGTACGATCGCGGCCCACCCGGATGTGCTCGAGGTCGTCGTTGCGGGCTCGATCCGGCGTCGCATGGAACTCGTGCGCGACATCGACCTGGTCGCCGCGGTGCGCGGGTCACCGTCCGTGGTCGCCGCCTCCCTGGCACAAATGCGCGGCGTACGCGAAGTGCTGGGCGGCGGCGGGCGCACCCTGACGCTGCGCTTTGACGACGGCGTCTCGGTCGACCTGGCCTGTGTCCGTCCCGAGCAGATGGCGCTCGCCGTCTGGCGCGCGACGGGAAGCGCCAGTCACGTGCGGCAGATCACCGAGCGCGCCGCCGCGATGGGCCTCGTGCTGGCGGGTGACGAATTGCGCGGCGCGGACGGGGCCTTGTTGGCCGTGCGCCACGAACGCGATCTCTATGCACACCTGCGCATCGACTACTGCGAACCGGAGTTGCGCGAAGGCACCGGCGAGGTCGTGACCGCTGCCGCACACCGCTTGCCGACACTCGTCACGCCGACCGATCTCAAGGGCGCGCTGCACTGCCACTCCCAGTACAGTGACGGCGGGGCGTCGATCGTCGGCATGGCCGACGCCGCTCGTGCGTACGGACTCGGCTACCTCGGCGTCAGCGATCACTCCCAGTCCAATACGCTCGCTGGCGGACTGTCGCGCGATGCGATTCTCGCCCAGCACGAGGAGATCGATCGACTCAACGCCGGGTATGCGGCGACCGGCATTGCGTTTCGCATCCTCAAGGGCATCGAGGCGGACATCCTTCCCTGCGGTCGAGTCGACTACGACGCCGAGTTTCTGGACCGATTCGATTTTGTCATCGGCTCGATTCACTCGCGGTACGGCATGAACGAGCGCCAGATGACCGACCGCGTCCTCAAGGCACTCGACGATCCGCACCTGACGATACTCGGTCATCCGACCGGGCGCCTGCTGCTGGCCCGCGAACCGTATGCCATCGACATTCGTGCGGTCATCGAGAAGGCGGGGCAGGTCGGTGTCGCCATCGAACTCAATGCCGATCCGCATCGCCTCGACATCGATTGGCGCGCCTGTCGTATCGCGGCCGAAGTGGGCACCATGGTGTCGATCGGCCCGGACGCGCACTCGCCACAGGGCTTCAGCAATCTCGCAATGGGGGTGGCCATCGCCCGCAAGGGATGGCTCAGTGCACAGGGCATCCTGAATACGCGAAGCGCCGACGAGGTGCTCGCGTTTGCCGCGGCCCGTCGTGCACCGCAGGGCACGCGTCGTCCGCAGCTCGTCGTCCCGGGCTGAGATGGCCGCGCGTCGATCGAAGAGCGTTGGCGAGAAGCCCTCGCAACGCGCACCCGCCGTCGCCAAGTCCCCGCGCACAAAGAGCGCCAGACTCGCGATCTCCCAGGCCGTCGCCGATCGACTGCGCGCCGAGTACCCGGACGCCCACTGCGAGTTGGATCACCGCGATGCGTTCGAGCTGCTGTGCGCCACGATCCTCAGCGCGCAGTGCACCGATGCACGCGTGAACATGGTGACGCCGACGTTGTTTGCGCGATACCCCGACGCCGCCGCACTCGCGCAGGCCTCGCTCCCCGATGTGGAGGAGATCATCCGCTCGACAGGCTTCTTTCGCGCGAAGGCGCGGAGCTTGGTGGGAATGGCGCAGGCGCTCACCGCCCGTCACGGTGGGGTGGTGCCACGGTCGATCGCGGAACTCGTGCCGTTGCCCGGCGTGGGGCGCAAGACCGCCAACGTCATCCTGGGCAATGCCTTCGGCATCAACGAGGGCATCGTGGTCGACACGCATGTCCAGCGACTGTCGCGTCGGCTGGGGCTCACCCGCGAAAGTGACGCGGTCGCCATCGAGCAGGCGCTCATGCCCCTCTTTCCACCGGACACCTGGACGCTCCTCAGTCATTGGCTGATCTGGCATGGTCGGCGGGTGTGCTTCGCCCGCAACCCGGCCTGCGATCGCTGCGTGCTGCGCGACCTGTGTCCCAGCGCCGAGGCGCCAACTGGCGAATCCGCGGCTACATTTGCTGGATAACCCTCAACCCGAACTGACGTGCCGAAACTGGCTACTTTCGAGACCACCAAGGGCACCATCGTCGCGGAGTTGTTCCCCGGCGAGGCGCCCAAGACCGTTGAAAACTTCGAGAAGCTCGCCAATCAGGGCTTCTACGATGGCGTGAAGTTCCACCGGGTCATCAAAGACTTCGTCGTGCAGGGCGGCGATCCGAACTCGCGAGACCTGCCAGAGGGCGACCGCCGCATCGGCAGTGGCGGCCCGGGCTGGCAGATCCCCTGTGAGACGTCCGGCAACCCGCACAAGCATACCGTTGGGGCTCTCTCGATGGCCCACGCCGGCCGCAACACCGGCGGGAGCCAGTTCTTCATGGTGCTGAGCGAGGCCAACACGGCACACCTGAACGGCGTTCATGCGGTGTTCGGGCAGATTACGACCGGCTTGGACGTCATGGACTCGATTGTGCAGAACGATGCCATGACCTCCGTGCGCGTCGCCGACGTCGCCTGACCCTCTTCCCCTTCCGATCATGGCACATCAGCACTCCAACGCCGGCTCCGACATGGGCGCCGCCTTCACGGGCCTGATCCTCGGCTCGGCGTTCATCGGCGCGATCCTGTACGGGATCGTCATCCTGACGAACAAGCATTTCGAAAACGAGAAGGCCGAGCACAAGGCCGGCGCGGTGGTGCAGAGCGCGGCAGTGCCGGTCGTGGGCTTGACCGACCTGGGCTTGGCCTGGGCCTGATCAAAGGCTGACCTGGGCCGTTTCCCGGTGCCTTTCCTGCTTCAGGGGCGGGTCCTCCACTTCGGAGGACCCGCCTTTTTGCGTCCGGCGCGGCCTGAAACCGAATCCGCGGCCTTCCCGTTACTATACTGACCAGTCAGTCAGTAAGCTTTCACGCCAGGAGGACCGGTGTCCGCAGTGGAAAACCCAGTCAGGGCGTGGCTTCGTCTCGAGGCCTTTGTCGTATTCGTCGCCGCGATGCTGGTGTGGATCGCCCTGGATGGGGGCTGGCTGACCTTCGCGCTCATGTTCTTCCTCCCAGACCTTTCGTTCGCGGCCTACCTGCTCGGTCCGCGGGTCGGCGCCATGGCCTACAATCTGGCGCACAGCTATGCCATCCCTGCGGTGATCGCCATAGCCGGTGCGTCCCTCGATCAGGCACCCGCCATCCTCGCCGGATCGCTCTGGACGGCACATATCGGGTTCGATCGCCTCCTCGGATACCGTCTCAAGTACCCCACCGGCTTCTCGGACACACACCTTGGCACCATCGGGCGAGCGCGCTCACGCTCGGCACTTTCCGCAAACGCGTCGTGAGCGCCGCCGAGGAGGCGGTTGTCACCGGAGACTCGCCAGACGAGCCGGCCGACCAGCGACGTCGACGCGATCCGGAGGCCCGTCCCAGCCAGATTCTCGAAGCCGCGTTCGTCGAGTTCGGCCAGCACGGTCTGGCCGGTGCTCGTCTCGACGACATCGCCCGACGGGCGAGTGTGGCCAAGGGCACCATCTACCTCTACTTCCCGAACAAGGAAGCCCTGTTCCGGGAGATGGTGCGCACGACGACGATCGCGGCGCTCGAAGCTGCCGAAGCGCGACTCGCCGAAGCCGACCGTGAGAGTGCCGCGGCGCAGTTGCGCGTGGTCGCCTCGGGGTGGTGGGCGTTTCTGCGCACGGATCGCTTTCAGGTGGTGCAACGACTGGTCATGGCGGAACTGCCGCAGTTTCCGGATCTCATGCAGTTCTACGCGGACGAGGTGGTCGCACGCGGACGTCGGCTGGTCGCGGCCATCGTGTCGCGGGGGACTGCGCGCGGGGAGTTTCGCGCCATCGATCCGGAAGTGGGCGCTCGCATGCTGTCCGCGCTGGCCATGACCCACAGCCTCTGGTGCGCGCGCCGCCAGTTCTTTCCGTCGCTCATGCAGCGGACGGACGACGACGTCCGCGATGAGTTGATCGACTTCTTTCTCCATGCCCTGCGCCCCGATCACGTCGTGGCTCCCCGTTCACCTGCACCGCCGGTCGTATGACGGCCCCCCTCATGGTCAGCTTACACCGTACGTCTCGTGCGCCCGTGATGCGCGCGGTGGTGGTCGTCCTCCTCGGCGTCACCTTGGCCGCGACCACACGCGCCGAAGCACAGGGTGCCGCGCTGTCGTTGGGTGACGCGGCGCGCTTGGCGGCAAAGCAGAGCGGCGCCGTGGAGGTATCCCGGACCCGCGTGGCCGCGGCCGAAGCACGTGTGGTGCAGCGCCGCGGCGCTTTGATGCCAGATCTCGCCGCCGCGATTCAGCAGGCGTCGCGCACGACCAACTCGGCCACCTTCGGCTTCGCGTTTCGCGACGCGCAGGGGCGGCCGCTGTTGAACCCGAATGGCGAGATCATCGGGCCGATCCCCACGGTCGATCTGCGCTATCGGATCCAGGCGCCGCTGGTGGATCTGGGCAACATCGCGAAGTGGCGGGCGGCGCAGAGTGCGACCGAGGCGGCGACCAGCGAGGTGCAGGCGCAGGCCGAAGGGGCCGCGGCGATGGCGGCGCTGACCTACGTCCGTGGCGCACGCGCAGAAGCACAGGTGGCGGCGCGACTCGCCGATTCATCACTCGCCGCCGAACTCCTGCGCATCGCGCGCGACCAGTTGCAGGCAGGTGTCGGCATTGCCCTCGATGTCACACGAGCCCAATCGCAGGTGGCGGCGACCCGCGCGCAGATCATTCTCGCGCGGGCGGACCGTGATCGCGCGCTGCTGGAGCTCCGTCGCGCCACGGGCCTGTCGCTCGATGCCCCCCTGACCCTCCGCGACTCGCTCGGCGGGCTCCCCGTCGATGCCGCGGTGCCGGAAGAAGCCGCGGCCCTGGCGCAGGCCGAGCGGGAACGGGCCGATATCCGCGCGCTTGAGGCACAGGGCCGGGCGCAGCAACGCACGCTGTCGTCGATCCGGTGGGAGCGTACACCGCAGCTCGGCTTCCTGGTGGACCACGGAGCACTCGGCAAGGACTGGTCGCATCTGCTGCCGACGTACACGTGGGGTGTGCAACTCTCAGTGGGCCTGTTCGATGGATTCCGTCGCGAGGGCCGCGTGCAGGAGCAGATTGCCAGCACACGAGAGACCGACGCCCGCCTGCGTGACCTGCGCGCACAGAGCGCCCTTGAGGTGCGCACAGCACTGCTGGATCTCGCCGCGGCCCGCGAACAGCTGGAGGCGGTGCGCGAACGACTGGGACTCGCCGAACAGGAAGTCGCCCAGGCACAGGAACGCTTCCGCGCCGGTGTTGCGGGAAACGGTGACGTGATCAGTGCATTGCTCTCCCTGAACCAGGCACGCACGCTGCGCAATGATGTGCTCGCGTCGTACCACACGGCACGCGTGAATCTCGCGCGGGCGGTGGGCGCGGTGCAGCGAATTCCCTGAGCTCCGCAACCACGTCAACAACGATATCAGATATCCGATATCTGACATCTGATATCCGATATCGCCGTTCCTCTTGTTGCTCTCTACTCGACCATGACCACCAGCAGCGCTCCAGCCAGTCGTCTCCGCCTTCTCATCCCTCTCGCCCTGGCCATCGGCGCGGGCGTGTGGGGTTATCAACGCTGGCAGTTCTCCCGCCTGCACGAATCGACCGACAACGCGCAGGTCGATGGGCACATCATCCCCGTGGTCGCGAAGATCGGCGGCTACGTCACGGTGGTCACCGTCGGTGAGAATGTGGCGATCGCAGACTCGGGCGTGTTGGTGCGCCTTGATTCACGCGAGTATGAGGTGCGACTCGCGCAAGCCGAGGCCGAGCTGGCTGCGGCGCTGGCGACGTCCGGAGACGCGCGCGTCGAGGGGCAGGCCAGTGCGTCGTTGCGCACGGCGGCGAGCCAGCGTGATGTCGGGGACGCCCAGGTCATTGCCGCTCGCGCCGCATTGACCAAGGCCACCGCCGACCTGCAGCGTGCGCGAGAGCTGGTCGCCAAGCAGATCATCAGCCTGGCGCAGCTGGACGCATCACAGGCCGCGTACGACGCGGCCGTCGCCACGTTGACGGCGACCGAGCGTCAGGTGAACGCCGCCACCTCCGGCATTGCGAACGCCGAGGCGGGCGTGCGTCTGGCTCGTGCGCGGTTGGCAGCGGCCCGCGCTGCGCGCGATCAGGCGGCGCTGCAGTTGTCGTATGCCAGCATCACCGCTCCGGTTGGCGGTATCGTCTCGCGCAAGACGGTCGAAGTCGGGCAGTTGGTGCAGGCGGGGCAGACCCTGATGTCGATCGTTGCCGATTCCGGCGTGTTCATCACGGCCAACTTCAAGGAAACACAGCTGGCCCGCATACGGGTCGGGCAAAAGGTGGATCTGGAAGTGGACGCGTACGGCGCGCTCGCCGAGGGCGAAGTCGAGAGTATCGCGTCCGCGACCGGCGCGAAGTTTGCGCTGCTGCCACCGGACAACGCCACGGGCAACTTCACGAAGGTCGTGCAGCGGGTGCCGGTGCGCATTCGGTTGACGAAGGCCCTCGGCGAAGGCCGTCCGTTGCGTCCGGGGATGTCGGTGCTGGCCAGCGTGCTGGTCAACTGACGACATCACGCCTCCGTCTCCCGTGACCACCAGCACGCTCGTCGAAACGCGCGGACCCCTCGGCGACCGCCCGCGCGATGCGGCCAACAGCACGACGGTGGCGCTCGATGATCCGTATCGCAACCGCTATCTGATCGCGATCGCCGTGACGCTGGCGGCGGTGCTCGAGCTCGTTGACACCTCGATCGTCAACGTGGCCGTTCCCCACATGATGGGCACACTTGGCGCGACACTCGATGAGATCGCCTGGGTGTCGACGTCGTACATCATCGCGAACGTCATCGTGATCCCGATGTCGAGTTGGCTGTCGTCGTACTTCGGCCGTCGCAACTACCTGACCGGGTCGATTCTGCTGTTCGTGATGGCGTCGTTCTTCTGCGGCGCGGCCTCTTCACTGTGGGGACTTGTCTTCTGGCGTGTCGTGCAGGGGCTTGGTGGTGGCGCGTTGTTGTCCACGGCACAGACGACGCTGTTCGAATCCTTTCCGCCGCACGAACGCGGGATCGGTCAGGCCATCTTCGGCGTGGGCGTCATGGTTGGGCCCACGCTGGGCCCGACGCTGGGCGGCTACATCGTCGATGCATATGCGTGGCCGTGGATTTTCTACATCAACGTCCCCCTCGGGTTGGGCGCCGCGTACATGGTGTGGTCGTTCGTGCGC
>CAZMGX010000124.1:0-12161 GCA_964565915.1 uncultured Gemmatimonas sp.
CGCTGAATCTCCAGCGTCAGTCGGCACCAGCGAAGGGGATCACGCAGGCGGTCTATCCGGTCTCGCAGGACCTCAAGAGCGCGCTGCTGGTCGAGCTGCTGAAGCGTGGTGACATGCCGCAGGCGCTGGTCTTCACACGCACCAAACATCGGGCGAATCGTCTCGCCTCGCAGCTGGTCACCAACGGCATCAAGGCCGAACGGATTCACGGCAATCGGTCGCAGTCGCAACGCACGCAAGCATTGGCCGGCTTCAAAAACGGCGAATACCAGGTGCTCGTCGCGACCGACATCGCCGCCCGCGGCATCGACGTGGAAGCACTCGGCCACGTCGTCAACTTCGACGTCCCCTTGGCGGCGGAAGACTATACCCATCGCGTGGGACGCACGGCGCGCGCCGAAGCGACCGGCGAGGCGTTCACGTTCGTCTCGCCCGAGGAAGAAGGTGAACTCAAGCAGATCGAACGCGCGATCGGCAAGCAGCTGCCGCGCGTGACGGTCTCCGGTTTCGACTACGCCGCCCGCCCGCAAGCCAAGCTGGAAGTCCCGTTGGCCGAACGCATCGCCGAGATCCGCAAGAAGAAGGCGGAAGACCGCGCGCGTGCTGCGGCGAAGGTGGCACGACGCGAAGCGGCGCAGGGTTCGGACGCGTCTCGCCGCCCGGCTCCACGAGCCGCGTCCAAGCCAGCCCCGAAGGCATCGCCGTATGCCGCAGAGTCCAAGCCGCCGGCGGGCGGCGGTCGCAGCGGGGGGACCGCTGGTGGCAGCGGCGGCGGTCGCACTGGTGGCGGCCGGAGTGGTGGCACTGGTCGTGGTGGCGGGCGCGGGCGCGGGGGCGCGTCGCGCCCGTAACAGTGCGAGAACGTCGCGGTGACTGAGCAGCAAGCGCCGTCGCCGCGCTATGCCATTCCCGCGGCGCGCCATCGCGTGGAGCAGGTGATCGACCGCAGTCGATTCATCTGTACGATTGCGCCGGTCACGAGCGTGGACGCGGCCCAGCTGTTCATCCGCGAGATCGGTCGCGAGTTCCCGGCCGCCACCCACAATTGCTGGGCCTATCTGATCGGCGCGCCCGGCAGCACGGATCGTATCGGTCTCAGTGACGATGGCGAGCCACACGGCACGGCGGGTCGACCGATGTTCACCGTCTTGCAACATGGTGGTCTTGGCGATGTGGCCGCCGTGGTGACCCGATTCTACGGCGGGGTCAAGCTCGGGACCGGTGGCCTGGTCAAGGCCTACAGCGGCGCGGTACAGCAGGCCCTCGCAACGGTCCCTCAGGCAATGCGGGTGACCCGCGTCGAGTTTCTTGCCTCCGTGGGGTATGCGGTCGTTTCGGCGTTGAAGCAGCAGTTGCCGGCGTACGAGGCCGAGATCGTGACCGAAGAGTTCGGTGTGGCGGCCCGATTTCGCCTCCGATGCCCGGAAGAGCAGCTGAGCGGCTTACAGCGCGCGCTCCTTGATGCGAGTCGCGGGCAGGTCCTGTTCGAAGCGATCGACGCGTGATCCATCGGGAATCCTGCAACTTCCGCTCGCGGTGCTCCCCATTGGGTGAGCCAGCGTGCAAGTTGAGGCATGCGCGACGCCGCCCGAATCGGATCACCACTGCTGATGGTCTCCGCCCTGATCAGCCTGTCCGGCTGCCAGGGGGAGGACGCACCGGCGACGGTGCACGATGCGCGAGTGCGCGACGCAGGCGCCCTGGCGGCCGTGATGCCTGACTCGACGACACTCGAGGCCAGTGCACACGCGTTGCGCGCTTTTCTCGACGCATCGCGCGAAACCACCCGAAGCCCCGACGTGCTGGACACGCTGACGGCGTGCGGCGATGACGGGACGACCTATTTCCCATCCACCTTGCTTGCCGGATACACGTTGCTGCCCTTCGAGACTCGTGGTGATACCATCGTCGGTCGCGCGGAAGTCGTGACGGTCGCCGAAGTGGACGTCGATCGCCGTTCGGGGAACGGCTTCATCGCGCGGGAGCGCATTCGGACCGATGTCCTGGAATGGGACGTCATTCCGACGGGCGACGGTCGGTGGGTCGTGTGCAATGGCCTGCGATTCGGTGCCCGCGGAGCGGATTCCCTGACTACCTGGCGTCCCGACGGCGGATCGTACGAGCGCACGCGGCGACTGGCCGATTCCATCGCGGCGGTGCGGCGATGATCGTCTCCGTGTTCGGCGCCTCCGGTCGCACCGGGCATGCGTTTGTCCGAGTGGCGGCGGAGGCGGGGTTGTATCAGCGTCTGCACTACCGCAACAAGCCGTCGGAGCTGATTCCGGACACGGCGACCGTGGTGGTCGGTGCCCTGACCGATCCGACGGCCGTGCGTGAGGTGCTTCGCGGCGCAGACGCCGTGTTCATTCTGTTCGGGCCGCACCCGAACGCGCCGCGGGTGTTCTGTGCGGCGGCAACGAAGGCCATCATTGCCGGGATGCGTACGCAGTCGGTGCCTCGCATCATCTGCGTCACGGGCGCAATGATCGGGGAGATGCCGGGGAACGTCGCGCTGACTTTCAAGATGATGTCGTTTGGCGTGAGGAAGACGGGGCAGGCGGAGATGATGGAGGATCGCGACGAGCAGGAGCGCCTCGTGCGCAGCAGTCGTCTCTCGTGGACCGTCGTCAAGCCGCCACGCTTGACGGACGGATCAGCCGGTGCGATCGACGCCGGCCCCGCCGTCCCTGTGGGGATGGGGAGTCATCTGTCGCGCGAGTCACTCGCGAAATTTCTGGTCGAGGAAGCGCAGCGACCGCAGTACGCCGAGTCGGCCGTGTATCTGAAGGATCGATAGTCCGACGTTCATCGCATTCGCTGGGCAAACCTTCACGCAACGAGCCATGTCCGAAGTCCGTCATCAGTCGTGGGAAGAC
Organism: uncultured Gemmatimonas sp.; assembly: GCA_964565915.1. Classification (GTDB taxonomy): domain Bacteria; phylum Gemmatimonadota; class Gemmatimonadetes; order Gemmatimonadales; family Gemmatimonadaceae; genus Gemmatimonas. Next base: position 2,877 of record CAZMGX010000124.1, read on the forward strand.
GTCCGTCTCGAGGAGCTGACGCCGTTGATCAGTCGGCGATTGATCTCGTCGGAGCGCATGATGCTGGCGCATGTGTACCTCAAGAAGGGCGCCATCGTGCCGGCACATGATCACTACAACGAGCAGTTCACCTACATCCTTTCGGGTTCATTGCGCTTCTGGATCGGGGAACACGCCGACGCGCCCGGCGATGTGTACACCGACGTGCGGGCCGGCGAGGTCCTGGTGATCCCGAGCCATGTCCGCCATCGCGCCGAAGCCTTGGAGGACACGCTGGACGTGGATGTCTTCAATCCGCCGCGCCAGGACTGGCTGGACGGCACCGACGCCTACCTGCGCGGGTCACGCTGAGCGATGGATCTCGGGATTCGCGATAAAGTCGCGCTCGTGTGCGGCGCGAGCAAAGGCATTGCCTATGCGACCGCCGAAGCGCTGGCGCACGAAGGATGCAGTCTTGCAATCTGCTCTCGGGACGCGGAGGCCATTTCGGCCGCTGCGCTGCGGTTGCAGTCGATCGGGGCGCCCGTGTTGAGCATCGTGGCCGACCTGTCCACCATCGAGGGATTGGCGCACGTGATCGGCGAGACCACCAATGCGTATGGCCAGGTGGACATCCTGGTTGCGAACACCGGTGGCCCACCGACCGGGCCGGCGATGGGACACGATTGGGCGGCATGGACGAAGGCCAGCGAGCTGCTGCTGCGCAGTGCCGTCGAACTGACGCGCGCATTCGTGCCCGGCATGCGCGAGCGCGGATGGGGACGCGTCATCAGCATCACGTCGAAAGCGGTGAAGGAGCCGGTGCCGTCACTGGTGCTCAGCAACAGTCTGCGTGCCGCCGTCACCGGATATCTGCGGACGCTGGCGAACGAAGTGGCCGGCGACGGCGTGACGGTGAACACGGTGCTGCCAGGCTTCACGGCCACGGAACGTCTTGAGGCACTGGCCGAGGCCACGACCAAGCGAACCGGCGTCACGCGTGACGATGTGTTTGCCGGCTGGATCGCGCAGACGCCGGCCGGTCGGTTGGGACGTCCGGAAGAGTTGGCCGCAACCATCGCGTTTCTGGCGTCGGATCGTGCCGGCTTCATTACCGGTCAGGCCATCCTCGTGGATGGCGGCGCGGTGAATACCCTGTTGTAACGAGGTCGTCGTGCGGCCGGCGGTGACGTCCCCGTGCACCGCTGGTCCTGATGTCGTCGAAGTCCTCTCTCACCATTCTCTCCCGAGTTCTGCATGGCAGGCATTTCCGCAACCGAGTGGATCTGGCGCGATGGCGCCTTCATTCCGTGGGCCGACGCGCAGGTCCACGTGCTCAGCCACTCGATGCAGTTCGGGTCGGCGGCCTTTGAAGGCATTCGCTGCTATAACACGCCGCAGGGTCCGGCGATCTTTCGCCTGCGTGAGCATCTGACGCGACTCGTCAACTCGATCAAGATCTATCGGATGGAGATCGGGTACTCGATCGACGACCTCACGGCGGCTTCGCGCGAACTCGTGGTGCGCAACAAGCTGGATTCCTGCTATATCCGTCCGATGGTCCTGAGGGGATACGGGGCCGCCGGCATGGTGCCGTACGACAGCCCGATCGAGGTGTACATCCCGTGCTGGCCGTGGGGCGCCTACCTCGGCGACGACGCGCTCGCCAACGGCGTGGATGCGTGTGTTTCCAGCTGGCATCGTCTGGCGCCCAACACGATTCCATCGCTGGCGAAGATCGCCGGCAACTACCTCAGCGGGCAGCTGATCAAGATGGAGGCGCTGGCGAACGGCTTTGCCGAAGGGATCGCGCTTGGACCCAACGGCACGGTAAGCGAAGGGTCGGGGCAGAATGTGTTCCTCGTGGCAGATGGTGCGCTGATCACCACGCCGCTGGACGGCACCCTGCTGGGCGGCATCACACGGGCCAGCATCATCGAGCTGGCGGCGCGCGAGGGCATCGCCGTGCGTGAGCAGCCGATTCCACGGGAGATGTTGTACACGGCCGACGAAGTGTTCTTTACCGGCACGGCCGCCGAGTTGACCCCGGTGCGCAGTGTGGACCACATCAAGATCGGTGCGGGTCGGGTCGGACCGATCACGAAGCACATGCAGACGGCGTTTCTCGACATCGCACACGGCCGGGCACCGGATACGTTCGGGTGGCTGACGCATGTGCGGTAACCGCATGTGCGGTAACCGCCGCGGCGTGTCGTGGCGCTGACGTCGACGATCTACACGTTCGAGATCACCCTCTCGAACGTGGATCGCGGGGTGTACGAGTCGCTGTCACTCCGCGTGGCGATGCATCCCTCGGAGTCGCCCGAATACTTCACGGCGCGCCTGTTTGCCTACTGCCTGGAATACGCCGAGGGTATCGTGTTTTCGAAGGGTGTGTCGGATGCGGACGATCCCACCATCGCGGTGCGTGACCTGACGGGCGCGATGAAGGTGTGGGTCGAGATCGGTGCGCCGGACGCGGCCCGCCTGCACAAGGCCGCGAAGGCCTCGCCGCGGGTGGCCGTCTACACGCACCGCGATCCGGCGCAGGTGCAGCGGCAGCTCGTCGGCGAGCGCATTCATCGATCGGCGGAGATTCCGCTGTATGCGATCGATCGCGATCTCATCAGCGCGTTCTGCGAGCGGCTGGAGCGACGGATGAGTTTCTCCCTCTCGTTCACCGATGGCATGCTGTATCTGGACCACAACGGCGAGAATCTGTCCGGCGCCGTTGAGCAATGGCCCCTGCAGGTCGCCTGACGCCGGGCCGTGACCCTTACAAAGGAACACACGATGACAGCTTTGGTTCGGATGGTCCTGACGGGTGGATTGCTGCTGTCGTCGGCGTGTGCGAGCGCGCGGCCGCCCGAGATCGCATTCCTGACGCCATACGGAAAGCCGGTGAATCCGTTCTCACCGGCGGTGCGGGTGGGGTCGATGTTGTACCTGGCGGGGCAGATCGGCACCGACAGCACGGGTCAGTTGGTCAAAGGCGGCATCGACGCGGAGACGCGACAGACGATGCGCAACATCGCCGACGTGCTGGCCAAGACGGGGTCGTCGATGGATCGGGTGGTGAAGTGCACCGCGATGTTGGCCGACATGAAGGAGTGGCCGGCCATGAATGCGATCTACGCGACGTTTTTCCCGGTGAACAAGCCGGCGCGCAGTGCGCTCGGGGCCAACGGACTCGCACTCGGCGCGCGTGTCGAGATCGAGTGTATTGCCGTCGTTGGTGCGTGATGCCGGTCAGTGCAACGTACCGCGCCTTTGTTCTCGAACAGCTGGGACGAGTGCTGCCGAGTGTGCGTGCACGCAGCATGTTCGGCGGGGTCGGCATCTACAGCACCGACCTGTTCTTCGCCCTCATGAGCAATGACACGTTGTATTTCAAGGTGGACGACGAGACGCGCGGTGACTTCGAGGCGATCGGCATGGGGCCGTTCCGTCCGTTCGGCGACAGCGGCGAGACGATGCAGTACTACGAGGTGTCGGCGACCATCATCGAGGACCACGAGGCCTTGTCCCAGTGGGCGGCTCGTGCGGTGCAGGTGGCCCGGCGTGCGCGTCAGCGGCGGAGTCGTGGCGCGCGGTGAGCGGGGGACTGCCATCCTTGAGGATCGCTGGCTCCGCAAACTGCATTTGAACCACGGAGGACACGGAGGTCACGGAGGGTGTGCGTCACCTGCACCGTGCAGTTCCCAAACTCCCATTTCTTGGTGGTGAACTGACAGGATGGTCGCTGCGCGCACCCTCCGTGATCTCCGTGTCCTCCGTGGTTCAATTGCAGTTTGCGAACCCACCCGCCGTGATGGCGCTCGTGTCCCGAGCGCGGCGAGCGAATAGATTCCCCGCATGCGAATTCGGAGACTTATCCTGCTGGGGTCGCTCGTGCCCGCGCTGAGCGCCTGCGCGGCGATTCACCGGCCCAAGACGACGCTGTCGCAACTGAATACCGACGCCACCGGACTGGAGCGCGCGGAGCAGGTGACACGCGATAGTGTGGTCGCGCGACTCGTGCGACGGGCGGTGGCGCGCGGCGACGGGACCCTCGACGTGCTGATGCTGTCGGGCGGTGGGCAGAACGGCGCATTCGGCGCGGGCTTTCTGCGCGGGTGGCGTTCGCGCGCCGACGCCGCCATGCCCGCATTCGACCTCATCACCGGCATCAGCACAGGGGCGTTGCAGGCACCGTATGCGCTCCTGGGCACCGAGGCTGCGATCGATACGCTCACGGTCTTGTACCGCGACGCGCCTGACCGGGTGGCGCCGACGATCGACTGGTGGTTCTGGCTGCGCCGGACGGGCGGCGTCGTGAATACCAAGCGCTACGATCGTGCGCTGGAGCAGAGCATCAATGGCAAGTTTCGCGACGAACTGCGTGGGGCGTTTGCCGCCGATCGGCAGATCGTCTTCGCGACCACCGACTACGACCTCGGCGTGGGGCGCACGTGGTCGTTGACAGACGTCATCGACACCACGGCGGCGAGTCTGGTGCGAAGCCGACAGTTGCTCAAGGCGGCCACGTCGATACCCGGCATCTTTCCCCCGGTGGTGATCGACGGGCACGTGCATGGTGACGGTGGCGTAATCTCCAACGTGCTGCCGTTGCTCACGCTCGCGGACTATGAACGCCTGGCGGCGGGGCTTCAGGCGCGCGGGCTGCGCAACGTGACACTGCGACTGTATGTCGTGATGAACCTGTGGTCCCATGCCGAGCCGCTGATCATCTCGCCTTCCAGTCGCAAGCAGATTTCGTCGCGCACGAATTTCATGCTGTTCTATGCGCATCAACCGCAGACACTCGAGCTGCTTGAGGCACTGGCCCGCGCGGTCAGCGGTAGCGTGCCGGGATTGAAGATGGAGTTTCGGGTGGCGACGATTCCATCCAGCGAAGCCCTCGTGCCGGGTGCGGCCAAGTTGTTCGATCGCGGGTTCATCAGTCGACTTGACTCGCTGGGATTTGCCAAGGCCCGCAGCGCCACGCCGTGGGACGCCGTGCCCTCCGCCTTCGGCCGCGGCGCAGCGGTGGCGAAATGAGCGGCGATGGCACGCTCGAGGTCATCCGTCGGGATCCCTTCAATGCCGAGTCTCCGGCGGCGGCGTTGCAGCAGGCGATCACGCCGGTCGCGAACGCGTACGTCCGGACGAACTTCGGCGTGCCCGACGTACCGGCGACACACGTCATCGAAGTTGGTGGTGCGGTAGCACGTCCGTTGACGCTGTCGGTGGCACAGTTGCGTGAACTGCCGCAACACACCGTGGTGGCAACGATGGAGTGTGCCGGCAACGATCGACTCGGCATGTCGCCACTGCCGGTGGGTGAGCCGTGGCGACATGGTGCGTTGTCGACCGTGTCGTGGACCGGCGTCTCGCTGGCCGATGTGCTGCAGATGGCTGGCACGGACGCTGATGCGGTTGAAGTGCTGGTGTCGGCGGCTGATGCCGGCTTACGCGATGATGCGGACGGTACGGTGCGTTTTGCGCGCGCATTGCCGTTGGCCGACGCGCAGCGACCCGAGACGTTGCTGGCATTGCAGATGAACGGGGCACCCTTGACGCCCGATCACGGGGCGCCGGTGCGTCTTGCTGTCCCCGGTTGGTACGGCATGGCGAGCGTGAAGTGGGTGACGCACATCGAGCTGCTGCGCCAGCCGTATGCGGGCTACTTCCAGCGTCAGCGCTATGTGTATGACGAGTCGGGTGGTGTGTCGCCGGTCACACGGATGCGGGTCAAGTCGATCATTCAGTCACCGACCGACGGGGCCGTGTGCGAGCGGCGCATGTCCGTGTCCGGATGGGCCTGGTCGGGTGACGGACATATCGTGCGCGTGGAGGTCGGTGTTGATGGTGGTGATCAGTGGCAGGACGCCACCTTGGGTGTGCCTGCGTCAGTGCATGCGTGGACACCATGGCACCTGGCACTCGAGCTGCCGCGCAGCGGACGTTTCGTGCTGCGCAGCCGCGCCACCGATGCGACCGGCGCGGTTCAGCCGGACGCCATCGTCTGGAACCGACTGGGGTACGGCAACAACGCCATCCGGCATGTGGTCATCGACGTGCGCTGATGTCCGTACGATCACTCCCAACCCACTCCTTGCAGATTCGCGTCGGAATGCCGAGCGACGCGGCGGCGATCACCGAGATCGCCACGCGCGTGTTCGTGCGGGCGTTCGGGCCTGACAACACGCCGGAGAATATGGCGGCCTATGTGCCCACGGCGTTCAGTGAAGTGGTCCAGCGACGGGAGCTGGAAGATCCGACGTGTATCTATCTCCTGGCGTACGTCGACGGCACCCTCATCGCGTTTGCGTTGTTGCGCGTTGGCGCGACCGACGCGGCGGTGCACGGCGATGCGCCGGTGGAGATTCAGCGGTTCTACGTGGACCATGATTTCCATGGCCAGGGTGTCGCCGCGCACCTGATGGAGGCGTGTGTGTCCGCGGCCCAGGAGCGTGGTGGACACACGCTCTGGCTGGGGACGTGGGAGAAGAATGCGCGGGCGATCCGGTTCTACGAGAAGTGCGGGTTCACGGATGTGGGCAGTCACCCGTTCGTGATGGGGAGCGAGGTGCAGACGGATCGAGTGATGGCGCGTGGGATTGCACGTGACCGCCCGACGCTGGATCGATGAAGAGCTTCGCCTCGGATTCGCACCAACTGCACGACGTACCCTTCGAGTTCAACCGTGGGGCGCTGGTTCCCGCGTACGAGTGTCCCGCCCGGGCCGACAATGTCCTGCGCGCCTTGCGCGACGCATCGCTCGGCCCAGTGGAAGCGCCACGGGTGTTCACGCTCGACTACGCCTGTGCCGTGCAAGACCGGGCGTTGGTACACTTTCTTCGCGATGCACACGCGGAGTGGACTGCCTCCGGACGCACGGGTCCACTGTATCCGATCGCATCGCCCATGCGGAACCTGCGCAACGATCGCGTACCGCAGTCGATCGATGGTCGCATTTCATACTATTGCTTTGACCCCTGCACGGCGATCACCGCGGGTACCTGGCCAGCGGTGAAAGCGAGTTACGATATCGCCCTCTCCGCTGCCGATGAGATTGCCAGTGGAAGGGGCAAGATCACGTTCGGTGTCTGTCGACCACCTGGCCATCACGCGGCACGGACGTTCTATGGCGGCTACTGCTATCTGAACAACGCCGCGGCGGCCGCACAGTACCTGCGGACTCACGGTGCGTCACGGGTGACCATCCTCGACGTGGACTATCACCACGGCAACGGAACACAGGACATTTTCTACCACCGTGCTGACGTGCAGTTCATCTCCATCCATGCCGACCCGTCGACGGACTTCCCGTTCTTTCTGGGATACGCGGACGAAACAGGTGCGGGCGATGGGGCTGGATTCAATGTCAACCTGCCGCTGTCGCGCGGCGCCGATTGGGCGGTGTGGAGCGACGCGCTCAACACCGCGTGCACACACGTCGCCGAGTTTGCTCCTGACGTCGTCGTGGTGTCGCTGGGCGTGGATACGTTCAAGGACGATCCACTCTCGGCGTTTCGTCTTGAGCGTGAGGACTTCCTCCGCGTAGGCGAGCGCGTTGCCGCCTTGGCGCTCCCGACGGTCTATCTGCTCGAGGGTGGCTACGCCATTGACGACATCGGCGCGAACGTGGTCAACGTGCTGGGTGGACATCTCAGTCGACAGTAGTCGCCGTCATACCTCCGCAATCCGCAGTCACCAGCGCTTGAAATACTAGTCAAGTCAGACTAGTTGTAGGGATGCCCGACGAGTATTCGCTGTACGAGGCCAAGGCCAAGCTTTCCGCGTTGGTGCGCCAGGTTCGCGAGGGACGTTCGGTGATCATCACCGTACACGGCGAGCCTGCCGCCGAGCTGCGCCCCATCGATCGGTCGGCTCGCACTCCGACGCTATCCGAACGGCTCGCGGAGCTTGAAGCGCTGGGTGCGATCAGCCGAGCCAAACGGCAGCCGGGAGACGAGAGCGCATTCAACCGCGGTCCGCGCAAAGCCGGCGCCTTGCAGCGTTTCCTGGAAGACCGAGGATGACAGCGCGCTTGGGACGTCGCTCATGAAGATCGCCTACGTCGATACCTCCTGTATCGTCGCAGCCGCATTCTCGGAACCCGGCGCAACGAACGTCATCAAACGACTGGCCCGTTTCGATCGCGTGCTGTCGTCCACGTTGTTGGAGGCAGAGCTGTTCAGCGCTCTACATCGCGAGGGACGGGAACTCGTCGATGACTACATAAACGCCATCGAGTTGGTCACCGTAGATCGTCCGCTACGCGCCGAAGTGACAAAGGTGCTGTCGGCCGGCTACGTGCGCGGCGCCGATTGCTGGCACCTGGCCACCGCACTCTATCTCGCGGCTGACCCGTCAGAGCTATCGTTTGTCACGCTCGACGTGCCTCAGCGGAAGGTAGCTGGTGCGTTGGGGTTCGCGACGTAGGTCCCGCAACACGCAGTTCCGCGGCTATCGCTTTTTCGCCAGGATCGTCCCGCGACACGTGATCGCGCCACAGTGGCAGGGAAAGCGGCGCTTCGCCGCCGGCGTATGCCGCTCGGCCAGCACGTACGCATAGTCGTAGACCAGCTCTTCGCCCGGCTCGATATCGTGGATCGTCTCGATCCAGATCCGTCCACCGTCGATGACGGCGTCACAATTCGGCGCACAGGAGTGGTTGAGGAACCGCGCCGCATTGCCATTCACCGACGCATCGACCACGACCTCGTCGTCGATGGCGAACAGATACGTATGATGGCGGGCACCGTCGGTGTCAGGGTACCTCGCCTCCGACTCGGCGGGCGTGATGCGCTCCCCGGCGTATTCGATCAGCCGCACGCCAGCAGGAATGTGACGTGTGGCAAAGCCACCCAGCCCCTGAATGCCGGATTGGCGGACCTCGAAAGGCAGTTCTTCGTCCATGGCGCAAGATACGCGGACACAGCCACGAGCGATCGCCATGGGGCGACATGTGACCCGACGGGTTCCGTTCGGGACACCAACGGCCCTCAACCCGCTAGATTTATGAGTCTATAGGAGGATTTTCCATGACCCGTACGTTGCACGTCGCCCGCGACGCGTTCATCACCGCGATGAACCGGGATACCGCTGGCTCCGATCGGCCCCGCTACACCGCTGTGCTTGACGCCCTCATTGAATGGAGCCTGGCCCGTCCAGAACAACTCCAGTTCCGCACGGACGAATCCGCGTCCGGCGTGGTGAGCTTCCAGCGGGTCGGATCGAACGCGGTGTTCTGGGCGGCACGCCCGATGCGCGGCAGTGGCCCCAAGATCGAGTTTCTGCCACGGGCCTCGGCACTGC
>CAZMGX010000125.1:0-12142 GCA_964565915.1 uncultured Gemmatimonas sp.
GGTTTCCGTCGTCGTGTCCGTATCCACGCGTGTGAACAATCGTGAAGGTGCCCACGCCGGCAGCCGCGAGGTCGCCGCCGCCGGCAGCCGAAGTGAGTCCGCCGCCAGTGCGAATGCTTCCGCCGCGAGCTGTGCGGTAACTCGGCGGGTCGCGTCGCGTTCGCCGGTCTCTGACGCCAACACCACGATCACGTGCGGTCTGAAGGCACGAATAACCGACACCACGTCGCGCAGCAGCGAGTCCTTCGGCCACATGGCGCCGACCACGGAATCGGATGGGGTCGAACCAAAATCGTATGCGCGCGTAAAGTACTGGTGTGCGAGATCGCGACTGCGTGCGCCGAGCAGTTCGGCGGTGCGGACGCTGCCCAGCGGAAACTCACTTTCGGCGCCAATCATGTTGACACCGCTCTCGCCGCGCGTCATGGAGAGATACGCTGTCTCCAGGTGACGACCGAGCGACAGCCAGGCGACGAGGGCATTGTCATCGTCTTCGGGGCGTGTGCCAATGAGCAGGACCCGCGCGGACGTCCCGATGTGTGGGGCGGCGGCACGCCAGTCGGTCGTGGATCGTATCGACTGCGCGTTGGCGATTGGTAGGGTGACGCAGGCGGCGAGGACGAACGTGACGGCCACGGCGGCCCGACGTCGCAGCCGCGACCCGGTGTTTGTTGGCCCGTTCATGTCAGCGAGCCGAGAGACCGTTCCTGCATCGGGGACCACTCCAGGGCGGGTGTGTACTACTAGGCTGGTAGTAGCACCGTATCGCCGCTGGGGGCTGTTGTCAACTATCGGTATAGTAGATGGGCGCGCGCTATCCGGCGGCCGATCGGGATCGTGGTGAGCATACCGTGGATGGCAGATTGGTCGTGGTCACGGTGGTCGTCCACGAGTGCCCACGTGAACAGCCGCGATCTCGGCGTTCCCGGCGAATCGCGGCACGTTGGAGCCAGACTGCGGCCGACGATGCGGCATGTTCTGAAGCTCAATATCTCACCCATATGCCCTGACCGCCGCCGGAAATGAGGGAGCGTTGTTTTTGCATGGGTCGTTGTAGAAGGAGATTCCCGGATGTTCGCGCGAACGGCGTTCGGGTGATAGCATCGGGCATCCGTGCTCAGGCGCAATGCACCGAGCCGTTCCGGCCTTGCACCCCTGCCGCCGTCCCGCCCTATGCCCATTCGACGAATCGCCGCCCTCGCACTTCCTATCGGCGTGCTGCTCCACACGGGAACTGGCTGTGAGAGAAAATCGGCCGCAATCGCCAGTGGCCGTGATGCCGCGCTCACCGCGGACGTTGTCACCCGGAGCGTCAAACCGACGCTCCGTACCGATAGTGGCGTCACGGTGCATTCGTTCGACACCACCGCATTCGCCGCCACCACGCAGTACGTCGTCGAATCGACGCCAATGGCCATACTCGACAACACCGATGTCAACTCCGACACCAGTGTTGCGCGGGTCGATGGCGCCATTTTCCTGCGTGATCGCTCGTTCGTGACCTACTCGCGCATGTCCACCCGCATGATTGTGTTTGACAGCACCGCAAAACCCATTCGCATTCTCGCGCGCTTCGGCACAGCGCCCGGTGACCTGGGCCGCAATCAGACACTCGCGCGTGCACAGCACGACACGCTGGTGGTTACGGACTTTTCCAATCGGCGGGTCAACTACTACCCCTCGGAAAAATTCGTGCGCCAGACGCCAATCACCAGCGTCGTCGACGAACGCGCGGATCAACTGGCGGGCGTGCTGCCGGATGGAACGTTGGTGCTGCATTCCGGCGGCCAAATTCCCGAACACTTCCCAAACGGACGGTCGAAACACGACGCCGTTGTCATGGTCATGAACCCGCAAGGGCTCTCCGGTCGTATTGCCGATATTCCTGACATTACCATCGCCACCATGCGAACCGGCTGGGACGGCGAACGCACGCGCATGCCGCTTCCGCTTCGTCTGGGGCCCAGGGCGCAAATCATCGTCTGGGACTCACTGATTGCAACCGGCAACGGTGAATCGTATCGCGTAGCGTTTCGGAACGTCAGCGGAAAAATCGTTTCCGCCGTCGAGATCAATGTGGCACCTCGACTCATGACCACATCAATCCGCGACGCCGATTTGGCATACCGTGTTGCTGAACTCGAATACATCGATGGCAAAGACGCCGTGAGCGGAGAGAAGTTGCGGCTTCGGAAAGCATGGCCCATAGCCGATACGATCCCCGCATTTGGCGGATTCTTCATCTCACCCAACAACACACTCTGGATTACCAGTGTTCCGGCGCGCGGTGACACCACATGGCAAGCCACCGCGTTCAACTCTCGCTTTGAAATGACGGGTCGTCTGACATTCACCGGTCAAGGAGCCCCCATCGGTTTCGGTGACGATCGTCTGGTGGTCCGAGTTGCTGGGGTTGATGAAGTCGCGACACTTCGCGTTTTTCGGTTCAGGCCCGAATAGCATGCCCATCAACGTGCCAGGCATGGAAGCCACCTGGCGTCATGTCTACGCGGTGACACAGCCACGTTACGCAGAACTGCGTGCAGCACGCGTCGATGAAAGCGAACCTTTCGCCCCTCACTCGCCGGGCAAGGTGGCGGCGCCTTGACCGCTCGTCCGCGGATGATCCCGTCGCTGACGTCCATCCGCCACTTCGACAACATGGAGGGGTCCGGATCGCGGCACGTGTCGACCCTCCAAAGTTTCTGCGCAAGTCGCTAGTCATCGTCACTTGACTGGGCGCCGCGTCCCGAAGCCCGCCTTGAGCGGCGCGATAGACTGTCCGGAGTATCGCGTACGTCTTGCGAACCGCCCGTGATGGCTTCGGTCAACGCGGCGAGCCGTCGCCCTGACACCCCCCTCACGCCAGGAACCGCCGCGCCAACGTCTCCAGCCGGTCGTCCTTGTCCCGCTCCGCCTCCGCCAGGATCTCCTGCACATACGGCCGCAGCGCCGGCTCACCCCAGTAGTACCCGGTGGCACGCTCGGCCAACTGCGTCTCCCCCACACGCGCCGCCTCGAGCAGCGCACGCGCCGCCACGCGATCGTACTCGGGATCGTCGCGGTCGGGCAGGTGATAGTTGCGCCGGGGCATCTCGCCCTCGGCGTCGTCCCTCAGGAATGCACGTGACATACGGACCTCGAAAAAACAGGCACGGGAATCCGCGCCGCGCGGCACCACGCCGCGCCGCCCGAATCATGCAGCGTATCCTGCAACATAGTCCGTCCGGGGCGGTCCGGATGCATATTCAGTCGGTCCGTCCCCGCTTCGTCCCAACCCGCCCGATGCCTCCGATGCTCCGTTCCCGCGTCCTCCCCCCGCGCGCGCGCGCCGCTGCTTTGACCACGCTGTCGATGATGGCCCTCGCGTCTGCGCCACTGTCCGCGCAGTCCACGGCTCAGGCCGCCGCGCCGGCAACGCCGCTACCATCGGCCGAAGACCCGCGCATTCACGACATGGTGGCCGCATCGTCGGCCGAGCGGATCGAGCGCGACATCCGCACCCTCGTGGGGTTCGGCACTCGGCACACGATGTCGGATACGATGTCCACCACCCGCGGCATCGGCGCCGCCCGGCGGTGGATCTTCGCCGAGTTCCAGAAGATCGGGCAGGCGTGTGGTGGCTGTCTCGAAGTGCGCTACATCGCCGACATCCAGAAGGGTGATCCGGCCACGCGCATCCGGCAGGACATCAACATCGTGAACGTGGTCGCGATGTTGAAGGGCACGACCGAGCCCAACCGCCGTGTGTTGCTGGCAGGTGACATCGACTCGCGGGTGAGTGATGTCATGAACGCCACCGCCGACTCACCGGGCGCCGACGACAACGCCAGCGGCATCGCCGCTCTGCTCGAAGCGGCGCGCCTGCTCACGAAGCACCGCCCCGCGGGCTCTATTGTCTTTGCGGCGCTGTCCGGCGAGGAGCAGGGGCTGTTCGGCGGCGAGATCGTGGCACGCGTCGCGAAGCAGGAGGGATGGCGCATCGATGCGGTTATCAACAACGACATGGTGGGCAACATTCACGGCATCGACGGCGTCATCGAGAACACCAAGGCGCGCGTCTTTGCGCCGGGACTGCCAGCGAATACTCCGGCCGCCGAGTTGCGTCGCTTGCTGACGAATGGCGGTGAGCTGGACACGCCGTCGCGGCAGCTGGCGCGCTACATCGACATGATTGCCGACCGGTACTTCCCGAATCTCGATGTCGAGATCATCTACCGCCTGGATCGGTACGGGCGCGGCGGGCATCACACGCCGTTCTTCAACGAAGGTTCGGCGGCCGTGCGATTGATGGCAGCCCACGAAGACTACACCAAGCAGCACCAGGACCTGCGCACCGAAACGGGCATCAAGTACGGGGACGTGATCGAAGGGGTGGACTTTGCGTACGCGGCGTCGATGACGGCGCTCGATGCGGCGACGCTGCTGTCGCTGGCCATGGCGCCCGCCGCGCCGGACTCGGTGCAGATCCGTGGGTCGGTGCAGCCATCGCCGACGTTTCGGTGGAAGGCGTCGCCGTCGCCCGACGTGATCGGCTATCGCATTTACTGGCGCAAACCGAGCGAGGTGAACTGGACCCGCTCACGCTTCGTCGGCAACGTGACGCAGTACACGCTGCCGAACGTCATCATCGACAACTACTTCTTCGGCGTCGCCGCCGTGGGGCGCAACGGGCAGGAAAGCCTCGTGGCGTTTCCGCGTTAGTATGAATCCCTCCATGTCACAACAGATCATCGGGACGGTCAGCGCCGGACTCGCCGCGCTACTGCTCCTGATGAAGGTTCAACCGTTCCTGTCGGAATGGGAGCGCAAGGAGACCAGCAGCGACCTCTGGGTGACACCTGCGCTCGGCATCCTGGCGCCCCTGTGCGGGTTGTTGATGGTCGCGCTGCTCGCGATGACCGCCGGTGGTGGTTTCGACTGGATGCGCCTGAGCCGTCCCAAGCTGTACGTGCTGGCTGTCGCGGCATCATTCGCGCTGGCGGCCGCGACGTTCCTGTTCATCGCCTTTTATCTCCGGCCGGGATTCACGCCGCGCGGCCTGTACCGTCCGTTCATTTATCTCATCACGTTCTCCACGGTACTGCTGGTGGTCGTGAGCTTGAACCAGAAGCTCATGCCGGGCGTGTCCGTACAGTGGATGCTTCGGCCATGGGCGTGGCTCACTGCATTGAGCCTGGTAGGCTCCCTGGTGTTTGCCGGTCGCTGGATCGCTACCAACGGACCTCGCGGTCTGGCCACCGTTGCCACGGGAATCATCGTCCACTTGCCAGCCACCGAAGCGGAGCTGGCCGAGATTGCCCGGCTCGATCCGATGGAGGATTTCGAGAGGCTGGTCAGGCGGGCGAGCAACCCTGAGAAACCCGCCGTACGCGCGGCGGCCACAGCGCGCCTGCGTTCGCATCCCGGATTTGTGGATCGAATGGCGGCTATGCTGAAGACTGGCTATGCGGAGCCTGCGCTGGTCTTCGTGCGTGATGTCGAGCTGACCCCGACCGAAAAATCCCGCTTCGCCGGGCCGGCGCTGACCGCGCTGGGGAGTTGGGTGAATCAGGCTCCTGCATCCAACTACACCACGGCGGACCACTTCAAGCGCACACGGCGCTTGGGCGATGAGCTGTTCCGCGTGCTCCCGGAGAAGTTCGCCGGCACCGGCGTCGACTTCTCCGAGGTGAAGGCGTTCTATGAGGACAAGATGAAATAAGCGTAGACTCTCGTCGCTGGACAGCGAGTAGTCGAACGGCATAAACGCCGGAATTCATGCGCGGGCACCGTTGTGTCCACCAACCAACTCCGTGAGAATGCCCATGAAGACTCGCTTTGTCCGTATGCTGTCCGTCGCCGTGATGTTCGTTGCTGTGAGGCCGCAGGCGCTCGACGCGCAGGTGGCTTCCACGCGATTCCCCACACGCTGGTCGATCGAGGCCAGTGTCGCGAAATCGGGAGGCCATGGAGGCGATCCGCGTGCGATGCACGCGAACGGCGGGGTCGCCGATATCGGGGTGACGCTGGGACTTCGCGAAGGGTCTGCGGGGACCCTGCTGGCCGCCGCCACGTACGGCCTACATCTTCACAACGGCAAAGATGCAACGTGTCCAGTAGATCCGGTCACGATGGCGTGCGTTCCCGACTATCCGGAGTTTTCGGGGCCCAGCTTCCTGGCCGGGTGGCAGACGCCGCGTCCTGAGCGTGGGTCATTGCGGCTACTGGCCGGTCCCGGGCTGTATCGCGCCAACAACCGCGACATCGGCAACACGCTCGGTTGGTTGGCACGACTGGACATCGCGTCACCAACACTGATGGGCATTTCGCTGGTGGGCTCGGCGCGTGCAACGGTCGTGCCCAATGCTGAGGGGACACGATATCGACAGACCGCACTCGGTCTGGGCCTGCGGATTCAATGATCTGTCATCGGCGAGTACACCGGCCGAGCAACAAAAGTCGGTAGTGTTCCCGCGCAGGATAAAACAAAGGCGCTCGAACCACACGACGTGTGTGGCGCGAGCGCCTTTGTTCACAATGGCCGCTTACTGCTTCGGCGGCATCAGCACCGTGTTGATCACGTGAATCACGCCGTTCGACGCGCCAATGTCGGTGGCGGTGACGTCGCTGACACCGTTCAGCGTCACCTTTCCGTCGACGACCTTGATCATGATCTTGCTGCCTTCGAGCGACGTGGCTTCGGTCAGCGTCGTCACGGTCGAGGCAGGGACGTTGCCGGAAATCACGTGGTACGTGAGCACCTTGGTCAGCGCGGCCTTGTCGGCGAGCAACGCCTCGAGGTCCTTGGCCGGGATCTTGGCAAACGCTTCATCCGTCGGCGCGAGCACGGTGAACGGGCCCGGACCCTTGAGTGTCTCGATCAGGCCAGCGGCCGTGAGGGCCTGCGCGAGCGTGTTGAACGTGCCGGCGGCGACGGCGGTCTCGATGATGTCCTTGGGCGCCGGCGCTTCCATGGCCGGTGCGGCGGAGTCCATCTTTGCGGCGACGTCTTCGGTCTTTTCGCCCGAACAAGCGGCGAGTGCGACGACAGCTGCCAAGGCAAGCGTGCGACGAATCATGTGTTTACCAGACAAATGTGAGGCGTTACCATGCGGTAACGCGGGCAATGGCCCCGACGGTCCGAACCGCTCCGGCAGAGTAGTGCTGGTACTGAACGCACGCTCAGTCACGATAGTTCCCAAGGTCGCCGCGGCAGTCTCTGCTGGCTGCAATGACACAAAGAGGCGGACTCATGCGAATTCGCGTTTTGGTACAACTGACGACCTTGGTGGCCGCCGCCCTGTGCAACGCCGGCGTGCTGTCCGCGCAATCCGCGCATCCGTTGCGGCGATTGTCGGTCGAGGGGACCTTTGGACTGCCGCGCGTACGTGGCGGCGATCCGCTGGAGCGTGACAACAACCTGGGTGTGGTTGATCTCGGGGCGACGTTTCGTGTGTACGATTCCCGCCGCGGATCGCTGCTGGTTGGGGTCAATCGGGCCAACTATCTCCCACACGGCAATGACGCGACCTGCCCCGTCCGCCCGGGCACCACTCGCTGCGTTCCAGACTATCCGGAGTTCGCCGCGACCAGCCTGCTGGTCGGCTGGCAGTCGCCACGGCCGGCGCGCGGCTCACTACGCTTGCTGATGGGTCCGGGCCTGTATCGTGCCGACAACCGCGATATCGGCAACTCGCTCGGGTTGCAGGCGCGTGTCGACGTCGCCTCGCCGGCGCTGTGGCACGTTTCGTTGGTGACGTCGGCGCGGGCGTGGGTGGTGCCGAATGCCGAAGGCACACGCTACCGGCAGACCATGCTCGGTCTTGGCCTGCGCATTCACTGAGCGCTTGGCGACGTACCCTGTGCCTTATCGGCGCTTCAGCATGTCGAAAGTCCGACCGCGCTGCTCCAAGGTCGCCTTCACCACCACGTCGTTCACCACCGTGAACCTGAAGCGCACGCTCATGTTGGCTGGGGAATCGAAGGTCTCCTCGCCAACCGCGCGTAGCGGAAGTGCGTCTTGTCCCTCCGGTTGCGCGACCAGCGTGTTGCCCTCCAGGTGCACGCGAAGAGGGAGTGACCGGCCGGGAATCTGCACCACATAGTTGCCCACGTACCGCTTCAGGTGGGCCGCATCCAATTGCTGCACACCAAGCGGTACAGGCCGCCCCAAGGCGATCTCCGCCAAGTCGCGCATCACCAGGTCGAGCGTTGATATCACTCCACCGTTGGCTAGCAGGGTAACCGACAGTGACTCAGCCGGGAACCACGCGTTCGACGCCTGAAAGCCCCGAATGCGGCCGCTGTGCAGAAACGCCTGCGTCCCGCCAAGAAAAGGCTCGACGTACATCCCAAATCCGTAGCGCGATGCAACGGCGGCGCCTTGTGGTGTCACCATCGATTGATATGAATCGGGCAACAGCAAATGCCCTCCGTGAAGCACCATGTTCCATCGTGCCATGTCGCGAGATGTGGAGCACACGCTGCCCGAGCCGAACGACTGCGTGATATGCATGTACGATGCGCGCTTTGCGACCCCGTTGCTGACGAGGTAACCAATGGCCTGGCCATTTGCGCCGGCAGCGTCTTCGCACGTGCGCGTCTGACGCAATCCGAAGGGCTCCGCCAGGTCCCGCTGCAACCACACGGCATACGAGGTCCCGGTGATGGCCTCGACGAGCAGGCCAAGCAGCCTGTAGTTGGTATTGCTGTACTCGGCGCGCGTGCCCGGGGCGAATGACACTTTCACGTTCGTGGCACGAGCAAACGACTCGCGTGGCGAGACGCTGTCGGCCCACTGGCGACGCCACTCGCTGTCCTGCACGTCGGGAAGTCCGGACGTGTGATTGAGCAGTTGCCGGATCGTGATCGATCGCCATGCCACGGGCAGGTCTCGCACATGTCGCCCGATGGAATCATCAAGGGCAATACGCTTCTGATCAAGGAGACGAAGGACCAATACCGCGGTGAATTGCTTGCTTACCGAGCCAATGCGATATGTCGTGGTATCGGTCGCTGGCACGACGCCTTCCCGATCCGCGAGACCCCACCCCCGCATCACGAGTGTGTCGCGGCCGCGCACCATTGCGACGGAAACCGCCGGCGGGCCATCTGGGGACTTCAGCAATCGCCCGATCAGTGAGTCGACCTTCAACGTGATTGCGTCTCGTGCAGGACGCGCCTGCGCACTGACTGTGGATTGGCACACCGCGAACATCAGTCCGGCGATGAAGAGTCTCACGAGTAATCTCATGCGGAGACTCCATCACTTCGATGGTGGCCATTCGACGCCCCGACAAGCGCTGCGATCGCTGAAAGCGGCGACGTCGTGATCCAGTAGAGCCACAGGGGCATCGAAGGCCGAATCAGGCTTGGGCTCACCACCTGAAGCACAAACGCGACGATGCACAGCACGCCCACTCGAACGGCGGCGTCCTGCGCGCTGAGTCGTCGGACGACGTATCCCGTCAAGGTCGCGACGCCGAGACACCACACAACGATGGCGAGCGCGGTCGCGATGCTGGAACGGCCTGACAACCTAGAAGCGCCGACAACCAACGCCGCATGCTGGAGAATCAGCATGAAGAGACGCGCGACAACGGCGATCGCGGCAATGGCCGTCAGTCGACGCAGTCCGACCCTTGTGCACCACAGCCCCAAAAGCGACGGCAGGGATCGCACCGTCTGTTGCCAGTACCATCGGTCAGCATCGTGAACGCCCTCGGTGCTCGCTTGAGCACACCATCCCTCGGCCATGTCTCCCAGCATCGCCTCCCGGAGGGCAACGTCCTCCGACAGCACCGCACGGAGCATTGCTTCGGCGAAACTCGGGGGAGTTTTCACGACGTTCTCCCGAGGTCGAGGCCTGCCCACGTGGACTGCGCACGTGCGCGTGCGGCTTCCAAGGCCATTCGACCGGCGGCGTTGAGGCTGTAGACGCGGCGACTCCGTCCGCCGCGAACCGCGAGCGGCTCCGTCATCCGCGAACTGATGAGTGACTTCGTCTCGAGTCGCTGCAGCGTGGTGTACACGGCGCCCACGGCATAGTCGCGGCCTTGTCGAGTCGCGATGTCTTGCTGGATTCGCAGGCCGTATGCCTCATCGCCGAGACGGGCGACCGCGGTGAGGACGGTGAGCTCGAAATCCCGGAGGGTGTCTGACGCCATAATAACTTCAGTGTAGTACAAATAGTTGTTCGGTGCAAGAGAGGGCGTCACGGCGCATGGCCGGGCTCAGATACTCCGACCCCGCTATCCGGACCTCGCCATCGGGCGCACGGGAGCTGGCAGGCCCAGCATGGCTTCGTGCTGCACATCCAGCACCGCGCTGATCGACTCCAGACGAGGAGCGAACAGCGAGAGTTGTTCAGGGTCGGCAAAGACCGTGACAAAGTCGATCGGCCGGAACGCACGCGCCAACCGCTCCACAAACGTGCGGCGCAGCAGCAGGGAGTAGTACACGACGTCATAGTCGCGCCGATCGGCGCTGACGTCGGCGCCGGCCTCCTCATGGTACGGTGCAACGACCGCGGCACCACCACCCTGCGCGCGATACACACGCACCCGGTCGCCCACGGTCCATTGTGTACGACCCGACGCGAGCATGGCCTCGTACGTGAACTCGCGCCGCTGCGCTCGCGTCGCCTCGTAGCGTGCCGGCGACTTGGTCAGTCGCACCTTCGACGACACGGCCATCGTCGGCAACTCCCGACGCTGCAGCGCATCGAGTGTCTCGAGATACACCCGGCGTACACCGGGAACGTCGCCCTCGAGCAACCGCTCGATCGACCGACGCAGGAACTCCTCGCCATAAGGCTCGGCGCGACTGGAGCGGAAGGCCACGCCACGCAGCGTGAGTGAGCCGTCATACCCGCGCAGTGCGTAGTTCTTGGGTTCATGCGACAGCATCGCGGCGTACCGTCCCTCGAACTCCAGCTGCACGAGCGGAGGCAGCAGCGCCGCCACCTCGGCGACGACCCGTCGCTCGTCGGCCTCGGTCCAGTGAGGCGGTACGGCGAAGTACACCCCGTCCGTATCCGCCTCCAGGAGCGTGACACCACGGGCCGCGAGTTCGCGGCACATCAGCATCAGCGTTTCGCGCCCGCGTCGGGTGACCTCGTTGGCCGCATGGACGTCGGCAAAGCGCGTGAGCCCCTCACCAGCGGCGAGATATCCGTACGCCGAGTTGACCACCAACTTCATCGCGGCCGACATGGCTTCGTGCGTATTGCGTTCAGCCGAACCGGCCGGTGCGGTGCGCGCCGCTGCCTTCGACGCCAAACGTTGCTCAACCAATCGATCCACCAGCGCGAGCAAGGCGCCGAGTGAATCGCGCGCGGGACCGATGCGATACGCGCGCATGAGACTCGGGTACAGGCTGGCCACGTCGGCCTTGACCACACGGTGCGCGACGCCGGTGGCGAACAGGTGCAGCGCGGCCCCCGTGTGTACGGTGCCGTCGCCCTCCGCGTGTGACGGCAAGGCCTGTCCACTGCGCAGGTACGCGCGCACCAGCAGTGGATCGATCACTCCCGTTGCGGCGCCTGCATCGGCCAGCCGTTCATACCGACGGGGGGCCATACGAGCCAACGCAAATGCAGCGCCGCCCAACATACGCGCGAGGATCGCGACCTCCTGAACGTCGTCGGTGGCGTAACGCCGCACGCGCTCGGGGTCTTGCCGGTACGTGTCGTAGATGCGATCACCGCGAATATACTCGCGGGTAGGGCTGGCGAAGCCCAGGTGACGCGCCACGGCCTTGAGGCCATGGCCCGGCAGGTCGCGCGAAGAGAAGTCGTAGCGGCGCACGGCATCGAGTGTATCGATGAGTTCGCGCCCCGGCGCGATGAATCGAATGCGTCGCGCACCGTCGGCACTGCGGCTGCCGCGCATCGCGGCCCGCTGCTTGAGGCGTCGGTGCTCCAGTCGACCCAGCTGCAGCGGCACGCCGTGGCGTCGCGCACGCGCATCGAGAAACGGCAGGTCGAAGCCGTGCAGATTGTGATTCTCGATGACATCCGGATCACAGGCGCGAATCTTAGCGGCCAGTCGGGCAATCAGTTCCGCTTCGGCGCTGTCGCCCTCGCCCGAGACTTCGAGCACGTCGAGTGCGCCGGACGGTTCGCGGACCGAGACCATGAAGATCGCGTCGTGCTCGGGAT
>CAZMGX010000126.1:0-12061 GCA_964565915.1 uncultured Gemmatimonas sp.
ATCATCCAGAAGTGCAGCTTGCCCGCCCATTCCGGATACTGCCGGCCCGACATCTTGCCGATCCAGTAGTAAATCCCGGCGAAGATGGCGAAGACCGCGCCGAGCGACATGACGTAGTGGAAGTGCGCCACGACGAAGTAGGTGTCGGTCTGCTGCAGGTCATTCGGCGGCGACGAGTGCATCACGCCGGAGATGCCGCCGATCGTGAACATGCCGACCAGGGCCACCGCGAACTTCATCGCCACGGTGAAGCGCAGCTGGCCGCCCCACATGGTCGCGATCCAGTTGAAGATCTTCACGCCCGTCGGGATCGCGATCAGCATCGTTGTGAGCGAGAACACCGCGTCCGCGATCGGGCCCATACCCACCGAGAACATGTGGTGGGCCCACACACCGAAGCCGAGGAAGCCGATCAGGATGCCGGAGTACACCATGACGGGGTACCCGAACAGCGGCTTCCGCGAGAACGTCGGCAGCACTTCAGACACGAGTCCGAAGGCCGGCAGGATGAGGATGTACACCTCGGGATGGCCGAACACCCAGAACAGGTGCTGCCACAGCAACGGGTCGGCGCCCTTCGCGATCGTGTAGAAGTTCGTGCCGAAGAAGCGGTCGAACTGCAGGAACACGAGCGCCACGGTGATGACCGGAAACGCGAGCGCGACCAGGAACTGCACCACGAACGACATCCACGTGAAGATCGGCATGCGCATCAGCGACATGCCGGGCGCCCGCATGTTGATGATGGTCGTGATGAAGTTGAACGCCGCCGCCAGTGACGAGATGCCGAGGATCTGCAGACCCAGCACCCAGAAGTCCATGTTGATCTGCGGCGAATACGCCTTGGTGCTGAGCGGCGCATACCCGAACCACCCACCATCCGGCGCCAAGCCGAAGACGATCGGGAACGAGATGAACAGGCCGCCCAGCAGGTAGACCCAGTAGCTGAAGGCATTCAGTCGCGGGAACGCGACGTCGCGCGCGCCGATCTGCAGCGGAATCAGCAGGTTGAAGAACGCCGCCGACAACGGCATGATGGCCAGGAACACCATCGTCGTGCCGTGCATCGTGAACAGCTGGTTGAACATGTCCGCCGAGACGACCTTGCCGTTCGGCGTCATCAGCTGGGCACGCATGATGGCCGCTTCCAGGCCACCGACGATGAAGAAGAACAGGGCGGAGACGAGGTAGAGTGCCCCGATCCGCTTGTGATCGACGGTCGTCAGCCAGCTCCAGACGCTGTTGTCTTCGGCCTCGGCGCGAACGTCGGTGTATGGGGGCGCAGCAGCGATGGTTGCCATCGGGTTCGTCAGTCGGTGCGAGAGTCGGCTACTTGAGAGCGAGCAGGTATGCCACGATATCGGCGATCTCCGGATCCGTGAGGCCGCCCATCGTCACGGTCATCTTGCGAACAGGATCCACCAGATTCTTGCCGATGGTCGGCATCATGCTGCCGGGCTTGAGATGCGGCGCGTTCTTGATCCAGTACGCCAAGTGCTTCGCGTCGTTCGGATACTGCCCGCTGGCGATCGTGTAGCGGGTCCCGATGTGCGTGAGGTTCGGCCCGATCACGCCCATGCTCATCGGGTTGCCCTTGATGGCATGACACCCGATGCACGTCGAGCGCGAGTACAACTGCTGCCCGCGGGTCGCATCACCCTTCTCGAGGAGCGACTCGTCGAACGACAGGCCGGCCGGAATCGCCATCGTCGGCTTGGTGTGCGGAAATTCCTTTTCAAGCCGCTCGCGCGGAAACACCCACACGGGCACCTGCACCGGCGCGGGCGCCGCGGAATCCGCGACGACGGCCGCCGCCTGCAGCAGTGGGACACCACCCGCGCCCGAGGGCACCGGGGCCACCGCCGGCGCGGCGCTGGCCACCGGGAACACCGCCGGCTGCTTCTGGTGTGCGGCCCACTGGTCGAACTCCGCCGGCGTGACGGTAAACACGCGGAACCTCATGTTCGCGTGCGAGGACCCGCAGTACTCCGCGCAGAATCCGTTCCATGCCGACGACGGCAGATCCGCATTCGGCGTGAACCACAGGAAGTTGCTGCGGTTCGAGATCAGGTCCCGCTTGCCACCCAGCTGCGGAATCCAGAACGAGTGCAGCACGTCCTGGGTCTTGAGCTCGAAGTTCACCGTCTTCCCAGTCGGCAGATACAACTCGTTGGCGGTCGTGATGCCCAGCTGCGGGTACCGGAATTCCCACCACCACTGGTGGCCGATCACCTGCACCTGCAGCGCATCCGGAGCGGCCTTCGCCTGCGTCTTGAAGATCGTGCGGACGGTCGGAATCGCGATGAAGATCAGGATGACGGCCGGAATGGCCGTCCAGGTGATCTCGAGCATCGTGTTGCCGTGGACCTGGGCGGGTTTGGCCCCACCAGGACGCCCGCGAAAACGGAAAATCGTATAAACCAGCGCGACCTCGACCCCGATGAACACCAGGGTGCCCCAGAACAATTGCTTGTCCCAAAGCGCGTCGACCAGCGCGTTGAATTCCGTGTTCGGATTGAACGTCGAGTTCGGGTACACACCGCCGCACGCAGCGAGACCCAGGGCTAGTGCGCCCAGCAGCAAGGCGGAAACCACCCGTCGCTGGCGGAACGTGCCAACCATTTCGGTTCCTTGAGAGTGGACTGACCCCATCTGTGAGCGCGGATCGCGCGAGATCAACATGGGGAACGGAGAACAGGCAAGCCGAAGCTAAACCGGCGTTTCCGCAGCTGGCAAGGAACGAAAGTCGCATTCTCGAAATGGATGATCTTTC
Source organism: uncultured Gemmatimonas sp. (assembly GCA_964565915.1). GTDB lineage: Bacteria > Gemmatimonadota > Gemmatimonadetes > Gemmatimonadales > Gemmatimonadaceae > Gemmatimonas. Next base: position 2,774 of record CAZMGX010000126.1, read on the forward strand.
TTGTTCCAAGGACTAACCGCTAAAGCGGCTTTTAGCTGGTTTTGCGCCGAATGGCCGGTCCAGAATCCGCGCTGTTTGCCTCGCTCCGCGGCAATCGTCCTCTCCTTGAATGCGCCCACCCTCGATTTTTCTCGCCAGCCTTGCGTCGCTGGCCGCTCTCAGCGCCTGCCAACGCGCCGACACCCCCGAGCGCCCCGCGAAAAGCAGCTTCGCGATCGGGGTCGGGGCGATTCCGGGCCGTCCAGGCTACGAGACGATGCTACGCGGCATGGAGATGGCGGTCGACCGCCTCAACGAAGCCGGCGCAACGCGCTTTCGCCTTCGACGACCGGACAGCGGCGTCGTCAGTGCCGTGCAGGTGGCGCAGACGCTGCGAGACGACGAGAGCGTCATCGGCGTCGTCGGCCACCCGGAGAGTGGGCACACGATGGAAGCCGTGCCGGTCTACGCTGATGCCGAGCATGGCGGCACGAATGCCGTGGTCGCCATCTCACCCACCGCGTCGTCCCCCCGGCTCTCCGGCATCAGTCCGTGGTTCTTCCGCGTCGCCCCCAGCGACAACGAGGCCGCCCGCTACGTGGCTCGCTGGGTCCTCGACTCCCTGCGCGCCCGCCGCGCCGCCGTCATCTACCGCAACGACTCCTACGGCCGCGACTGGTCCACCACGTTCTCCGACACCTTCATCCGCGCCGGCGCCACCGTGGTCGCGCGCGATCCGTATCTCAGTCGCATGACCGAGTGGGATGCCTACGCCCTGCTCCTGGCCCGCCTCAAGCCCGACGTGCTCCTCTTCCCCGGGGACGCCGGCGACGCCGTCGAAATGCTGCAGGCCCTGCGCGCGGCCGGCGTCACGCTGACCTTCATCGGCGGCGACGGCACCGAAGGGATGCGCGACAGCGAGGTCGCGGACGGCGCACACTATGTCTCGTTCTTCCACTCCGAGCGCATCGACACCGAGGAAGGTCGCACCTTCGCGCGCCGGTATCGCGACAAATACCGGCAGGAGCCGGACATGTTCGCGGCCATGTCCTACGACGCCGCCCTCGCCATCGGTCGGTCCGTCCTGAAGGGCGCACGGACGCGACTGGCCCTCCGTCGGTCGCTCGAACGACTCGGCAGCGCGGGATCACCGGCCATCGAAGGGGCCGCCGGCCTCATCGCGTTCGAAAAGAACCACGACATTGCGGGACGTGCGGTGGTCATCACCACGATCCGCGGCGAGACGCGCGCCGGCGGAGAGATCAACTGATGGCTCGCGGAGGCACGCGCTGATGCTGCGCACGATTCGCGCGCGCCTGATCGCCGGGTTCGGCACCTCGATCGGCCTCCTGCTCGTGGCGGGCCTGTTGGGCTGGTGGGGACTGACCCGCAGCAACGCGCAGGCCAACCTGACCGTCGTGGCACTCGCCGATCGCTCCGATTTCACCGAGCGTGCCACCACCACCATCATGCGCGAGCTGGTCGCGGGACTGCGGTACCTCAACACGCGCAGTCTCGATGACCAGCGCCTGTACCTGACGCTCGTGGACCAGGCGGACCAACTGCGTCGCGATGCGATCAAGCGCGAAATCCTGCGACCGGAGGAACGGCGACGGCTCGAGACCATCGGCCAGCTGCAGGCGGCCCTCGAAGTCCGCATCGCGACGACGCACGCCTGGCAGATCGTCGGACGAGAGGGTGACGCCCAACGGGTGCTGCAGCAGACCGCCAAGGACATTCAGGCCATCGAAAACGAGTTGCAGGGCCTGCGGGTTGATGCACGCACCGGCGCGGACGACTCGATGGAACAATTGCACGCGGTGTTGCGGCGCGCCGAGATCAGTCTGGCGCTGTTGGTCGCTGTGGCGTTCGGGTTGGCCGCCTTCTTCGGCCTGTCCACATCGCGCGCGGTTACCGAGCCGCTGGCGCAACTGCGCGCGGAGATGGCCGCCATCGGCGCGGGCGACCTGCGCGTGCCGGAGACCGCGCATCACCGCCGTGCGGTGGCCCAGGAGTACGCCGATCTCATCGCCGCCATGGCGCAGGCACGCGAGCGACTGCGGCTGTTGCTGTCGCGAGTGCGCGATGAAGCCGATCAGGTGACACTCGCCGCGAGTGAACTCTCGGCGTCGGCGAGTGCCGCCGCAGCCTCGTCGCAACACGTCACGACCGCCGTCATGGACATCTCACACGGCGCGTCGCTGCAGTTGGGCGCACTCAACACCGCCAGTGACACCGTCAAGGTGCTCGCCGAAGCCGGGGCGACGATCGGCGAAGCCGCCGAAGAGACCGAACGGGTCGGGCGCGACATCCGTGAGACCACCAACAGCACGCGGGATCAGGTGCAGGTGGCCATCGACACGTTGCTGGGCGCCCGCACGGTGGTCCTGGAATCGCGCACCGAGATGATGTCGCTGCGCGACGCCACGGCCCTGATCGACGACTTCGTCGGCGTCATCTCCGAAATTGCCACACAGACGAATCTGCTCGCCCTCAATGCCGCCATCGAAGCGGCGCGTGCGGGAAGCGCCGGTCGCGGTTTTGCCGTCGTCGCCCAAGAAGTGCGTACGCTCGCCGAACAGAGCGCCAACGCGGCCGACGAAGTCACCGAGAACGTGAAACGCATCCGGTCCCGCATTGCCAGCGCCTCGGGAGCCGTCGAGTCCGGTGCCACCCGGCTGAAGGACGCCGAAACGGTCGCCGCCAGTGTGTCTGGCGCGCTCTCGCGCATCGAGGATGCCGTCACGCGCGTGGAGAGCGCCGCCACACGCGTCAATGGCGCCGTGCGCGCCAACCGCACGTCACTTGGGGCCGTGCAGAAATCACTGACCAGCGCACGGGACACCTCCGAAGGACACGCCGCAGCGGCCGAACAGGTGGCCGCGAGCACCGAACAGACCTCGGCGTCGGCGCAGGAGGTCAGCGCCACCGCCGAGATGCTGCAAACGGCCAGCCTGCGCGTGCGCGGGCTGATCGGAGAATTCAGGACGTAGTCACGGAGAGATCGCGGACCACGATACCGCGATCCGCGAGCATCGCGAAGTACCGCGCGCCTGGAATGCACTCGTCGGGTGTGTGAACACCCGGCGCGATGGCGCCCCCCGCCTGCAGTTGCCCGGTGATCGACAGGGTGAATCCCGTCGTGCGCATCATCGCCGTAATGCCACGCGCCGCGTCGTAGTGATCGACGACTTCCCACGCCCGAACCGTGGGCACGCCACCCTTCGTCCCAGACACCACGACCCTCAGCGCAACAAGGTCCGGTTTGCCCTTGCGCAGTTTGTCACCGGCGACCCGCACGAAGACGTCGCGCGGAACCACCTGCTGGCCCTTGATGTCCACGGGCGTCGTGTCCAGCAGACCCAGCCCACGAATGGCTTCCATGACCCGCGCATGGCCGGGATACCGCAACGTCTTGTATTCCATGCTCGGAATCTGCGCGGCATGACGATACACCATCGTGGACAGGCCGCCCGCCGTGTGGAATGCCTCCAACTCACCCAGCGGTTCCGCGAAGCGCACCGGTTCGACTTCCGAGAGCGCCGTCACCTCCTGCGGTCGCCCCTCACGCACCACGAGCGACGGCGTGGTGTAGTAGTCCACCATGCCTTCGATGGAGTACGCGATCTGGTAACCCAGCGGCGGCTCCGGCACCTGCGGCAGTCCCCCCACGAAAAGCTGGACGCGTTCGACGGTGTCCAGCTGATCGATGCCGTGCTGGGCGATGACGTTCACCATGCCAGGCGCGAGTCCGGTATCGGGCACGACGCTCACGCCGTTGGCCTTCGCCTCGGCATCGAGGGCCTTCTGTTGCAGAACGATCTGGGTGTTGCCACCGAGATCGGCAAAGTGCACCCGACTCTGCACCGCCAGCTGCGCCAGACTCAGGTTGAAGTAGTACGGGATGGCGCTCATGACGGCATCACAGCGCGCGAAGACCGATCGCACGGCGTTCGCATCGCGGACGTCGAGCGCGACCTGCTCGAGCCGCGCACCCGCCAGCGGCGCCAGGAAGGGCGGGAGTGCCCCGACCTTCATGTCAGCCAGTACCACGCGTTCCACGGCAGGGTTATTCAACAGATCGAACGCGCACGCGGTGCCTTGCAGCCCCGCGCCGAGTACGAGCATGCGCATCAGGAAATCTCCGGAGGGTGATATGGGAGTGTCGGAAGGGAACCTAACAACGGCGCGCGACGAATGGCGAACGCGCCTGGTCGAGGATGCGGCCGGCATCACGGCGATCGTTGCGGCGATGCGACGGATCGCCGTCATCGGGATCAAGCCGGTCGAGGCGGGCGGACCGGCCGCGACAGTCCCGTTGTTCCTGCAGCGCGAGGGGTTCGACATCGTGCCGGTGCCGGTGTACTACCCCGATGCGTCCGAAATGCTCGGGGTGCCGGTGCATCGCACGCTGCAGACCATCGATCCACCAGCCGATCTGGTCCAGCTGTTTCGTCGTCCCGCCGACGTCGCACGACATGTCGACGAGATCCTGGCGGCCGCGCCGCGCGTGGTCTGGATGCAGTCCGGCATTCGCCATGACGCCGCCGCAGAAACGTTGGCCCGTGCCGGCATCCTCGTGGTGCAGGATCATTGCCTGCAGGTGGAGCGCGAACGCCGTGGCGCGAAACGCCACTGAGCGTTCGCAAGCGCGACCGGCCTACATCCGCACGCGGTTGCGGCCGTCGGCCTTGGCGCGGTACAACGCGGCGTCCGCGCGGGCGAAGAGATCTTCCACCGATTCGATTCGCGCGGCGGGAAACACCGCGACGCCAACGCTCGCGGTCAGCTTGAGTGACGGCGACTCCGTCGCATTGTTGAACACGTGCTCCTCGACCGCCACGCGGATGCGCTCCGCAAACGACTCCGCTCCGGCATCGTCCGTCTCCGGCAGCAGCACCAGGAACTCTTCGCCACCGTAGCGCGCCACGATGTCACTGCCACGCATGGTGTCACTCAGCAACTGCGCGACGTCGCGCAGCACGTCATCACCCACTAGGTGCCCGTAGGTGTCGTTGACGCGCTTGAAGTGATCGAGGTCGATCATCAGCAGGGCCATCGTGGAATCGTAGCGCAGCGCACGCTCCATCTCGGCGGTGATGCGCTCCGTGAGTGCCCGACGGTTGAGGATCTGCGTCAGCGGATCGGTCTGCGCCAACTGCTCCAGGCGCGCGTTGTCGGCCATCGTGCTTTCGACCATCTGCGCACGCTGGATGACGGCCACGGCCGCCGTGATCACGGCCTGTGCGAACTCCAGATCCGCGGGACCGAAGCGATCCTGATCGCGCGTGCGGCGCACGAGGAAGACGCCGTACTGCCCACGCTCGATCGAGAACGGCAGCGCGATGACCGATCGAATGGGGATCTCGATTCCTTCGATGCCCCAGACGTGCCGCACCCCCTCGTAGAGCGGATGGGTGTCGAGGTCTTCGACCAGCACCGGTTGCCCGCTGTCGAGCGCGGCCTTGAGCTCAGGATACCGATCGAGCTGAATGACGAGTTGGTGCAGCTTCGGATTTTCATAGGCGGCCACCACGACTGCCGACAGCTCGCCGGGCCGCGCCAGGACCACCGAACAGTGCGAGACACCGAGTGCCCGTGCCGCGCGCCGTACCAACAGGTGAAACAACTCCGACACCGAGAGATCGCCGGTGACCTCGTGCAGGATGTCGACGAGCTTTCGACGACTGTCCGCATCCTGCTGTGCCCGCACCAGCGCTTCCTCGGTGCGTGTGAGGGCCTGACGCGTGGCGCGCAGGACCGCGCCCATGCGCAACTGCGCCTGCACCCGCGCCAGCAGCTCCTTCGGCCGATACGGCTTGCGAATGAAATCGGCCGCCCCAAGCCCCAGGGATCGCACAGAGGCATCTTCGGGAGGCTGCGCGGATAGCATCAGCACCGGCAGGTCCCGCCAGCGCTCCTCGGACTTGATGCGCTCGAGGAGCAGAAAGCCATCGGCATCGGGCATGAGGATGTCCAGCAGCAACAGGTCCGGGGCGCGCTTCTCGAGCGCCTCCATGCACTGCTCGCCGCCGTTGGCCGGCACGACGTCGTACCCGTTCTCCTTCAGCAGCCACATGACCGACTCGAGAACCGCTTCGTCGTCGTCAGCGACCAGGATGCGCGACATGGGCATACGCGCTCAGCGGTTTGCAGGCACGATGGGATTCGGATCGGCAATCAGGTCCAGCAACCCGCCCCACTCGATGTTGCCGCCGCTCAGGACCGCCACGGCCGGACCCACCGGCGTCACGAGCCCCTCCGTGAGCGCGGCCAACGTGATCGCGCCGCTGGGCTCGGCCACCAGTTTCATGCGGTCGAGCAGGAAACGCATGGCGCACCGGATGGCGCCGTCGTCGACTTGCACGACTTCGTCGCAGTAGCGCTCGAGGTGCGCGAAAGGACGCGCGCCGATGCGTACGCCCAACAGGCCGTCGGGCAATCCCGATGAGCTCGGAAGTGTCACCGGCTCGCCGGCCGCGCGGGCCGCCGAGAGCTTGCGCGCGCCCGACGGCTCGACGCCGACGATGCGCGCTGCCGGATGCCGGAGTTTGATCGCCGTCGCCACACCCGACGACAACCCGCCGCCGCCCACCGGTACCAACACGGTGCCCACGGTGGGCAGGTCATCGGCAATCTCAAGGCCCAGTGTGCCCTGCCCGGCGATGATGCGCGCATCGTCAAACGGCGGCACGACCACGGCCCCCGAGATCATCGCCAGTTCGTCAGCCCGCGCCGCGCGCTCGAGACTCGTCACGCCCGCCAGTTCCACCGTGGCGCCGTATCGTTCGGCACCCGCCCGTTTGGTGGCCGTCACCGTCGTCGGCATCACCACCGTGCAGGACACGCCATACATGCGTGCGGCATATGCGACCGCCTGTCCGTGATTGCCGGACGACGGGGCAATCACGCCGCGGCTCCGCTCTTCCGGCGTCATGCTGCGGAGGAACGTGTACGCGCCGCGAAACTTGAAGGCACCCGTGCGCTGCAGCATCTCCGGCTTCACCCACACGCCGGACGGAAACCGCTCGTTCAGCGCGTCGACCGGCAACAGTGGCGTGCGCACGGCAACCCCCGACAAACCGCGAGCGGCGGCTTCGATGTCCTGCAGGGTGACCAGCGCTTCGCGAGCTGTTGAGGTCATGGCGTCCGAGGGGAGGGACTGGAGCGGGCCGGTGCAGCCTTCCAGTATACGTCGACGACGAAGGGGGGACCAGCGTGTCGCCGGTCCCCCCTGTTCCGCCGTCGAACCCGCACCCGCGGGAGGCGCCGTCGACCTAGCGGCCCACCACCTCCTCCTCGAGCACCCGCTCGAGACGCTGGCGCAGCGCTCCCAGTTGTTTCGATTTGAATGCCGACCGCGTGCCTTCGAGCGTGCCGATGGCATCGCGGATGGCCCGCTCCAGCACCTGCTGACGCGGACAGCCCACGACGGGACACGCCGACCCGGCCGGCAGCGTGATCAGATACGTCACCCGCGCGCCGTCATCGGCCGATGGGGTCGTCATGGACGGACCCCTCCCCGCGACTTCGGCAGCGCCACACGAAGCAAGCCGCGGATCTCACTCGCCGGGTCTTCACGCCGCACCTGCAGTGGCCCGCGCCCCAGCGCCGAGGTCGGCGCCGAGATCGCCGGCGCGGTCCCCCCGATGCTGTTGACCGTCGTGATCGTCGCGCCATTCAGCTCGAACACCGTCCAGTAGATCCCATCCTGCACCGGCGGATAGAATTGCCGCACCAAGGTGTTGCCCTGATACAGGTCCACGCGCGCCGACGAGGTCTTGATGTCGCCACTGCCCGCGTACTTGTGCACGTAGTAGCGGTACACACCGGGCGTCTGCTGCGACAGCGTGATGGTCTCCGGCCCATAGCCGCTCTGCTCATCCACGTCCAGTTGCGCGAACGGCGACGTACTGAGCGATCCCTTCTCGCTGTACCAGACGTGGAAGCGCGTGCCGCTCCCGGCAACGGGGCCGGTCAGGTGCGAATCGAGATCGCTGGGATTGGCCCCCCACGAGAGCACGATCCGCCATGCGAATGCCGTGCCGGTGGGTGACATGAACAGCACCGGCGCAGTTTGCGTCGACTGCGAGATGGTCGCAATCACCGTGCCTTCGGTGAAGCCCGCCTTGGTGGCGCGCACCGTGTAGGTGCCGGCGGGCAAGGCGTTGAAGGTGTATCCACCACTCCCCGACGACGTGGTCGTTGCGAGCGGCGTGCCGGTGGTATTCCCACCGCCGTTGCGAATCTCGACTGTCGCGCCGCTCACGACGACGTTCGTCGTGGCGTCTCTCACCGAGCCGGTGAGATTGCCGTTGGCGGTCCCCGTCGGGACCAGCAACACGACGGGCAGCGAGGTCTCCGGCGTGTCCGCGCCACCAACCAAGGTGCGCGCAAACAACGGACTGTTGTTGTAGCCGGCTGCCGAGTGATGCAAATCGAACGTGCCCGCTGGGAGCGGATTCGAGCGATAGCTGCCGTCGGGCCCGGTGGTCACCAGATCGACTTGCGTCGACGTGCCGGCGGTCCGAATCGACACCGCCGCGCCAGCGATCGGATTGTTCGTGATCGCGCTACGCACGACACCGATGAACCGGCCCTGGTTCGCGGTGGCGGCGGTGTAGGTGAAGCACCCCGGACACCCCAGTGTCCCCAGCGTCCCGTACACGAAGTTGAGATCCACCACTCCCACTGCCGCGCCCGAAGGCGTCGAAAAGCGCAGCGACGTCGGGGTCAGCACCGTCAACGACGTGGCCGGGCGTCCGCCAAGCTGCACCGCCGTGACGAGCGCCGTCGCCGGAATGTCGGTGACCGTGATGGTGGTGCCTCCCGACACCGTCGCACTGTTCGGTGTCACGGTGATGGTGGGCGTGTAGTACACGAAACACTGGGCACACGTCACCGTGGTCCCGCCGGCCGGGGTGACCGCCACATCGACTGCACCGATCGCAACGCCTGCGGGCACAGTCACGTCGGCGCGCGTCGCGGACACCACCTGCACGTTCGTGCCGGCTCGCCCGCCGAACGTGATGCTGCTGATCGCCCCGAAGTTGCTGCCGCTGACGGCAACGCGTGCACCACCGGCCACATCACCGAATGGGGCGCTCACGGACGTCACAGTGATCGGCAACGTACCGTACGTGAAGCAACCGACACACGTCGCGCTGCGATGCCCCGCGGCACTGACCACCACATCGACGGTCCCCGCCGCACGCGCCGCGGTGACGGCGGTCAACTGAGTCGCCGACACGCGCACGACTCCACCGGCAGGGACACCGCCGACGGTGACGACGGGCAACGGGGACGACG
>CAZMGX010000127.1:0-3289 GCA_964565915.1 uncultured Gemmatimonas sp.
CACGGCTACATCCTGCCCGGACTTGGCGACGCAGGTGACCGCTTGTTCGGTACGCGGTAGAAGCCGTAGATGCGGTCGGTACCGACACCGTGGTGTCGGTACCGGGTGATCACGCAAACCACTCGCGCGGTTGCCGACGCTGCTGCGCGGCCGCCTCGATGACCCACCCTTGCGTCGTGGTGTCCGTGACTTCCGCCGCGACCTTGTCAAACCATGCGTTGGCCTGCGCCGTGTCGCCGATGCGTCGCCACAGCTCGCCGACGAGATAGGTCAGCACGGCGCGTTCGTCTGCCGGCACGATCTCGTACGCGGCCAGCGCTTCCGCGAAGCGCCAGGCGGCGTGTCGGCGGAAGTACCGCTCCGCCTCGGTGTCCAGTTCATCGACGGCGCACCAGGCGGCGCGCAAGTGCAAGTCGGCGAGATAGCGCGGATCGCTTCCCTGCCATTCCGCCACCTTCGCGGCGTGTTCGTACTTGAGCGAGCCGGAGGGCAGCTCTCGCTGCAGCGCCGGTGCCAACTCCGTCCAGACGAACTCGCGCAATCCCTCGGTCGGCTCGGCCGAATCGTGAAAGTCCTTCTCCACGCCGGAATATCCACAATGCGCGCAGAGGTGCACGAAATAGGGCAGCGGCTGCATGCCCGCCGCACGTTCGTGGAAGTCCGTGCGCTTGCCACCAAATCCGTTGGTGGCCACCACCGTCTGCGAACGAAAATCGTTGGCGCAGACGGGACAGGTCAGTTCGATGAGATGGAGCGTCGTCATGGGTGGTCCTGCTGCGGAACGCCGTGCCGCCCCGGGATGGGCCGGCCCTGAAGAGTCTCGGCACCTGCCCGGCAGGAGTTGAACCCGCTTTCGGCCGGGGCTATCTTGCCGCGTCGCCTTCTGCGCGTTTCGTTTGGCGAGGCAAATTCTGTTCGGCGAGAGAGATCGACATGAGATCGCGCCGGCTTCCCGCGTCCCGGGTTGTTGATGTTGATCAACCTTCTCCCAGATTTCCTCGCCGTACTCAACGCCGCCGATCGTGAGGCGGCGTATCACGCGTATTTCGAGCGCCATCGCGCGATCCTGACGGCGTACTGGGAGAACTACGTTCTCGAGCCCAGCGGTCCGCACTTCGAAGAGGTCATTCGCGCGACCGTGAATGCGCAACGTGACGACCTCCACGCTCTGCTCGCGCACACCGATGTGGTGGCCCTGGCCCAGCAGGCGGAAGAACGGGTCCAGCGGTTGCTCGAGCCCGATGTCGCGTTTGACGTGGTTGTCATGGTGGGTGTCGGCGCGGCGAATGCCGGTGAACTCGTCGTCGACGGGCGCGGAATAGCCTTCGTGTGCCTCGAGCACTTCACCGGGGTCGCAAATCCCGACACGCAGGGCCTGGGCCTCGACCCCGAGCTGATCCCACTGTGGTTGGCCCACGAGATCACGCATGTGATCCGCTACACGTCGCCCGCCTCGCGCAGCGAAATGCGCTACCTGATCGCCGATGCCGGTGGGTACTACTCGTATTGGGAGACGGGCCGTCATTCGACGTTGCGCGAACTGCTCGTGAACGAGGGCCTTGCCGTTCAGGTCTCGCGCGCCGTCTCACCCGGTCACGCCGCGTGGGAGTATTTCGGATTCGGACGGCGTCAGTACGCGCGGATTCGGGAGCTCGAGCCGATCATCCATCGCGCCGCGAGTGGAGACTTCGAGCGCAGTGCGCTGGGGCTCAGGCTCCGCTACCTGTCGGGCGGCATGACCGACGACGCGCGTACGGTCGAGCGCGTCGTCCTCCCCGAACGGGCAGGCTACTTCCTCGGCGCACGTATGGTCGAATCCGCCATCAATGCGCGCGGGTTTCCGTGGGCCGTGCGCGCCAGCGCACACGAACTGGCCATCGCCGCCCAGCCCGTCACCATGGAGCGGGCCCGGCTGACAATCGTCAGCTGAAAAGACGAGTAGAATAGAGTAGAGAGCCCTGCTCTCTACTCAAGCTTGCGCTACTCGGCTACTTCCCGATGCAGAAGTCGGCGAACACCCGGTCGAGGACGTCCTCGGTGCTGATGGTGCCCACGAGATCGGTGAGCGCATCGCGGGCACTTTGAAGGTGGACCGTGGCAATCGCCGCCGGCAAACCGTCTCTGCTCCAGCTGTCCAGAAAGTGCGTGACTTCGTCGAGCGCTTCGCGCAGGCTGCGCTGGTGTCGCTCTCGCGTGATGACGATGGCGTCGTCCGATGGAACCGCCTCGTGTTCGAGCATCGCATCGAGACGGGCCAACAGGGCTGACAACCCCTCACCCGTTTCCGCGCTTGCGTAGCACCACGCGGGGTTGCGATCGCCGCCGCTGGTCGGCAGGTCCGCCTTGGTATGCACCGGCAGAATGGGTGCCGTCGTTCGCGACGTGACCACCTCGCAGGCCACGCGCACCTCGTCCGGCGTCGCCCCACAGGCCAGTACCACACGCGCGATCTTGAGGTAGCGCTCGCTCACCTCGATCCCCAGTCGCTCGAGGGTGTCGTCACTCTCGCGCAGTCCGGCGGTGTCCACCAATCGCAGCGGCACGGGCTCTCGATCCAACACGGCGTCGATGGCGTCGCGGGTTGTCCCGGGAATCGGCGTGACCAGGGCACGCGACTCGCCCAGCAACGCGTTGAACAGTGACGACTTGCCGGCGTTGGGTGGCCCGGCAAGCACGACCAGTGCGCCCTCGCGCGCCAGTGCCGCACGCGGCGCGGTCGCGAGCAGTGCGGACAGCGCGTGGCGCAGCCGCTCAGCCGCCTCGCGGATGCGGGCCGGCGCAATCGGTCCGTCGTCTTCCTCGGGAAAGTCGATGTCGTAAGCCAGCAGTGCCTCGAGGTGCACGACCTCCTCGCGCAGCGCCTGGACACGTCGCGAGAGGCCACCATCGAGTTGCGAAAGGGCCTGCTGCTGCATGGCCTGCGTACGGGCGTCGATCAGGTCGGCAATGGCCTCCGCCTGCAGCACGTCCAGCTTGCCGTTCAGTACGGCGCGCCGGGTGAACTCGCCCGGAAGCGCGAGTCGCGCGCCGGCGGCCACGCAGGCCGCCATCACAAGGCTCGGCACCACGCGACCGCCGTGCGTGGAAAATTCGACGACGTCCTCCCCGGTGAAGGAGTGCGGCCCGACGAACGTCGTCATGAGACTTTCGTCGAGCGGCGTCCCGGTGTGCGGGTGCCGCAGCGACACGCGCGTCGCACGCCGCGGCGCCGCGGCGGGAGCACCAAGGGCCCGCGCGATCGAGATCGCGCGGGCCCCCGACAGGCGAATCACCGCCAGTGCACTGCGTC
>CAZMGX010000127.1:3299-6739 GCA_964565915.1 uncultured Gemmatimonas sp.
CGCGGGCGGGCGGGCGGCTCCCCCGGGGCCCTGCGAGCGCGTCCCGCCGCGGCCCCCCCACTGGCGAATCCCCGCCTGTGCACTGCGTCCACCCAGCGTCGCGCGCGCGACGATGGTCTCGTCACCGCCGACCAACAACACGGCACTGCGAATAGGCACGCTCTCGGCGGGCGGACCCTCGCCAGAATGTCCCGGGGAATGTCCCGGAGCGCGTCCCGTCGCCACCGATGTGCCTCGCGGGGCGCGTCAGCCCTTCACGACAGCTGCGGTGCCGACCTTGCCGCGTTCGTGCGCAATCAGCCACTGCTGCGGCAGGGACGCCAGATTCTGCACGAGATAGTACAGGTTGAGTCCCGATGCCATGCTGAAGAAGATGAACAGCATCATCGCCGGCATGATGTACATCATCATCTTCTGCTGCTCGTTGGCCTTGACGCCCTTCATGCCGATGAAAGACAGGATCATCGCCGTGATCGCCACCAGGACCGGCAGGATGAAGTACGGGTCCTTCACGGAAATGTCGGGCAGCCACAGGAACGACACGCCGCGGAATTCGATGGTGTTCTGGAAGACGAAGAAAAGCGCGAAGAACACCGGCAACGGAATCAGCATCGGCAAGCACCCCGACAGCGAACTGAAGGGACTCATGCCATGCTCCTTGTACACCCGCATCATCTCGGACTGCAGTTTCTGCGGGTCGCCCTTGTGTTTCGTCTGGATCGCCTGAAGCTCCGGCTGCAGGCGCTGCATCGCCATCGAGCTGCGCATCGCCTTCTGATTGAGCGGCCACAGGATGATGCGCACCGCGATCCCGAAGAGCACCAGGATCCAGCCGTAGGACAACCCGAGGGTGGCCTTCATCCATAGCAGCAGTCGGATGACCATCGTGGCGAAAGGCTGCACCAGCCCCTGCAACCAGCCGCCATACGGATTCGACGTTTCGAACTCGCGACCCATCGCCACGAGTCGCTTGAACTCCTGCGGACCGACGTACACCTCGAATCGGGTGGTGCCGTTGGCCAGCGGCACAACGGCCGTCGCCTGCGCCCGGGTCGCCTGCTTCCCGATGCGTGCACCGCCGGTGACATCGAGCTCGGCAAAGCCCGGTGCGCCCTTCGGCGTCAGCATGCCAAGCAGGAAGTATTTGTTCTTGGCCACGGCCCAGGTGAGCGGTCCCGCGGCGATTTCGCGTTCGCCGGGATCGAGCGAGCTGAACGCAATGCCCTTCGCGCTCTGCACATCGGGCTTGTACGCGTACGCGAGATGATTGTGGTCTTCGGCGGTGTCCGCTTCCGAGGAACGGAACGCGGACGGCAGGTCGACCAGCAGGAAGGCGTTCGCCGGGGCATCCGCAACTTCCGCGGCGACGTTCACACGGTAGCTGTCGGGCAGGAACGTGTACGTGATCGCCACGGCGCGCGCCGCCACCATGGCGTCGTACCGCACCGTCGTTGCTCCGGCCTCTTCGCTTCGGGTCGCCCGGAACACGGTGCGATCGAGTCGCACGGTGTCGCCGGGCACCACCAGACGAAACGCCAGCAGGGCATCGCCGGCTTGTGCGAGTTCGACGGGTTCGCCCTTCGTCTTGCCGCGATTGGTCAACGTGGGATACTGCGTCAATTGCGCGCCGATCAACGCGGCGCCGCGATTGGTGGTGCGAAAGACGGCGCGTGACGTCGTCGTCGCGGTCGTGTCGACGGATTGGACGACGGGCTGCGCGACCGTGTCCGAGGAGGCCGTCGCGGCGGCAGCGACCGCTGCCTGGGCGGTCGGCGCGCTACCCGTCGACGCGGTGGTCGGTCGCGCGGACAGACTGTCGGCGGCGGCGGTGACCGGTGCGACGCTGCTGTCGGCACGGCGCAAGGAATCGGCCGTCGTGACGAGGGACGCCGGCGGTGCCGGTGGCGTCGGAAACAGGAACGGGGTCACGACGAGCACAGCGGCCATCAGCACGACGGCAAGAGCAATACGGCGAGGTTCCATGATCAGGTCGAGGTCAGCCTCAGGGGACCGGGTCGAATCCCCCGGGCCGGAATGGATGGCAGCGCGCAATCCGTCGCAGCGCCAGCCATCCTCCACGCAACGCGCCGTGACGCTCGAGCGCCTCGATCGCGTATGCAGAGCACGAAGGATAATAGCGGCAGGCGCCGCCGAAGATGGGTGAGAGCACCAGCTGATAGCCGCGCACGGCCATGATGAGGACCTGTCGCGGCCATGAGCGAACCAGCGCGCCGGTCGACTCGGTCATGATCTCCCTACGGTGCCGGCGTCGCGGACGTGTCAGACGGTGCCGGCCACGTGAGTCGACCCAGCCGCTCGCGGGCCAGACACATCTCGGCTCGCAGCGTCGCGAAGTCACGCTCGTACGCCGGGGGAATGACCCGAATCACCACGTCCATTGGCGGCAACAGCGGCAGCCACTCGAGCCGCGCCAGCTCGCGCAGCCGTCGCTTGAGCCGGTTGCGCGCGACGGCCGTGTGCTTGTAGCGCGGCACGACGAACCCGACGCGGACAGACGCACGAAGGGAAGCGATCGCGCGCACGTCCATCGAGGCGGTGCGCACGCGCTTCCCTTCCTGTCGAACCTGATTCAGCTCGTCGCCGCGCGTCAGCCGTTGCGCGCGCGGAAAGCGGTGCGCAGCGTCTGGCGCCGGCCCGGAGTCAGGCGCCAGCGTACTTGGACGGCAGCCGCACCGAGATCTGCTTGCGACCCTTGCGGCGACGGCGGCTGAGTACCTCGCGGCCCCACTTCGTCTCCATGCGGGCACGGAACCCGTGCTTGCGGACACGACGCGTATTACGAGGACGATATGTGGGCTTGCCCATGGTGACTCTCTGAGTGCGAAGCGGTGCACGAGGCGCGTGTGGCCGACTGCAGCGGCCGACGGGGCGCGATCGCGGGGTGCGAAGTGAAGTGACGCCGAGGTGAAGCCTCCTAACATATGTCATGCCATGGCTTTCGGTCAAGGCGATCCACGCGGGTTCCGTCACGACCTGGGACTTGTCTGCACTCACGAACGAGAATGGCGTGTCACGCAATTGACTTGTCCACATACGAAGGGATAGCTTCGCCCCCCGTCGCTCTTCTGCCACTCGCCCCCGCTGATGTCGCTTTCGCCAGCCGAACTCTGGGACCGCCTGCGCCAACGCGCGCGCCAGGTACTTCCGGAGCAGACGTATCGCACCTGGCTTGAGCCCACCGAGGCCCTGGCCGTCGAGGGGGACACCCTCATGGTCGGTTCGCCCGACCAGTTCTCGGCAGACTGGAACGAGTCCAAACACGCCGACCTGCTCACCGGTTTCGCCCCGGTCGCCCTCGGCCACCCGCTCAAGGTGCGCTTTCGCGTCCACGAGGAACGCGTCGGACGGGTCCAGATGGACATGTTCGTGCAGTCGCCCGCGACGCCGACTGTCGCGCCATCAGTGCAGCAGCAGGCGCG
>CAZMGX010000127.1:6749-11960 GCA_964565915.1 uncultured Gemmatimonas sp.
GCCGAAGGTCAGCGTGTGCACCTTCAGCGCACGGCGCATCAGGCCGTGCACGTAGTGCAGCAGCAGGCGCGCATATCAACGCCACTAAACCCAAGATACACCTTCGACCAGTTCGTCATCGGCAAGTCGAACGACGTCGCCGCTGCCGCCGCACAAGCCGCCGCCCAGGCCCCAGGCAAGGTCTACAACCCGCTCTTCATCTACGGCGAGACCGGACTCGGCAAGACCCACCTCATGCAGGGCATCGCCCACGAGCTCATGCGGCGCACCCCCACGCTGCGGCTGGCCTACGTGGGGACCGAACAGTTCACCAACGAGTTCGTCGGCGCCATCCAAGCCGGCCAGATGGGCGACTTCCGGCGCCGCTTCCGGGAAATCGACCTGCTCCTCGTCGACGACGTCCAGTTCCTGAAGGGCAAGGAAGGCACGCAGGAGGAGTTCTTCCACACCTTCAACGCGATCTACGAAGCCGGACGCCAGGTGGTGCTCACCTCAGACCGGCCACCCAAGGAAATTCCCGGACTCGAATCCCGGCTGGTCTCGCGGTTCGAATGGGGCATGGTGGCCAACATCGATTCCCCCGACCTCGAGCACCGCATCGCCATCCTCCGCAAGAAGGCCAGCCTCGATCATCTCGAGCTGACCATCCCGGACGAGGTCATCGAGTTCATCGCGCAGCACGTCAAGTCGTCCGTGCGCGAACTCGAAGGCTCGATCATCAAGCTGCTGGCCTACGCGTCACTCAAGCACCGCGACATTTCGGTCGACCTCGCCCGTGAGGCGCTGCGCGACAAGCTCCGTGGCGCCACGTCCTCCGACTTTCCCGACGTCCCGCCCACCACTATCACGGTCGCGACCATTCAGCAGGTCGTCGCCAGAGAGTGGGGTGTCACACCGGACGGCCTGCGGTCCAAGACCCGCACCAAGCAGCTGACCACCCCGCGGCAGGTCGCCATGTACCTCTGTCGGGAACTGCTGGCCCTGCAGCTGGTCGAGATCGGTAACGCGTTTGGAGGACGCGATCACTCCACCGTGATTCACTCACTCGACCGTGTCGCCGAGGATATGGCCGGTGAACCCGGGTTTGCCGACCGTGTCCTGAAGGTGCGGACCATGTTGGAAACCCTGCGGACAACCGGTCAGCTGGGCACCTGAGTCCCCATTCGGTCCACATTGCTCCACACCGTTGGGACCGTCCACGTGGACGCCTGCGGAGATTCGCCACCTCTCGACATCGAATGAACATCACGAGCCGTGGCGAAAGTCGTTCGAGTCACGTAGTTTGCGGCGTCTGTCGACACGCCCACATCCTCTGCTACTGCTACTGGTTTTTTCTTTAAAAGAACAACAACAGCAGTCTTCAGCAGTCCTTCCACATAACGGGCATGCGTTTCACCATCTCGCGCGAGAAGCTCCAAGAAGGTCTTCAGGCCGTCACCGCCGCGGTGCCAGCCAAGACCACGTTGCCGGTGCTGGCCAACCTGCTCATCGAAACGACCGAGCGCGGCATACGTCTGTCCGCGACCGATCTCGATATCGCCGTCAGCACGGAAGTCAGTGCCGATGTCGAGACGGCCGGGGCCATCACCATTCCCGCCAAGAAACTCAGCGAGATCGCACGCGAGCTGCCGCCATCACCGGTCAAGATTGCCGCCAGCGGGGAACAGCGGGTTACCCTCGAATGCGGCCGTTCGAAGTTCAAGCTGCTCGGATTGCCGCGCGATGAGTTTCCGACGTTCCCGTCGGTGCGCTTCAACGATTCCTGGCGCGTGAAGTCCGGTGAACTGCAGAAGCTCATTTCGCACACGGCGTTCGCGGTCAGCACCGAAGAGTCGCGCCCCATTCTCAATGGCGTGCTCTGGGAGTTGCGCGACGACAAGATGCGCATGGTCGCCACCAACGGACATCGACTGGCGAAGATGGAAGTGCCTGTCGAATCCAGCACGGCGCCGGCGGGAGATCTGATCATTCCGCCCAAGGCACTCGACCAGATCCGCCGGCTCTTTCCCGCCGAGGAAGAACTCGAGATTGCACGCGGCGACAATCACCTCGGTTTCCGCTCGCCGTTTACGTCGGTGTTCACGCGTCTCGTCGAAGGGCCATATCCCAACTACGAGCAGGTGATTCCGAAGGACAACGACCGCTATTGCCTGGCGGACAAGGCCGCACTCACCAGCGCGCTCAAGCGCATGTCGGTCATCGCGTCAGACCAGACGCACCGCATCAAGATGTCGTTCAACACCGGCATGCTGAAGTTCAGCGTGACCACGCCCGACCTTGGTGAAGCGCAGGACGAGTTGCCGGTGCAGTACAACGGCGATCAGCTGGACATCGGCTTCAACGCCACGTACCTGCTCGAGATTCTCCGGTTCATGCCGACCGAGCAGATTCGCCTGACCTTCAAGGCTCCCGAGCGCGCGGCAACGATCGAACCGGAAGGGTGGGATGATCCGGCCAAGTATCTCTGCCTGGTGATGCCACTGCGCCTGATGGACTGACGTCCAGCAGCACGCCACACCCCCGGTCGGCGGCCTACTTGATCACATCCGCCGACAGGGTCACGCGTTGTGTCACCTGCTGTGAGCGAATCTGGCTCGGCACGCTTCGGTCGCTCACGGTCAACGTGAGCATGCTGGTTCCGCGGACGCGCTGCACGACGCCGGTTCCGACCAACACCCGCGCCTCCAAGGTCCCTTCGCCGGTTCCAGCAACCCCGACCGATCTCCACGGAGAAGTCGTCGCGCCGGAGACGTTCGAAACACTGGTCCGACGTACCAGCAGGATCTGTTGCTCACCGTCGCGTTCAGAGCCGGTGACAACGTACGCGGACGAGGTACGCACGACCATCGGAACCCCCGAGCGACAGACGACCTGCACGGTGCTGTCCTGCCAGCGTTCACCAACGGTCACGCTCGTCGGAAGACGGATGAGCACGTCGCGGACCAGTCCGAGCGCTCCGGTTTCCGCACGATCACACTCGTTGGCGAGTGGCGGACGAGAGACGACCCGCAGCGACAGGGTATCGAGCGCAGCATCGAAGCGCAGGCTGTCGACGGCGACCGGCACGGTCGAGAAGGCCGAGCTGACCTGATAGGCGGTGAGCATACCGCTGCCTTCGAAACGCCCATCGGGGAAACGACGCAGACGCAGCGTGCTCTGCGCGCGACTCGTCAACTCCTGCGATTCCCGTCGCCCGGCGCTATCACGCACCAGCACCGTCTTGCTCTCCAGCCGGTAGTGTGTTTCGGCGATGTTCGACGGGAGTGAGAACACCTCGGGGCGCGGGGCGGGCGGCGGCGGTATCTCGACCGCCACGGGTTCACGCGGCCCCTCGGGTACCGGTGACTGCGCAGGCGGCTGGCTGCACGCGGACAACACCAGCAGCGTCAGCGCCAACGCTCGGCGTCTGTCGCAACGTGCAAGAGAAGCGGAGAAACGCAGCACTGGTTCGGGCACAGGCTCCGGTGATGATGACTCGTGTGTCGGTCATCGGCGGATGCCGCACGGGCGTGAGCAAGTGTCACACCGGACAGCACGCCGAAAAAGGTTGGGGAAGTCGCCGGCCTGTAAGCCGGGTTCTGTCGGCACACTCACGCGTGCCGGACGGTCATTCCTCTCGGCGTTCAGTCACCCGAACGCTCCAGCAGCCTACCCGCGGCTCGATGTCGTGAGACACCGGGGTCGAGACGGGCCGTCTCTCGCCGCCTATTTGGCCTTGCTCCGGCTGGGGTTTACCGAGCCGTCACCGTTACCGATGACGCGGTGGGCTCTTACCCCACCATTTCACCCTTACCGCGGTGTTGCCACCACGGCGGTTTGTTTTCTGTTGCACTGTCCGTCACACGATGCTCGCGCCGCGTGTGCCCAGGCGTTACCTGGCAACCTGCCCTGTGGAGCCCGGACTTTCCTCGGTGCACCGGGTCGAGACCCAATACATCGCGACCGTCCGGCCGACGACTTCCCCTCCGCAATATACCGTTGCGGCGCGCGCGTGTGCCGCCGCGCCGTCGCCAGGTCCCGTGCAATGACGGCGGACGCGTCGATTTGTCGCCAGGCGATGACGTTGCGGTGACGTCGCATCGTATGGTTTGCCTCGATCACGGCGCCAGCGGTCAGCCAAGACCTTCGGCGCGTAGGCGACCGGAACCCTGAGAGGTCTACGATGACTCCCGACATGGTACGCTATCGTCTGACGGCTCCTGCCGATGTCGCGGCCCGGCGGCCGCAAGGCGCCGTCGCGACGTTCGTCACACCGACCGAACGCCAACGCGTCGATGCGGCGGGGCACGGCTGCTTCGTCGCGTTGCATCGCGAATCGCTGGACGATCTGCTCGTTGATCTGCGCACACGCGACGTGTCGGCCGTGGTGGTGTCGGTGGCGCGCTATCAGGCGCAGCACGCGACCCAGATGGCGCGCCTCGTCCGTGAGTTCCCCCGGGTCCCCGCCGTCGCGCTCTTGACGACTTCGGAGGCGCGCACGACGCATTCGCTGCTCGCGTTGGGTCAGCAAGGGGTGCGGGCACTGGTCGATGCGCGTGATCCACGCGGATGGCGAGAGTTGCGGCAGCTCGTCGACGGCGAACGGCAAGACCTGATCGAACAACAGGCGGTGCAACAGATCCGTGAAGATCTGGGCACCGCGCCGGAAGACTGCGTGCGGTTTTTCGAGACGCTCTTTCAGGCTCCGTCGTACGTATCGACGGTGCAGCAGATCGCCCGCGCGAATGGTGTGCTGCCAAGCACCTTCATGAGTCGCTTCTTCCGCGTGAAGCTGCCGGCACCGAAGCGATATCTCGCACTGGCCCGACTGGTGCGTGCCGCGCGTCTCTTCGAGAATCCGGGACTCAGCATCACGCACGTCGCCAATCAGCTCGAATACTCATCGGCCCAGAGTTTTTCCCGGCACATGCGGCTGAACATGTCGTGCACGCCGATGGAATTCCGTCGCCGCTATGACGGGGCGCGCATGCTCACGGCGATGCGCGAGGAACTGGTACTACCCTACCTCGACACCCTGCGCCGCTTCGAGCCGTTCGCGATCACGCCGCAATGGAGTGTCCTTCGCGATGCCCAGTAACCGCGGCCGATCCAAGCGGGGTGATGCGCGGCACGCGCTCCGCGCCCGGCGGCAGTCCGCCGCCGTCTTGCGGCGCCCCCTGCGCCACGCCGCCCCCCTGCGCCGTCACGATCGCAAACTCGGCGGTGTGCCGC
>CAZMGX010000128.1:0-11912 GCA_964565915.1 uncultured Gemmatimonas sp.
TCAATTCGATCTCGCGATTCTTGAGCTCCGAGATCACCATCCCGAAGAGCAACACACGATCCTTTTCCTGCGCCCGACGGGCCGCGGCCTGATCAGCCTGCAACCGCGCGAGCAGCGTCACGCTCTCGCCGGGCACGATGTGGCTCAGGTCGAGCGAGTGCGCCGATTCTTGCGAACCGCGGCGTTCATCTTGCGCTTGCGCTTCTCGGACGGCTTTTCGTAGTGGCGGTGCTTACGCAGGTCGGACAGGATACCGGCCTTCTCGCACTTCTTCTTGAAGCGCTTGAGTGCCCGCTCGAAATTCTCGTCCTCGTGGATGATGACTTCCGACAAACTCGATCTCTCCCTGGGGCCGCCAGGACTTGCTCCGGGTAGTGGGAGCAAACTGCGGCAGAAAATGTGGCGACTGCTGAGCCGCTGGTGGACCGAACGAGTTCGTCTTCCACCACGCACGCTTCGCAAGTCAAAGTACGACAGCCCTGTATCTTACCCTGCCTGAAACGGGGGGTCAAGGCGAACGGCCAACCCCGCGCCCCATTCTCAGCCCGGCGGCCACCCCAGGGCACGACCGCCCAAAAGGTGCATGTGGAGGTGAAGGACGGTTTGGCCCCCGTCCGCGCCGGTGTTCATGACGGTGCGATAGCCGGTCGCGTCGATCCCCTCCCGCCGAGCGATCTCCGCCGCCAGAAGCCCAATCGCCCCTAATTCGGCGGCGTCAGTGGCCTCCGCCTGCGATGGCACGTGCCGCCGAGGGACGACGAGGATGTGCACCGGCGCCTGCGGATTGATGTCGCGAAACGCGATCGCGTGTTCGTTTTCGGCCACCAGCGTGACCGGCAGGTCGCCGCGTACGATGCGGCAGAAGAGGCAGCTATCAGACATTGATCAGGGCGAGGGATCGGGAACGGATGTGGTGCCGGGCGGCGGTGCCAGCAGCGTCCGCATGATGGCCAATGCCGCAACGGCCGCCGTCTCGAAGCGCAGAATCGTCGCCCCGATCGATGCGCTCCGAAAGCCGGCGGCCTCGAGCAACGCCATCTCATCTCGCTCGATGCCGCCCTCCGGCCCGATGGCCAAGGTGACCGGGACCTCTCGTTCCGCTGGAAGGAAGCCGGTCAGCGGTGCGCCGTCAGGATCGAGAACGATGCGGCTACCGACAGGCGCCGCCAGAATGGCCCGCTCGACATTCGCTTCCGGGTATAGTTGGGGTAGCCAGGCCCCTTCCGATTGGGACAACGCGCCCTCCATCCGCGCACGGACCCGCGCTTGGAAGCTGGGCCCCTCGCCTCTCGGCGACACGCTCCGTGACCGGCGCCAGAGCACGGGACGCCAACTCGTGGCGCCCAGCTCAGCGACTTTTTCGCTCAGCCACAGCATGCGGTCACGATCCGCCACGGGAACCAGGACGTGCACGTCCGGGAGCGGCTCGCGCACGGCGCTGATCTGGACCTCGATCTGCGCCATGGACTTGGTCAGGCGCACGAGCTGACCGACCGCCATGCCACCCTGCCCATCGCGCAAGGCGACCTGTGCCCCGATGTCGAGTCGAAGGACGCGGATGTGGCGCGCGGCGTGCTCGTCCAGCACGCAGGTACCCGGCGCCACCAGCGACTCGCTGGTGACAAATGTCGGGCGACCCGCCCCTAGGCCCGCTCGATCGACGCCGACCACCAGATGTCCTCCGCATCTTCCGACACGATCCGCCAGCCGGTCGCCGCGAACGCCGCCACCATCGTCTCTCGCTCTTCGAGCAGGATGCCGCTCACGATCGCCGCGCCGTCGTCCGTGAGTGCCCCTTCGATCAGGGAGAGCAATTCGAGCAACACCGACGAGATGATGTTCGCCAGCACGACCCGCACGGGTGCGACCATCGGGAGCAGGGACGCCGCATCAGCCTCGAACACATGCACCCGATCGGCGACGCCATTCCGCGCGACGTTGGCCTCCGCGTCGGCGATGGCGTCCCCATCGATCTCGATGGCGTACACGCGTGCGGCGCCCAGCTTGGCCGCGGCGATGGAGAGCACGGCACTCCCGGCACCGAGGTCCGCCACGATGTCGCCGGCACGGAGGACGGCTGGCATCAGCCGAACGACGCCGCGCGTCGTCGCATGGTCGCCGGTGCCGAACGCCATCCCGGGATCGATGATGATCGTGCGCTCGGGATCGCGGTCGGCCGCCAACCACGGCGGCGTCACCGTCAGCGGGCCCAACTCGTGCGCGACGATGCGCGCCTTCCACGCCTCACTCCAGTCGATGTCGGGAACCGGGGCGGTCTCGATCACGACCAACTCGTCCGCCGACGTGAGCGCCTGATGCACGGCCGTCAGATCCGTCCCGGGAGGGAAATGCGTAACGAGGCTCAGGCCGTCTTCGTGGACGCCCTGCGCACCGACGGAGAAGAGGGCGGCCAGACAATCGCGTCGCGCCTGATCAGACGCCGGGGCCGGAGTGACCCGCACGCTGATCCAAGGTGCCGCCGATGGAGCCACGGGATCAGGCGCCAAGGGCTTCTTTCATCTTCGACCAGATGCTCTTTTCCCGCTGCGGCGGCGTCGCGCCCTGCAGGGCGCCGAGCTGCTGGATCAGGGCTTCCTCACCGGCCTGCAGCGTCTGCGGCGTCCACAACTGGACTTTCACATGGAGGTCGCCGGTGCCGGTGGCGTTCACACGCGGGAGTCCGCGTCCGCGCACATGGAACACCGTGCCGCTTTGCGTGCCGGCGGGAATGCGGAGCGAGAGATCGCTGATCAGCCCCGGCACGGTGATGTCGGCGCCGAACACGAGCTGCGGATACGTGACCAACGCCTCGCAGAACAGGTCCTCGCCGTCGCGATCAAAGCGCTCATCGTCTTCGACCTCGAACACCACGAGCACATCACCGTTCGTGCCGCCGCGCGGACCGACGTTCCCCGCGCCACGCAGGGTCATGTACTGTCCCGTCGCGACGCCCGCCGGTACGGTGATCTTGAGCGTCCGCTCAGCGCGCACGCGTCCCTCGCCACGACACTTCTTGCACGGTGACGACACCACCTGCCCTTCGCCCGCGCACGTCGGGCATGGCGCCACCGAGACGAACTGCCCGAAGAACGAGCGTTGCGCGCGCCTCACTTCTCCGGCGCCGTTGCAGGTACCACAGGTTTGGGGGCGAGTGCCCGGTTCGGATCCGGAACCTTCGCACTTGTCGCACGCCTCGAGGACCTTCAGCACGACCGTCTTCTCGACGCCGGTCGCAACCTCGGTGAGCGTCAGCGATAGCGGCAACTTGATGTCGGTCCCCGTGCGGGGGCCGGACTGCCGACGCCCCCCTTGCCCGCCAAAGAGATCGCCGAAGCCGCCGAAGTCGCGCATGAAGATGTTCAGCGCTTCGGACAAGTCGACGTGTTCGTACTGCGCTTGTGAAGACCCGCGGAGCCCGGCCTCACCATACCGATCGAACGCGGCGCGCTTCTGCGGATCCCGCAGGACGTCGTACGCCTCCGTGATCTCCTTGAACTTTTCCTCCGCCTCCTTCGCGCCACCGTTGCGGTCGGGGTGCCACTGCATCGCCAACCGGCGATACGCCTTCTTCACATCGTCGTCGGATGCGTCGCGCGGCACGCCAAGCACCGCATAAAAATCAGCCATGTGGAATCGAGATCAGCAGAGCAGCTCGGAGACGAGCTGCGAGGTATGGCCGACGAGCGCAATGACCTTGTCATAAGGCATGCGCGTCGGACCGATGACGCCGATGACGCCGCTCAAGGTGCCAGCGGTGTATTCGGCGGTGACAACCGTGAAGGCTCCGAGTCGCGGATCGCCGTGCTCATTGCCGATGGTGATGCTCATGCCGTTGGCGCCGGGTCGCGCTTCCAACAGGCTCGCCAGCTGTTGGCGTTTCTCCGTCAGTTCGATCAGCTGACGCAACCGTTCGCCACTCGCGAACTCCGGTTGGTCGGCCAGCAGGGACGGCTGCCCGATGACCACGGTCTCGGTCGGCTCGGCGGCCAGCGCGAAGACCTGATCGCCCTCTTGCACGAAGATGTTCAGCAACTCGGCGGTTTCGGGACGTGCATGGACGTCGCGCAGACGCGATGCCAGGGACGTCCGCATCTGGTCGAGCGTGAGGCCAGCCAGCCGCTCGTTCAGCACGATGGTCACCTCAACGAGGGCTTCGTCGGCAATCGTCCCCGGGACCTCGACGAAGATCGTTCGCACCGCCCCACCACTGAGACTGATCACCATCAGCAGACGATCGGACGACACGCGCACGAGTTCCAGACGTCGCAAGGTCGCACGTTCGAGACGCGGACCGAGCGCCACCCCCAACTCCTGCGTCAGGACGCCCAGCGACTGCGCCGCTCGGCGCAGAATCGCCTCGATGGCCGACCCACCCGTCGAAATGTCTTCGGCGAGCTTGCGCCGCTCTTCGCGGGAGATGGGAT
This sequence comes from uncultured Gemmatimonas sp., assembly GCA_964565915.1. Taxonomy (GTDB): domain Bacteria; phylum Gemmatimonadota; class Gemmatimonadetes; order Gemmatimonadales; family Gemmatimonadaceae; genus Gemmatimonas. The sequence continues at coordinate 4,425 of CAZMGX010000128.1, forward strand.
CGAGGCGCATCAGCGAGTCGACATACACCCGATACGCCTTATCCGTCGGCACCCGTCCGGCCGACGTGTGGGGATGGAAGAGAAACCCCTTCTCTTCCAGATCGCTCATCGTGTTGCGGATGGTGGCCGGAGAGATGCCCAGTCCGAAGCGACGCGACAGCGTGCGTGACCCGGCCGGTTCGGCCGTCGCCACGTAACTGTGTATCACCGCCTCGAGGACCTGTCGCTCCCTTTCCGAGAGTTCTCCGGTATGCGCCATAAGTCGAACGCTACGAACGACTTGGGACTGCTGTCAAGTCGCTGGCCAGACGATCGAGCAATAACCAGCCATCTGGAGTGCATCGGGACCGATTTTCACCACCGATTACCACGGTTTCGAGCCATCCTTGCGCAAACCACGGGGCGGCCGCGGCCAGTTCGGCGTCGGTCAGCACGAGCCCCTCGGTGGTGCGAAGCCCGAGATACACGCGCTCCGCATGCCGGTTCGCATTCGACAGCACCTCGGCGCCCTCCAACGGATCTCTTCCTGCCATCACCGCGCGATCCCAGTCCGCGTAGGCCGATGTGTTCCAGCGACGGGCGCGCCCGTCGTACCCATGGGCGCTGGGGCCGAGCCCGAGATACGGCGCGCCCGTCCAGTAGGCGCTGTTGTGCACGGCCCGGCGTCCCGGGCGCGCAAAGTTGGAGACCTCGTAGTGCTCGTAGCCGGCCGCCGTCAGGCGCTCGTGCGCGAGCAAGAACTCGGACGCGTAACGTTCATCCGTTGCCGTGTCGACCTCACCGCGATCGCGCCACCGCCCCAGCGGGGTATGCGGCTCGATCGTCAGTCCATACAGCGAGATGTGATCAGGTTCGAGCGAAAGCGCGACGTCGAGGTCACGCGCCCAGTCCCGCTGAAGCGTGCCGGGAACCGCGAAGATCAGGTCGAGGGAAAACGCCGTCAGGCCACCCTCCCGTGCAATCGTGACGGCTTGCTGCGCGGCCTCCGCATCATGCACGCGGTGCATCCAGCGCAGCACCGCATCGTCGAAACTCTGCACACCGATGGAGAGCCGGGAGACACCGTCGTTACGCCAGGACGTGACCGCGGATGGCGTGATGTCCTCAGGATTGGCCTCGAGGGTCACCTCACATCCGGGGGCCAGCGCGGCACGGTCCCGCACGACCTCGAGCAGGCGCGTGACGCCAGGTGCTCCCAGGCGCGATGGTGTCCCGCCACCAAAGTACAGGGTCTCGAGCGGCGCGGTCGGCGGACGAGAGCGTACGTCGTATTCGCGCCCGATCGAAACGGCAAACGCCTCAGCAGGCACACGACGCCGCACGGCGATCGAAAAATCACAGTAACTGCACCGTCGCGCACAGAACGGCACATGCACGTACACGTGCCGATAGGGTACCACGACGGCGCGCGACTCCGTCATCTTCGCGGTCAGAACAGCCCCACCGCTTCAGGTCGCGCTGCCACGCGAGGTGCTGGTCCGACGGTCGTGCGAATGCGGCCGGTTGGCTCGACCACCAGGAGTCCCTCCACCTCGAGCGCCGTCAGGGCGGACGCCGCTGCACGAATACTCAACTGCGCCGCCTGTGCGACGGCACTGATGTCGGCCGCCCCGTGCACAATGGCATCCCAGCAGGACGCTGCCTCGCCATCGAGGATTGGCGCTGGCGTGGGTTGCGCTCGAAGCGACAGCGTTTCGAGCACGTCGTCGGGACACAGGAGCGGCTCCGCGTGCGCCTTGAGCAGCGCATTGCTGCCGACCGCCGTCGGCACATCGATGGCATTCGGGACGCACAACACCGGGCGTGAGAGTCCAAGCGCGCACTGTGCCGTGATCAGTGCGCCGCTTCCCACACCGGCTTCCACGACCACCGTAACGTCGGCGAGTGCCGCAATGAGGCGATTGCGGCGCGGAAACGTTCCGCCGTGTCCGGTTTGCTGCGGAGCGAGTTCGCTGAGCAGCAGCCCCTCGTCGCCGATGCGTGTCTGCAGCGCGTGGTGTCGCCGCGGAAACGTCACGCCGATGCCGGTGCCCAGCACGGCCACGGTGCGGCCGCCAACGGCCAGCGCAGCTTCGTGCGCAGCGCCGTCGATGCCTTGGGCCAGCCCGCTCACGACGGTCGCCCCAGCTCGCGCGCACGTCGTGGCGATCGCTCGAGCCACCCGCAGCCCATAACTGCTGGCCCCCCGTGTACCGACGATGGCCACGGCGGGTGGTTCGGCCGCGGCGAGCGTTCCCTTCACAAACACGATGACCGGCGCGTCCTCGAGTTCCCGCAGGCGCGCTGGATAGCGTTCATCCGACTGTGCGAGTGCGATGCAGCCCAGCTGCGCCGCCGCACCGAGCGACGCGTCCGCGGCGCGATACGCCGCGTCACGTACGTCCTGCCCCTCGTGATCCAGCACCGCGCGTGCGGAGCCGAGGTCGGCGAGACGTCGCGCCAGCTTTACGTCGCCCAGTCCGGGAATCTCGCGTGCGGCCAACAGTTCGCGCACGTCGTCCACGTCACGGGAGCTGCGCATCCTGCGGGCTGGCATCCGTTGCGACACGCATCGCCAACAGCTGGCGCCACCAGGCGTCGAGCAGAGTGTCGAGCCCCATGCGACCTGGCGCGCTGATTGCGAACGTGCCGAACGCCCCGGGCGCGTCGATCTCGGGCACGTAGTGCTCTCCCAGAAGATCCAACTTCGAGAAGACGACGCAGTACGGCTTTTCGGCGAGCTCCGCCGAATACAACGAGATTTCGTTGCGCAGCTGGTCGAACTCCGCCTGATAGTCCATCGCATCGATCGGAATCAGGAAGGCCAGCAATCGGGTGCGTTCGATGTGTCGCAGGAATTGCAGCCCAAGGCCCTTGCCTTCGTGGGCGCCTTCGATGATGCCGGGAATGTCCGCGACGACGAACGATCGATGATCACTGAGGGGCACGACGCCGAGGTTGGGCGAGAGGGTCGTGAACGGGTAGGCGGCAATCTTCGGGCGTGCGGCGGAGATCACGGAGAGCAGCGTGCTCTTGCCCGCGTTCGGCTGCCCCACGAAACCGACATCGGCGATGAGCTTGAGCTCGAGTTCGAGATGGCGCGTTTCCCCCTCTTCACCGGGTTGCCATTCACGTGGCGACTGGTGGGTGGCGGTCACGAAGAAGGCGTTGCCTTTGCCGCCGCGTCCACCCTTGGCAACAAGGATGGTATCCCCATCCTCCATCACCTCACCGAGCAGTTCCTGCGTGTCCGCATCCCGGACGATCGTGCCGGGAGGCACGGGCAGGATCACGTCCTCACCTGAGCGACCGGTGCGATTCGACCCCTCGCCGTGCTGGCCACGTTCGGCCTTCCATGAGTCCCGGTAGGTGTAGTCCAGCAACGTCGTGAGGTTGCGGTCGGCTCGGACGAAGACGTCACCGCCGCGCCCCCCGTCGCCACCATCGGGCCCACCCATGGGCACGAACTTCTCGCGGCGAAACGACGAGTTGCCGGATCCACCCGTCCCGGCGGCGACGTTGACGATGACGCGATCTACGAACATGAGCGACCTGACGACGAAGGAGCGGCACGCGCCGCAATGAACCCGACTGAGAAAGTGGTGCCGAGTGGCACCACCCTACTTCCCTAAGTACCCCTGTTACCCGCGCCTGCCTACCGGTCCTACTTTCCTGGTGCGACTCGTCGCGCGCTACTTGCCCTGCACGCGCGCCCACAAGCCCGCGTACCGACGAACGTCGTCCGGCGAGAGTAGGTCGGCGACGAGCGCCAGCACCGCCGACACCACTCCCGCATCGACGCCGGCGTGGATCGCGCCGTGCAGATGACGATCCTGCCGCGCGACCGCACACGACGCCACCACGCAGAGCTCGCGCCGCGCCAGATCCAGCTGCGGACGACCGAGCACCTTGCCGTATCCCTCCACGATCATCCACGAATCGAGGGCGGGATGCAACTCCCGAATGTTGACCCGCAGCCGCTGGTAAAACGGTCCATACACCGTGGCGCAGGTTGCCTCGCCGCGGGCCTTCCAGGTCTCCACATCGAGCGCGGATTCGGCGTCATCCGATGGCGCCGGACGACCCGAGATGCGACGCCATTCGCGCGCCGCGTTCAGCGCCCGCGGGAAACCAGCGAACAGATACGTCTGGAGCAGCAACTCTTCGATCCACTCCGGACGCACCGCCCCGTTCGCGACGATGAGCGCCGCGCGCATGGCTGGCTCGTCGCCCGCGGTCAGGAGCGCGCCCGTACGAACCAGGACCGCTGTCTCGTCGTCCAGTGTATGCAGCATAACCGGTTCGTGTGCTGTGGTTCTCATCAGTTCCTCGCCTCGCCAATCCTGAGTGGGCACACCGTGCGCGTTCACACGCTGTCGCGTGCCGTGCCGAACGACTGTCCGATTTCCACGGCACTGACGCCCACTTCACCAACGACTTCTCCGCGCGTATTCCACACGAGGCGACCGGTCAGCTCGCGCAACGCATCCGGCAGGGACGCCGGCAGCGCTCCGAGCGCCGCCAGCAACGCCAGCACGGCGGGATACTGCGCACGTTGTGCGCCATCTTCCACCTTCAGCGCGATGCCGAGGCCCTGCGCCATGATCGCCAGTGAGTGCACTCCTTCCGCACCGATCTTGCACAGCACCTCTCCTTCGCACGCTTCCATCAACAACGTGTCGAAGCGATCACTGCCGCCCACCAGAAAGGGGTTACCGGTCATCGCACCGACGATGCGCGCCGGAACCTCCTCGCCGCGATGGGCGGCGTCGCCAAGGCGGGCGTATGCCAGCGCCATGTTGGCCAGCGGCAACCCGAATACGGTCACGCCGCAGCCATCAACTCCCAAGGTGATCAAGTCCTCAGCGGTACCCGCCCACCGGGCCACCGCAGCGCGGGCCGCCCGCTGGACCGGATGGGCGTGACGTTCGTAGCCGACCGTCGGCCACGACTCGAGCACGGCGCGCGCCAGCATGGCGGCATGTTTGCCGGAGCAGTTGTTGTGCAGCCGCGTGATCGGATGCCCGCTCTCCCGAAGCAGACGAGACCCCCGACCCGAAAGTGGCTCGTGCGGACCACATGCGAGATCGCCCGCCTCGAGGCCGATGGCGCTCAGCATCGCACCCGCCAGCGCCACGTGCTCCGGTTCCCCGCCATGCGAGCCACACGCCAAGGCCATCTCGTCAGCCCCCCACCCCAAGCGATCGACGTGCCCCCGTTCGACCAGCGGCATGAGCTGGAACGGCTTCGCGCACGAACGCCACCACGTCGACACGTGGGGATTACGGGCCGCCATCCTGAGACGCCCGGAGGCATCGACCACGGCGGCGTGCACGCGGTGCCGTGATTCGACCACTTCGCCGCGGGTCACCACGACATCGAGCATCACGGTGAGGTCCGGCGGCGCAAACGTCACGGCCGCGGTCGTCAGCGGCGTTGCGGAGTCAGCAGAATGGGGCACCGTCGAAACATAGCGACCCGCGATCGCTACGATCGTCGCGCCGCGAGCAGTACACCCCCGAGAACCAGCGCCCCACCGATCACGGTCCACACACCGGGAACCTCGGCAATGCCGGGCAGAAGTGCGGCCAGCAACGTCGCACCAATCGGCTCGCCCAGCGTGGTGAGGTTGACGACATACGCCGGAAGGTGTCCCAGCGCCCAGTTCATGCCGGTATGCCCGATCAGCATGGGACCGACCGCCAAGCCCGCGAAGATGGCCAGTTCGCGTGGCGGCTGCGGTGTCAGTTGCGCGCCGGTCGCCAGCGCCAGCACGACGCAGCCGATGAACGCGGCCCCGTATGCCACGGCAACATACGGCCACACAGAGAGTGAGCGGCGGATGCGACGGCCGATCAGGTAGTACAAGGCACCGGTCAGTGCGCCGACCAATGCCAGGCCGTCACCCACTAACGCTTGCGCACGTCCTCCGGCCCCGCTGGTGCCATCACCGGTGCCATCACCGGTGCCATCGCCGGTCAGCGCGGCAGCGATGCCGGACACGCCGCCAGGGAGGTCGGCGGTCCCGATGAACAGCGCACCCACCACCGCCACGAAGATGCCGAGCCACTGCGTGGCGGACGCGCGCTCTCCAAGCCAGCGCGCCGAAACGAGCGCGATGATGACGGGCTGCATGCTGACCAACGACACCGACGCGGCGACGGTCGTGTAGCGGAGCGAGGCGTTCCAGCTCCAGAAGTGAATCGCCAGCAACACACCAGCGCCGATCGTCAACGCCACATCGCGACGCGTGAGGACGCGCACCTCTCGCCATTCCCCCCGCCACAGCAGGATGATGGCGATGATCACCAGCGAGAACCCCAGCCGCCATGCCGCAATCACCAGTGCCGGTGCGGAAGACAGGCGCACGAGCGGTGCGGCAAACGAGATCCCGGCCACGGCTGCGGCGAGGACGAGAAATGGTGACACGGAGGGAGCTCCGGACGACGATCTCTCCTTCGCGTCCGAGGCAACGTCCGAGGCCGATATCGACGGAGGCGGCGGGGGTGTGCTCACGCCGAGGCAAGGTAACGCGCACTGCTGCCAACCGCATGCGCGCCGCTGGTGCGGCATCCACATGCACCCTTACTTTCACGGCCTATGTCTCTCTCACCATCGATCCCCGCGATTGCGCGCGACCGTCTCGTAGCGTTGCTCGACGCTGCTCGCCATCAGCACGTGGTGATCATCGGTGACGCCATGCTCGATGTCTACCTGCGCGGCGACGTCGAGCGGATCTCCCCCGAAGCCCCGGTCCCCGTGGTTCGCGTGCGCGAGCGGCGACTCGCGCTCGGGGGCGCCGCCAACGTGGCCCAGAACGTTGCCGCGCTCGGCGCGGCGTGCGACCTCGTCGCCGTCGTCGGTGACGATGCAACCGGTGCCACACTGCGCGCGCACCTTGACGCGGGGAAGATGGCGTCGCGTTCGCTCGTGACCGTGGCACGACCCACCACGACGAAGACCCGCGTGATGGCGCGGTCGCAGCAGCTGGTGCGCTTCGACGAGGAAGACGACGCCGATCTTGATGAGGGCGATGTCGCGCTGGTGTTGGCGGCGGTCGAGCGCGCCATGCCGGACGCCACGGCACTCGTGTTCGAGGACTACAACAAGGGCGTGCTGGTGCCCGCCGTCATCGAAGGCGCCATCGCGCTCGCGCGCGCCCGTGGGCTACCCATCGTCGTCGATCCCAAGTTCCGCAACTTCTTCGCCTACCGTGGCGCCACGGTGTTCAAGCCCAACCGTCGGGAGCTGGAGAGTGCGCTCGGCGCCGCCGTGGATCTCGACCATCCGAAGGCCCTGCCCACGACGTTTCAGCGCCTGGGCGTCGATCATCTCCTGCTCACGCTGGGAGAGCGCGGCATGGCGTTGGTCTCCGCTGATGGGGTGGTCCACCGAGTCCCCACCACCGCGCGCGAGGTCTACGACGTGGTCGGTGCCGGGGATACGGTGACCGCATACCTATCGACGATGCTCGCGGCCGGTGCCTCGGCCATCGAAGCAGCGATCGTC
>CAZMGX010000129.1:0-11830 GCA_964565915.1 uncultured Gemmatimonas sp.
TACGGAAGCTGCTCGGCCGGCAACGTGGGATAGATCGGCACATCGGTGACCGACGAGCACAGGCACGCAGAGTCGGCAATCAGCCACTCCGGGCGATTCTCGGACAGGATGCTCACGCGATCCTGCGCCGCCACCCCGAGACGCGCGAGCCCATAGGCCGTCCAACGCACCCGCTCGAGAATGGTCGCATGGCTGAACGGCGTCCACACTCCCTTCACCTTGTACGACACCGCATCCGGACGCGCATGTTTCTCCACCGCGTCGAAGAACAGGGTGTTGATCATACCGGGCGCTGGCCGCGGACCACCCTTCGAGTAGCGCGTGGGGGCAGGGATACCGGCGAGCGTATCGGCGAGGGCAGGGTTGGGCGTCGCGACGAAAGTCATCGCAGTCTCCAGCAGGGGCGGGACGGCGGGACGGGCGCCCCAACCGATCCGTACAAATTGGCCGGGCAACGCCGTGGGCGCGAGGGCCGCGACCTCCCGAATGACGTGTCACATGCGCAGCACGCGTGCCGACGCAGCACGGGGACCGACGCTACGTGCCCGACGCGGTCCCTTTCTGCACCGGGAGCGCCAGTCGAACCGGCGCCCCGCGCAGCGGTTGGCCCTTGTATGTCACGGTGGCCCGCACAATTACCGAATCGACCGCACTCGACGCCGGAAACTGCGCGGCACGGATGCGCACGCGTCGGCCCGCCGAACCCGAGGCGTCGGTGGTGTCGAGCACGGAGGGCCGACCGGAATCGTCGACGAGAAACACCGCCCGCGTGGTGTCGTTCGTGCTGTTCGCGGGCGAGATGATTTCGAAACGCACCGGCCACGAGCGCACATTCGACGACACGCCCAACGAGTCGATGTGGCGAACCACGACGTTTACGGGCGGCGCGCTGTTGGCGTTTGCACCCGTGCGTCCGGTATCGGGTAACGTGGTTGTGAACAACGGAATCGTGGCGCCCCCCACATCCGTCGAATCGGGACGCCTGACCACCGCGAGTAAGCGCAGCACCTGCAACGAACTGCCGACCCGCGCCGCAAGACGTCCATCGAACGCACCGTCCTTCAACGCTTTCACGGCCGTGACGACACCGGACGTCGAATCGACACGCAGGGCACTGTCACGAGCGAAGTCGGCGTACAGGTACCGGACGGGCGCGTCGGCGATGATCTCTCCCGCGAGGTTGCGGACGATCGCCTGAATCGGGGTGACCACGCCGTTGATGTCGCGCAGGGTGTCACCGATCACGACGGACGGCGAGGGCAACGCCGACAACTCGATGGCGGCCGGCACGTCGGGCTCACTGCCGACCTGCACACACGCCGGCAGCAACGCGATCGCGCCAAGGACCAGGCGTCGCCGGCTGATGTGGTGGCCGCGGCGAAACCCGAGCATCACGCGAGTCGCTCGGCCAGAAGCGTCGCGAGGTTCACGTACGCCTGACTGGCCGGATCGGACGGGGCACGCAGCACCACTGGCTGGCCGGCCGCAAAGGCATCCGCGGTCGCCGGCGTACGCGGAATCGGCGTCTCGAAAACGAGATGCTTCGGCAGATGTTCACGCACGTAGTGCGTGACGCGATCGGTGGCGGGACTGCCTTCCTCGTACATGGTCAAGAGAATGCCTTCGAGCGTCAGTTCGTCGTTCTCGGAGATCATGTCCTGAATCGCCCGCAAGATCTGCGGCGTCGTCTGCAGCGCGAGCGGTTCGCATTGCAGCGGTACGATCGCATGCTGGCTCGCGGCCAGCACGCGCCTGGTGATCGCACCGAGACCTGGTGGCGTATCTACCACCACCACGTGGCAACGTTCCCGCGCAATGGCCAGGACATCGGCCAGCACCGTCGACTCACCGATGCGACGCTGGAAGTCGGTGTGATCGGCCTGCTCGCTGACACTGCCGGCGAGGATCACCCGAAGCCACGGCAATGCGGTGGGCAGGATCACCTCGCGCAACGACCGCTCGCCGCGCAGATAGTCGTCGAACCCCACGGTGGGGTGCCCCCGGCGCAGCCCCACCCCATATCGCACCGCCCCCTGCGGATCGGCATCCACCAGCAGCGTCTTGAGCCCGCGGCGCGCAAACGCGGCCGCCAGGTTTACCGCCGTCGTGGTCTTGCCGACACCACCCTTCTGACTGACGATGGCGAGCACGCGCCCCACGTCAGCCGGCTCCGCCGTCCGACGATGACGGGCCCGCCGATCCTTCGGAATCCGTCACGCCGTCCGGATCACCATCGTCGCTGAACGACGCACCGCCATCATCGGTGGGCGACATCCCCTTGAGCCGGTCCAACGTACGCTGTGCGTGCGCCCGGAACTCCGCGGCCGAGGCATCGGTCTCGCTGCTGTGCCGGAGAAAGGCCTCGAGATGCAAGCCGGCGTGGGCGGTGTCGCCCCGCTTGAGCAGCAGGAACGCAAGCCCGTAGTGCGCACCGGCCAGATCGGGTGCCAACTGGAGGGCGCGCCGATAGGTCCGAATGGCCTCTTCGGGCTGGCTCGTCTTTGAAAACGCGATGGCGATGTTCTGCAACACGCGCAGATCGTCGGGCCGCTCGCGCAAGGCGAGACGGTACGACGTCAGGGCGTTCGCAAAGTCCCCGCGCGATTCGAGATCGAGGGCTTCGGCCAGGAAGTCCGTGGGGCGCCCATCGCGCCCGGACGTGCCGCCCACAAGGCGGCGCCACCAAGTCATGCGCTCGCGGTGGATCGGAAATGGTGAAGAAAGAGAGTCACGTCGGAAGGCGCAAAGCTATCAAGCGGGCGCGCGCCCAACAAGGCTGCCGCAGCGCGGAATGCGTCGGGAAACACCAAATTGCGTTATCTGATATCGTTCATCAGATATCCGTCATCGGATATCGTGCTTCACCGAGCAGAGACCCGCACCAGAGCCCCCTATGCCCGCACGATCGAACTACGCACCCGACCCGTCCAAGGGCGTGCTGCTGGTGGACTGGCCGCTCTTCGGCGAACTGTCACGGGCCCTCGCGGTGAAGGTGGCGCGCGAGTGGCTCCCCGATGTCGTCGTGGGCGTCGCCACCGCCGGTGTCGTGCCCGGCGCGGCCGTCGCCGCAATTCTCGACCTGCCATTCCACTCGATCATGGTGTCCCGCCGGCAGAGCGCCGATGTCATCCGCGAGACGCCCGCGGTCTTCGGTGCTGTCCCCACCGATGTCCGCGGCAAGCGGGTTCTGATCGTCGACGAAACCTGCGATTCCGGCGCCACGCTGCGCCTCGCGATCAGTGCGCTCGTCAACAACGGGGCCAGCGAGGTGCGCACGGCGGTCAGCTTTCGCACCGGCACCTTTGCGCCCGACTTTCATGCCCTCGCGACGGAAAGCGCGATCGTTCTGCCGTGGGACCGCGAAGTGCTCATCGACAACGAGCTGCGACCGAATCCCAAGTACGCGGGCCTGTTGCCCGGCTGACTAAGCGCTCGCGGCGGCCCGCTCGTAGGGAATCCCGCGACCCATCGCTTCGTGTACGTACCCCAGCACGTCGATCGATCCCAACAGGAATCGGCAGCGGGAATCACCGGCCGACCGGCACTCGACCTCGAGCACCGCGATGGGTGCGCCCGCGAGACGACCAAAAAACCCGGCGAACAACCCGCTGGACACGTGGCACCCGCCGCCCGGTCCCTCCGCCTCACCCCAGTCGGCCGTATCGATGGCGATCACGGCGTCGCTGACCGTCGTGAACTGCATCTGCCCCCAGCCGAACTCCGAAAAGAAGTCGGCCACGAGGTAGGTGAATCGGGTGTCTTCCAGCGAATCCGCCGGCGTTTCCCCGCGTTCGGCCAGCCACGCTGAAAAGGCGTCGAACAGGGCCTGCCCCGCGTAATAGCCCGCGTCCCGCACGGAATCGACCGTCACTGCCGACAACGGCGATTCGACGGCGCGTCGCAGCGCCGCAAAAAAGTCGACCGGGACGGCAACCGTTCGGGCGCCGAGCAGAGAGAACGTCGAAGTCAATGGAGTGCTCGCCTGAGGGCGCGGACGCCGGGAGGCCTTCCCGAACAACCGCGGTGAGGGTGACGCGAAGGGTAAAGCGCGAACACACGACGGCACGCCGTGTGACACTGGTTACGACGCTCGCTACATACCGCGGTCACGTCAAGACGGGCCCACTTCGCCCTTTGTGACGGACACGACCATTCCTGAGACGCCCACCCGACAGAACTCACCGCTGCGCCCGCTGGCGCAGCTCCGCCTCGTCGATGACCTCGACACCGAGCTCGATCGCCTTCTCCAGCTTCGAGCCTGCCTCCTCGCCCGCCACGACGAACGTCGTCTTCTTCGAGACGCTGCTGGTCACGCGGCCTCCCGCCTGCTCCACCAGCGTCGTCGCCTCACCGCGAGACAGCGACGGCAGGGTCCCGGTGATCACGACCGTGGCACCCGTGAGCGGGCCGTCCGCCTCGACGGCCTGTGGTTCATCGAATGTCAGCCCGCGGTCCCGTAGCCGCTCGATCAGCGCGCGCGACGTCGGATTGGCCACGTAGTCCGCCACCGATTGCGCAATGATGTCGCCGATGCCGCGAACCGCCGCGAGCTGCCCCGGCGTAGCCTGCAGGATGGCATCCATGCTGCCGAACTGTCGCGCCAGCAGCTGGGCGGCCTGCGCGCCGACATGTCGCACACCGAGGCCGAACAACAGTCGCGACAACGGCTGCGTCTTCGACGCCGCAATCGCGCCCACGAGCGCCTCGGCGCTCTTCGTCGCAAATCGCTCCAGGGCGGTCAACTGCGCGACGGTCACGTCATACAGATCCGCGAAGTCGTGGACGTAGCCGGCATCGAGCAACTGTTGGATGCGCGCATACGACAATCCATCGATGTCCATCGCATCCTTCGAGGCGAAGTGCACCAAGCCTTCCAGCTGACGGCCGGGGCAGGCCACGTTCGGACAGTAGGTCGCGACGTCCTCACCGAAGCGTTGAGTTGGCGTGTCGCACCGTGGACAGCGGCTTGGCATCTGCCATGGCACCTCGTGGCCCGTGCGTCGCTCCGGAATCGGGCCCAGGACGTACGGGATCACGTCGCCAGCACGAACCACCTGCACGCGATCGCCGTCTCGCAGATCCTTCTTCGCGATCTGATCCGCGTTGTGCAGGGACGCATACGTCACGGTTGCCCCGCCGACTTCGACTGGCTCGAGGACGGCGAACGGCGTGAGCACCCCCGTGCGACCGACGTTCACATCGATCTTGGTCAGTGTGGTTTCGGCCATGTCCGGCGCGAACTTGCGCGCGATGGCCCAGCGTGGCGTCCGATCGTTGCGTACGCCGAGCTCGTCCTGCAGCGCCATGTCGTTGACCTTCACCACACCGCCATCGATCGCAAATCCGAGCTCGGCGCGCGTCTCGTGCTCGATCGTGTGTGCCCACGCGGCCACGGCGTCGATCGTCTCGCAGCGCTGCCGATGCGGGGCCACGGGAATGCCCCACGCGGCCAATCGCTCCAGCAGGTCCCACTGCGTGCGGGCCGGCGCACTGCCGTCAGGCAGGACGGCACTATATCCGAAGAACTGCAACGGCCGTTGCGCCGTCATCGCCGGATCGAGTTGTCGCAGCGAGCCGGCGGCGGCGTTGCGCGGATTGACGAAGACGGGTTCGCCGGCCGCCACGCGCGCCTCATTCATCCGCTCGAACCCCGCGAAGGGCAGGTACAGCTCGCCACGAATTTCCATGCGCGGCGGGTGATTCGCGCCGAGCAGGCGCAGGGGGATCGACTTGACCGTGCGCAGGTTCGCCGTCACATCCTCGCCATCGGTGCCGTCGCCCCGTGTGGCCCCGGTCACCAAGACACCGTGTTCGTAGGTGAGGGCGATCGCGGCGCCGTCGATCTTGAGTTCGACGGTGTAGCCGTATTTGTGAATGGCGTCACCGACCACACGTTTGAGGGACTGCTCGAACGCCTCGAGCTCGCCGTCGTCAAAGGCGTTGTCGAGCGACATCATGCGCACGAGGTGCCGGTGGGACGCGAACGACGATTGCACCGGCGCGCCCACCCGCTGCGTGGGAGAATCTGGAACCCGGAGCTCGGGATTGGCTTCCTCCAGCCCCTGCAGCTCACGGAACAGACGGTCGTAGTCCGTGTCTGATAGCGCAGGGCGGTCAAGCACGTAATACTCGTATTGGGCACGCGCGAGTTGCTCACGCAACTCGGCGGCCCTTCTTGCGGCAGGAAGTGGCACGTCGTTCATGCCCACAAACTTACTGCCGACTTCTCGCAATCGGAGAGCGCACCATGTTCGGAGAGAATCGCGACAGCGCCGCGCGCGCGCAGGGCTTTGGCGTCGGCCTGCTGATCGGAGCCTTGGTCGGTGCCGGGGCCGCGCTGTTGCTCGCGCCCGCCAGCGGCAATGAGACCCGCAAGCTGCTGCGGCGCGGTGCCAAGCGTGTGTACTCGCGCGGCGGCGAAGTGCTGCACGACGGATGGGATGATGCCGAACGTCGCGCGCGGAGACTGGCGAAGCAGGGGATGCGGCGTGGGCGACAGGTCCTCGAGAAACTATAGGCTGCGACACTGCGGCCGCTGAACCGCGGACGTTGGACGAGGGACCTCAGACTGTGGACTCAGGCCCAACCAATGGACCGACACGGAGTGGGGACGTTGGACTGGCGACCGGGGTAGAACCGCAGGATTTGGGACTTCGGACTAGGTGGACCACGGACCGAGGATCGACGACGCAATTCGTCGGCGTTCGTGAGTCCGGAGTCTTCACTCCTCAGTCGTCGGTCCGCAGTCCGGCGGTGCTACCACGGTCAAGACTCCAAAGTCCCCACTCCGTGTCGGTCCATTGGTTGGGCCTGAGTCCACAGTCCCGAGTCCGTGGTCCGTGGTCCGTGGTTCCCGTCCGCAGCTCCCGCGGTCTACCGCCCGAGGGCCCGCAGTTCCCGCTCTGCTTCCGCGCGGTACTCCCCATCGTTCGCGTCGAACGCCGGTAACGTCAGCGCCGCGGCATACGCCGCCCTCGCGTCCGCCTTCCGTCCGCTGTCCCGGTACACGCGCGCCAAGTCCAGTCGATGGACCAGCCGCGTCGGCTCGACCGCGACCGACTGCTCCATGTAACGGATCGCCTCCGCCCAGCTGGCCGTGCTGAAGATCTGGCCACCCAGAAACGTGCGCGCGACCATGCGCGAAATGCCGTTCAGTCGCATGATCTCCGCGTTCCAGACGCCCATGACGTGCAGCGCCCCCGGGTGCTTGGGCGAGAGCTCCAGCGAACGCATCGCATGCTGTCGGACTTCGACACCATACTTCGTGCGATCGCGAGGCCCCAGCGCGAGCGCGGTGCGCCCGACCGCTCGCGCCATGTGAAAATGACCCTCGGCATCATTCGGGTCGACGGCTATGGCCCGTTTGGCGAATTCGACCGCTCGCGCGTACAAGGCCGTACGCTTCGCCACGTCCTTCTCGTACTCGCCAAGATCCACCAGCTCGCGTGACGCCTTCCACAACGCGACGTAGTTGCGCGGTTCCGCCTCCGCTGCCTTCTCGAAGTACGACAGCGCATTGGCCGGACGGCGGGCCAGACTCTCGCGATCACCCGCGCTGATGAGTGCTTCCGCAGACTGGGCGGACGCGACGCCGGCGAGCAGGCACAGTGCGCCGGCCGCACGACGCACGTAAACCAGTCCCTGCTTCAACACGGGGCCACCGCAAGCTCGTCGATGCGGAAATGCGGGATCGTGCGTGCACGTCGCACGAATGCGTGGTAGCTTGGCTGCATCATGCCCTCAATATCGCATCGGTTATGCTTGCGCGCGCGCTGATCGAACGGAAGCGCGACGGTGGTCGCATCACGACGAAAGAATGGCGTCGCCTGATGCAGGAGTATGCGGACGGTGCCGTCCCCGACTACCAGATGTCCGCGCTGGCGATGGCGGTCTACTTCCAGGGACTCGATCGCGATGAGACACGTGACCTGACCGAGGCGATGCTGCGAAGCGGGGCCTCGCTCGAGCTGGGGCATCTGGCGGCACCGCGCGTCGACAAACACTCGACGGGTGGTGTCGGTGACAAGGTGTCGCTGGTGCTGGCGCCGCTCGTCGCCTGCCTCGGCGTCGTCGTGCCGATGATGTCCGGACGTGGATTGGGTCACACAGGTGGTACGCTCGACAAGCTCGAATCGATCCCCGGATTCCGCACCGATCTGTCATTGGCTGACGCGACGCGTTTGCTGGAACGCCATGGGTGCGCGCTCATCGGCCAGACCCGTGAGATCGCGCCGGCGGATCGTCGCTTGTACGCCTTGCGCGACGCCACGGCCACGGTCGAGAGTATCCCCCTGATCAGTGCCAGCATCATGTCGAAGAAGCTGGCGGAAGGACTCACCGGGCTCGTGCTCGACGTCAAATGCGGCTCCGGCGCGTTCTTGCCGGAGCTCGATCGCGGACTCTTGCTGGCGCAGACCATGATCGCGTTGGGCGCCGACTACGGCTGCCCCGTGGTCGCGTTGCTGACGGCCATGGATCGGCCGTTGGGTCGGGCTTGCGGCAACGCCCTCGAAGTCGAGGAAGCGATCATGGCGCTGCGCGGCGAGGGCCCCCCCGACCTGATGAAGGTGACCTATGCTCTTGGCGCCGAAATGTTGCGCCTGGGCGGCGCCGCGACCGACCGGGACGACGCGCGGCGGCGCATGGAGGTCGCCATTTCCAGTGGCAAGGCCGCGCAGAAATTCCAGGAGATCATCGAGGCGCAGGGCGGGGACCCGCGAGTCGTCGACGATCCCGGCCTGCTCCCTCAGGCGGCCGCGTGCGAGCTGTACCTGGCACCACGCGACGGCGTCGTGGCACAGGTCGAGCCGCGCACCATCGGCCGCGGCATCACGCAGCTCGGTGGTGGGCGGTCGCGGGTGGAGGACGCGGTGGACGCGAGCGTCGGCTTCGTGATCACGGCCCGGCCGGGAGACATCGTGCGAAAAGGTGAGCCACTGGCCACCGTGTTTGCCGCCAGTGCCGAGGGAATCGGCGACGGCCTGGCCGTTCTGGGGGTCGCCATCACCGTCGCGGACGAGGCCGAGCCACCCTTGCCTCTCATCTCCCACCGCGTCACGGAAGGCGGCGTCGAGCGCTGGGAGGAGTAGCGAGGCGACGCCTCCGGAACCTTCCGCCCCCACTCCCCGTTTTTCCCCGGGCCGGGTAGTTTCCGGCTTCGTCTTCGTCTCCTGAATCACCGACCCGAGTTGCCGCCGATGCTTTCCTCCTCTGCCGCTCGCCTCCTCAGCTTCGTCTTCCTCGCCGTCGTTCCGGTGCTGCTTGGCCTGTATGGGGTGCTGATCATGGCCGCGACCCCGAATGCCGACGGTGGGATGGAGCCGACGGTGGCGACGGTGTGTTATATCGCATTCACGGTTCTCTTCACGGCGCTGATCACGGTGGTCGTGAACTTCTCTCGGCAGCTCTCGCGTGAAGCGAAGGGGATCCGGCAGACCCCGTAACACGCACTGCATGCAGGCAGGTGAACGGCGACCGTGTGGTCGCCGTTTTGCGTTTCGCGGCCATGCAGACGTAGGGACGAACGGCGATGAGGTGTTGCCAGATCAACCGAATGTCGATGTATCAGTCGATGCATCAGTCGATGCATCATGCGCCTCACCGCCAGCCGCTTCCCTCCATGCTGTCCTTCCGCCGTCATCGCGATGTGCTGGCCGTCTGCCTGCTGGCCTTGGTGTCGGCATGCTCGGGGGGCGCCGACGCACCCGTCACCCCAGCCCCCACGAACTCGGATCCGGTGACGGTGCTGACACCGATCGGAACGCAGTCGGCTGTGGCGGGCGTGCCGTACACCTTCGACCCCACGCGCAACAACAGCACCTTCAGCGATCCGCGCGGCACGGGACTCACCTACGTGGTCACCTTCACCCCGGCGTTGTGTGGTCTTACGGCATCGGCCGGTCGCATCGCCGGGACGCCGCATACCCCAGGGGCGATCACGGTGAGCATCACGGCCACCGATGCCAGCGGACGTAGCGCGACCCACACGTTCGGCATCACCGTGCAGGCCGCGGCGCCGATTGTCCTGGCGTCACCCAACACCGTGCAGGGCGCGACGGTGGGCCAGTCGTTCACGTACGATGCGACGAAGAACGGGACCGCGTTCAGCAGTGGCAGCGCAGCCGCGCTGACGTATACCGTCACGTTTGCACCAAGTGCAAACGGGCTGACGGCGTCGCAGGGGCGCATCACCGGCACGCCGCTGCAGCCGCTGGTGATGACCGCGACGATCGTCGCAACCGATGCGTCGGGCAATGCGGCCTCCAACACCTTTCCGATCGTGTCGTTCGGCACGGATCTGGTACCGCCGCAGCTGCCGGTCACCGCGTTTGCGTACTCCGACGCCACGGCCCCGCTGCCAGCGCACTTCTTCACGCCGGGTGGGCCGGGCGGTGCAGTCATCGCCACCGACAACACGCCCGCGAGCAATCCGATCACCGATGCCGGGGCCACGTTGGGGCGCGTGTTGTTCTACGATCGGCGCCTGTCGGTCAACGACCAGGTCTCGTGTGCATCCTGTCACCAGCAGCGATTCGCGTTCAGCGATACGGCCCGCCTCAGCCGCGGCTTTGCCGGTGGCGTGACCGGCCGCCACAGCATGGGGTTGGCCAACGCGCGGTTCTACCAGCGCGGTCGCTTCTTTTGGGATGAACGTGCGGCCACACTCGAAGCGCAGGTGCTGCAGCCGATCGTCGACGCGACGGAGATGGGCATGACGCTCGCCAACGCGACCACCAAGTTGACGGCGACGTCGTACTATCCGGCCCTGTTTCAGGCGGCGTTCGGGACGCCGGACATCAGCACCGATCGGGTGTCGCGGGCGCTTGCGCAGTTTGTGCGATCCATGGTCTCAGGCACGTCGCGATTCGATCAGGCCTTCGTGGGCGCTGCGCCACCGAACTTTGCCGCCGTGTTGACGGCTGATGAGCTGGCCGGGCAGCAGCTCTTCAACGGGCCCGCCGGCTGCGCGCGCTGCCACGGCACAAATGCGTTCGTCAGCGACGACATTCACAACACCGGACTCGACGGTGTCGTCACCGATCAAGGGGCCGGTCGCGGACGATTCAAGGCCCCGTCCCTCAAGAATGTCGCGGTGCGTCCGCCCTACATGCACGACGGCCGATTCCAGTCGTTGGAGCAGGTGGTCGACTTCTACAACACGGGCGTCCAGAACAATCCGGACCTCGACAACCGTCTCCGTGGCCCCGGCGGTGGCGTCACGCGCCTCAATCTGTCGCTGGCACAGCGCAATCAGCTGGTGGCGTTCATGCGCACGTTGACCGACACGCCGTTCCTGACGAATCCGAAGTACAGCGATCCGTTTGCGAGGTGAGAGTCGGAGCGGGTAACGCAACAACGATATAAGGACGTGGGATATCGGATATCCGATATCCCACATCATCATATCGTCGTGTTCTCTCTCCTCGTAGACGTTCTCTCTGCTCAGATGTCGAGATTGCTCACGAACCGCGCGTTGGCCTCGATGAACACGCGCCGCGGTTCGACCTCGTCGCCCATCAGTGTCTGGAACGTCTGGTCGGCCAGCACGGCGTCATCCATCGTCACGCGGAACATGGTGCGTGTCTCCGGGTCCATCGTCGTCTTCCACAGCTGATCCGGATTCATCTCGCCCAGACCCTTGTAGCGCTGGATGTTGATGTTCGACTTCCCCTCACCACCCAGTCGCTCCGCGTAGGCGTCGCGTTCCTTCTCGGTGTAGGCGTAGAACTCTTCCTTGCCCTTGGCCACCCGATACAGCGGCGGCTGCGCGATGTACATATAGCCCGCGTCGATGAGCTCGGGCATTTGCCGGAAGTAGAACGTCCGCAGC
>CAZMGX010000130.1:0-11829 GCA_964565915.1 uncultured Gemmatimonas sp.
GTCGATCATGCCGGGCAAGGTCAATCCGGTCATCCCCGAGGTCGTCAACCAGGTCTGCTTCGACGTCATCGGCGGTGACGTGACCGTGACGATGGCGGCCGAGGCGGGACAGTTGCAGCTCAACGCGTTCGAGCCCATCATCGCCTATCGACTGCTGCGCAGCATCGACATGCTGCGGGCGGCCTGTCAGGTCCTCCGCGAGCGCTGCGTGACGGGCATCACGGCCAACGCTGATCGAATGCGCGCGTTCGTCGAGAATTCCATAGGGATCGTGACGGCGTTGGTGCCGGTGATCGGATACGAGATGGCCACTGAGGTCGCGAAGTCGGCGCTCGAAAGTGGACGAGGTGTTTTCGACGTGGTACTCGAGCGCGGGGTGCTGACCCGGGCCCAGCTCGATGAGATACTCAACCCAGCGGCGATGACCGCGCCGCGCTCCGTGAGCTGAACCGCGATGATTCGTGCTGATCGTTCCGCGAGACATGCCGCCATGTCCGTTACTCCGACCTGGCGCTCGACCGCCGGCGTCCTCTGGCTGCTAGGTACACTGGCCGCGTGCGGCGGCGGCGACGGGGCGACGGGGCCCGGCCCGGTTGCACGGGTTGAAGCGTCGATCGGCAACATCACGCTGAATACCATCGGCGCGAGCCAGCCGGTGACTGCAGCCGCGCGTGATGCCAATGGCACCACGGTCCCGACGGCGACGGTCGCGTGGTCATCCGATGATGCCACCATCGCCAGCGTCACGGCGAACGGCAACGCCGCTACGATCACCGCCGTCGGACCGGGCGCCACCGTGATCCGTGCGCGCGTCGGCAGCATTGGCGCGGACATCCCGGTGCAGGTGCTTGGCGTCCGCGCAATTCAGGTGAACCCGACCAACGCGTCCATTCGCGCCGGCGACACCCAGCCGTTTTCGGCAACCTTCGACGCCGACCCGGGCGTGTCGACGGCCGTCACGTGGACGAGCGGCGACAACGCGATCGCCACCGTGAACAGCGCGGGGCTCGTCACCGGGGTCGCGACCGGTTCGACGACGATTCGTGCCACCTCGGTGGCCGATCCGCGACGCTCCGCGACCGGCACCATCACGGTCACACCCGCGCGCGGAGTCTCGGTCACCCCCACGTCAGCCAATCTGGCGACCAGCGAGCAGCGCACGCTCCAGGCCACCGTATCCATCGAGGCGGGACTCAGCACGGCCGTCACGTGGCGTAGCAGTGCGCCGGCTGTCGCCACCGTGTCCCAGACGGGTGTCGTGCGTGGCGTCGCGTTCGGAACAACCACGATCACTGCCGTCTCCGTTGCGGATACCATGCTCAAGGGCACGGCCACCATCAACGTGGTGCCGGTCATTCGCAGCGTGTCGGTGTCGCCCACGACCGCGTCGCTGTTCATCAACCTGACGCAACAGTTGACCAGCACGGTGGTCGCTGAAGGCACGTTGCCCACGACCGTGACCTGGGCCTCCAGCAATCCGAGCGTCGCGACGGTGAGCGCGACGGGGCTCGTGACCGCGACGGGCGTCGGATCGGCGACGATCACGGCGCTCTCGACGGCCGACCTCAGCAAGTCCGCGACGGCGACGATTACGGTGTCGCCCCGTCCGGTCTCCATCGCCATCACACAACGGGTCGTCGGATTGAACCCCGGCACGAGCACGACACTCACGGCGTCGGTCTCGGCCGATCCGGGAGTCACCACCGCAGTGACGTGGAGTTCGGCCACGCCGAGTGTTGCCACGATCAGCGCGTCGGGTCTCGTGACGGCGTTGGCCGGTGGCACGAGTCTGATCACCGCCACATCGGTGGCGGACAACACGAAGCGCGATACGGTCACGGTCACGGTCGTGCCTCGGCTCGCGTCCAACTGGTCGTCCAGTCGGCTGAACGGTGTGCTGTACGATGACCTGGTGTCGATCATCGGATTCAGCAATTTCTCGGCGTTCGCCATCAACTCCATCAACGGTGGAGCCGCCGGCGGCGACATCTATCGCTACGACGGCAACAACTGGGTGGTCTCCGCCAGCGCGGCAGTATTCGGGACGCGCTTCCTCAGCGTGCAGGGCCTCGCCAACGACAACCTGATGGCGGTGGGCACCGGCGGAGTGATCGCGCGCTGGAACGGCACGTCGTGGACGGCCATGCCCTCGGGCACGACCCGAACCTTGCGCGCCGTCTGGATGGAAGACGCGAACACCGCGTACGCGGTTGGCGACAATGGCACCGCACTTCGCTGGAACGGCACGACGTGGTCACCATTGACCACCGGGTCGACCACGCAGCTGAACGGCGTCTGGGGATCCGGATTACGGGTCTTCATGGTCGGCAACTCCGGTGAGGTGCTGCGATACAACGGGACGACGGTCGTGCGCGAGACCGTGCCGATCGCTGACGACCTCAATGCCGTCAGCGGGATTGCGGGCGGACTCGTGACGGTGGTGGGCGATTTCGGTGGCGTGATGCGGTACGACGGCAACGCGTGGACGCTGATCAACAGCAACGGGATCATCGACGACTTCTACAGCGTCAGCGGCAACGGCGCCGGAAAGATGTACATCGGCGGCACCGACGGCGTGTATGAGCTGAACGGCACCGTCCTGACGTCCGCCTCGGCGAGCTATCCCGTCACGACCCTCGATGTCCACGTCGACCTCACGGGAACCGTGTGGGCGTCCGGTCAGCGAGGCAGCATCCAGCGCCTCTCCGGCTCGACCTGGACCACGCTGAACTTTGCGCCCGACCTGCTGGATGTGTGGAGCACCTCGTCCACTAACGCGTGGGCCGTGGGCGAGTACGGCTTCATCTACCGATGGAACGGCGTCGCGTGGGCGCGGCAAACCACGCCGTCCCTCGCCAATCTCTACAGCGTGTGGGCGCCGTCCGGCGCTGATGCGTTTGCCGGTGGCGACAACGGAACCATGCTCCGCTGGAACGGCACGACGTGGACCGCCATGACGTTCCCGTCAACGGCGCGTGTCTTTGCGGTATGGGGAAGCAGTGCCAGCAACGTCTTTGCGGTCACGGACATCGGCGAAATTCTGCGCTACAACGGCACCTCGTGGGTGCTGCAGACGACGGCGCCCGGTGGTGCCACCCTGCTCTCCGTGTACGGGGTATCGGCGAACGAAGTGTATGCCACCGGTACGGGTGGTCTCGTGATGCGGTTCAACGGTACAACCTGGTCGACGTTTGCCGCGCCGGACGCGGTGACGACCCTGTTCAGCATCTGGATGAGTGGGGCGTCGAACATCTTCTCGGTGGGCGCCAACGTCGACGGCACCGCGGGCTTCGCGTTCGGCTACAACGGCACGAGCTGGTCACCGCTCAACATGGGTTCGCCGTCGGCACTCACGTCCGTGTGGGGCGCCAGCGTGTTCGACGTGTACGCGACCGGTGATGCCGGCACGATCCTCCGATTCAACGGGACGGCGTGGCAGCCCATGACGTCCGGCACGACGGACCTGCTCTGGGCCGTCTCTGGTGCACCAGATGCGAGCGGCGGCGCCTTCGCCGTCGGATACAACACGACGATCGTGGCCGGATCGAACGCCGCCGCCGCAAGCGTCAGCACGCGCGGACGCCTCCTCAGTCGATCCCTCGAACCGTCACTGGCCGCTCGTAGCGACCGCAAGGCCAGTGGTGCCGCCGCCCGCGGTCTCGCACGACGCAATCGCGCCGCACTGGCCCGCCTCGGCTCCATCCGCGAGCAAGCCGCACGCCGCCCACAGTAGAGCGAGTGGAGCGCGTGCGTGAGTGCGGGAACAGGAAGAGCGAAAGAGTGAGTGAGAGCAGGGAGTGAGACGGGAGTGAGACGGGAGTGAGAGCAGGGAGTGAGACGGGAGTGAGAGCAGCGAGTGAGCGTAGGGAGCAGTACTCTTTACTCTTTACTCCCTACTCGTTACTCCCCGCTCACTCCCTGCTCCCTACTCGTTACTCACCCTCTCCTTACTCATCAGTCGCGCCAGAAGGCGGCCATCGTCGGTCCCATCGCGTCGATGGTCTCGCGGGCGTGCCAGCGATCCTTGCCGTTGTACAGCAGCGCGAACGCCAGAATTTCGCCGTTCTCCGCAGTGACGTAGCCGGATAGCCCGATTACCTCGTTCGTCGTCCCGGTCTTTGCATGCAGGTTGCCCTGCGCCGGCGTCGCCCGCATGCGCAAACGCAGCAGCTCGGATTCGCCGGCAACGGGGAGTGACGCGTGGAAGGCACTGGCCCACGGCGCCCGATGGGCATGAGACAGCAGTTGGATCAGCGCGCGCGGCGTGACACGATCCAGCACGGACAGGCCGCTGCCGTCCGTTGCGATCACCGCACCGGACGCTGTGCCCACGCGATTCACGAGAAAGTCCTCGAGCGTGCGGCTCGCCACGTCGGCCGACCCGAGCCGCGATCGGTCCGCCCCGCGCGCCGCGTCGCGCCACAACAACTCGGCAAAGATGTTGATGCTCTCGCGGTTCATCGTGGAGATGAGGCGGGCGAGCGGTGGGGATGGCAGACTCGTGACCATCGAGGCCGTCGGGGGCGTCCGCCCCACACGGATCTCTCCATCGACGGTAATGCCACGCGCCAGCAGCGCTGCGCGATACGCGCCGGCCGTGAAGGTCGCCGGGTCGGCAACCACCAGCTGGTACTTCCGCGTGCCAGCACGGGCACCGATGGTGCCTGATACCATCACGCGATCCTCCCCCAACATCCGGATGCTGAGGCGGACACCACTTCCCGCCACCGTGCGCACGGTGTTGCTGATCGTCAGCCCCCTCGTGGACGGTTCGAGCTGCACCGTCGCACCGCCCGACGCACCTGGCGTCACCCCGACGACCACGATGTTCTCGTTGAGCGAAAGTGCCGAGAACGGTGCCGCATACGCCGCCCCGGCGTAGCGCGACAGCCAACCATCCGGGATGCGACGCGATTCGAAGGCCGACGCGTCCGCAATCAGGTCTCCAGTCACCCGCGTGATGCCGGCGCCGGCCGTGAATTGTGCGAGCAGCGTCATCGGGGCATCGGGCCCCCCGCGCACAAATCGCGGGGAAAGGGACGGATCACCATCTCCGCGCAAATACAGATTGCCGCGCAGGACGCCTTCACCCTCGATGGCCCCATCGCGCAGCACATCGGTCGAGAACGTGTGCTCGGCACCCAGTTGATCGAGTGCGACCGCCGCGGTGAAGAGCTTCATCGTGGAGGCCGGCACGAGTGGCGTGTCGGCATTCCGTGCGAACAGCGTGTCCCCACGCGTCAGGCTGACCACCATCGCGCCCCACATCCCATTGCGCGTCCGACTGTCCAGCAGCGTCCCGAGATCCCGGGTCAGTGCCGACGCGTCGCGCGGCGTGGTGAAGCGGAGCGCCGGAATGACGGGGGCGCGCGCCGGTCGCTTGGACGTCGTGCTGCGTGTCGACGTCCGCTTCGGCTGGCGGGCCTTCTGACGCGACGCCTGCGCCGCCGCGACCGTCCACGGCACGGCCTCGGCCAGGAGTGTCGCATATACGAGGGGGAGCAACGTCAGCAGCAGACGCCGCCTGAGCTTCGCGGTCGATGGGGACACAGCGGGGACCGGAGATGGATCAGAGTCGAGCAGTCGGAAATCGACCTGACCGTGTCACCATCGCCAGCGTGACGGTCAGACCTTGAGCACCAGCCCGCGCTTCCACGCTGCCCACAGGATGAGGAACCAGAGGGCCACGAAGCTGACGGCATACGCGAATGACGCTTCGCGTGGTGGAAGCCACGACGCATACAACCTACTGAACAGCAACCCCTGAATGGAGATGCGTGTTCCGTCCGCGACCGGTACGGTCAGCACTGAAACGGTCAACCGCGCCATCAGCCCCGAGCCAAGGAACGCGAGCATCGGGTTCATCCCGTATACGACGAACGGAAACGTCCAACGTCGCAGCTGACACACATCGATCAGCCACAGACAGGTCGCGAGCGATACGGCAGCCATCCCCGCGGTAAACACCACGTAGGAGCTGGACCAGATGCTCTTGTTGATCGGAAAGCCCCAGTGCCAGACAAGGCCGGCCATCATCATCAGGGCACCGACCGCGAAGAGCCCGGCCAGTCGTTCGCTGAGCGGACGCACCTGCGCACCGATCCACCGACCGGCGAACGTCCCCAGCATCATCGTGCCGATCGCCGGCACGGTGCTCAGCAATCCCTCCGGATCCCAGGTCTTCGATCCCGACCAGAGATGGTCGACGCCCAGCACGGTGCGATCGAGCCAGGCACTCAGCAACTGGTCCGGCTTGTCCAGCACGAATCGTCCCGGAACGCCCGTATCGGGGACGGGGACCAGGGTCATCAGGGCCCAGTAGCCGAACAGCAGCACCGACAGGATCACGAGTTGCTGTCGCCAGGTGGTGCGCAACGTCAACAGCGCGCCGCACAGATATGCGAGGGCGATTCGCTGCAGCACGCCGAGCACCCGAAGATGCTCGAACCGATGAACGACCCGGTCCAGAAACGTCGGCGTGGGATTCTCGGCGATCGCCGCCCACGTGTAGAACGGAAACGCGGCCAGGAAGAGACCAAACAGGAAGATCAGCAGCACGGTCGGCAGGATCTGTCGCACAATGGCCGATTCGTCATCGCCCCGCGCGCGGCGCGCCCGGAGCGACAACTCGGTGGTGATGCCGACGATGAACAGGAAGAAGGGAAAGATCAGGTCAGTCGGCGTCCATCCATGCCACTTGGCATGCTCGAGCGGCGGATAGATCGCACTCCACGTGCCGGGGTTGTTGACCAGCAGCATGCCGGCCACGGTCATCCCGCGAAACACATCGAGGGCGAGAAGCCGCTCGCGAACACTCACGGCGTCGGTACGTCCGTGGCGCTGACCAGCTTCCACCCGGAATCGGCGCAGGCGACGCTGAGACGTTTGGTTGCCGCAACCTTGCCCTCCAACTCGCCGCCGATGAAGTGCCCACCGAGGGTGACCCGCACAGTGTCGCCGCGGGACGACGTGTCCGCCGCGCGTTGCACGATCAACAGCGAGGCATACGGTCCCACGGAAGCGAGCTTGTCGCGAATCTGCTGCTTGGCCGCGCTGTCTCCGCCATAGAAGTAGCTGGGCCCCTTGTCCTGCATCGCACGAAAGCCGTCGTCCGGCGCGGCCGAGTCGGTGCCCGCCGCCGTCAGGAAGCGCTGGGCGGTTGGCGTCGTGGCCTTGATGAACTCTCGATACGCCACATACGTCGCGGTCGTATCGCCGCGACGGCAGCTCGCCACCCGCGCCACGTCATCGGCCTTGGATGACTCCTTGGTGCCCCCGCCGCACGCGGCGAACGCAGCCGCACCGAACACACCAACAACCGCAAACAGACCGAAACCTCGACCAGGGAACCGGGACATGATGAGCATCGACGAGGGGAGGAGGAACGTCGCCGCCCAGGCGGCGTATGTGCAGAAAGGAGCTTCACGCGGGTACGCCCCTTTGTCGAGGGGCCCGGTGATTTCTCCCGGCCCTCTGGCGGACTCGCGCCCGCACGCGAAGTTAACGGGGTGCCGTGTCGTTTCGCGGCGACGAGCGCCTCCCTTCTGATCGCAGCAACAGGAGACATGATCCGATGGCCACAAAGAACAATGTGGTACGCGAGGGCATTTCGGCGGGACTGATCGGCGCAACGTCGATCGCGATCTGGTTTGCCATCCTCGACGCGATCGAGGGACAACTGCTCGGCACGCCGGTCATGCTTGGCAAGTCGCTGGGGTCCCTGCTGCTGCGTGGCGACGCGCCAAGTACGGCCGCCGCATTTCTCGGTTACACCGTGTTCCACTTCGCGCTCTTCGTCGTCATCGGCCTCGTGCTCTCTTACGTGGTCAACGCGGCCGAGCGCGTGCCGTCGGCGGTCATCGGCTTCGGTATGCTGTTCATCGCCTTCGAAGTCGGCTGGGTCGGCTGGACCACGGTACTGTCCGAAGGGTTCGGCGAGCTGACGTGGTTGCAGGTGTTCATCGCCAACCTGATCGCCTCGATCGCGATGGGCGTCTACATGTGGCGACAGCACCCCTCGCTTCCCCGCCGCGTGACCGAAGAAATGGCCGGCGTCACGGCCGAAGGAAGCATCTGAGAGCACGACACGGGCGGAGTCACCACAACGAGGACTCCGCCCGCAGTGATTCCACCTCCGGGGACGCCACCCGCAGGAACGCCACCGGCGCCAGAGTAGTCGCCTATTCGGACAGAAGTCCCGCCAGCCGCGCCAGCGCGTCACGCCAGTCGATCCTCGCGCGTTCCGCAGCGGCCGCGTCGGCCAGCTGGCCGTGCTGCACGGTGACCGTACACCGTGTGTTGCCCTTGCGCTCGATCACCACGCGCACCGTCGAACCATCGGGCATCCCGATGCGCAGCGAGCGCGGTGCGACGGCCGTGCGCACCAGATAGTCCGGCACGGCACTCCACTGTCGACGCGTTGGATCATTGAACGCGCGGAACACGTCGGAGGCCGAGGCTTCCAGGGTGCGCTGCACCGAGATCTCGACGCCGGTCGGGGGCTCCGGTTGTGATGGGCGAGGAGCACGCGCCTGCTCGTACCCGACGCAGACCATCTGCGCCCACCACGGCGTGAGCTCGTGGCGGGTCACGAGATGGTGCACGACATCACGATGGGTCTTGCCCGGCATACCTTCGGCATCGAGGGTCAGCACCCATTCCTCCCAGGTGCGCGTCGTCGCACGCTGCACGGCGCCGGAGCCGATCTTGGCGCGCACGGACTCGCGCGATTCCGGCCGTTCGGAGGCCTTCCAGATGGCCGGCTTGCGCCCAGAGCGCTCTGCGGCACGCCGGACATCCTTGCCGAACTCTTTCTCCACTTCCGCCGCGCGTCGCTTGTCGGTGGGCGATTTCTTTGCCGTCGGATTGCGGGAGAACGGCTTCGCGGGCCGACCCTCCGCCGACGCGGCCTTTGCGGTGGCCGGACCACGCGCCTGGCGCGGTGACGCGCTGGTCGCGCCACTGGACGGCTTCGCAGGCGTTGAGGAGCGCGGTCGACGTGAACGTGATTTCTTCGCGGGCATCACGAACGATGCCCAGCACACGCACCGCGGGCAAGGACACGAACGGCGATACGAGGATCTGACGACATCCGATATCGGTTATCAGATATCCCTTGTCATGTATCGTGGTGCACCTCGACCCTCGGCCGCTCAGACCTCGACGCTTGGCCGAACCCACCCCACCTGCGCACTGGCCTCGTCATCTTCGCCGCGATTCGACCACTTGAAGAAGACCACACTCATGATGCCGTAGAAGAAGATGCCGCCGGGGATCCACATGATCAGTCCGCCGTATTGCTGGTCCATCATCGGCGTGAGCCCCAGAATTCGGGGCGCGGTGGCATAGGCCGGATACAACGCGGAGTCAGCCATCACGATGTAGATCGAAATCACCGACATCGGGATCACCAGCAGGAAGCAGTACAGCATCTGCGCCGGATACGAGGCTCTCGGCAATTCCGGCAGTGGCGAGGTCAGCGGCCACCACATCAGCACCGACGCCGAGATGAACATCAGGTGCTGCAGGATGTGCACCGGGTGCCGCGCGAGGGCGAGGTTGTACATCGGCGGCAGGTGCCAGAAGGCCAGCACCACATTGAAGATCGCGAAACACGCGGCGACTCCCGTGACCGCGCGCGCCAGACGGAAAACGGATGGTCGACGCAACAGCGGCCGCAGCATCCATCCTGGTGTGCCGAGGATCATCAACGGCGGCACGATGAGCGTCAGGATGAGGTGCTGCACCATGTGCGCGCTGAACAGGTAGTAGTCGCTCAGGTCGTGCAGCGGCCCGTTCAGCGTCAGGAACAGCAGCAGGAGCGAGCTGAAAAAGCTGAGCCGCTGCCCGGCCGAGGGACCGGGCGGCGCCGCGGCGAGGTCAAGCTGCGCGGAGGTCGCGTGGGCGGCGTCACCGACCGGCACCGGAAAGCGGTCGGACGACGACGGCCCCCGGCGCGCACGCCAAGCGTACGCCATCCCGAGGGCCGTGATCCCGATCGCGGTGCTGGGGTGGACCGTGAACTGCGTCCACGAAAGCTGGGCGGCGGGGTGAAGCAGCATCAGACGAGGAAGAGAGGCTCTCCCCTACGCGAGCAGACCGATCTTGATCGCCAGCTTGCTGAACAGGAACAGCAGGCCGATCAAGGTCAGCGCTGCCACCATCAACGGCCCGGTGAACAGCGCGCGGAACAGCTTGTGGTCGTATTTGAGGTGCATGTAGTACATCACGACCACGACGAACTTCACCCCCGACATGATGAGCATGCTGGGCACGTACACCCATGACTCTTCCCACGCCGGGATGTAGTACGCCGAGACTTCGACGGCGGTGATGATGGTCAGGAAGAGCGCCACCTTCCAGTATGTCGACCACGTCGGATGATGGTCGTCGTGCGCGTGGCCTGCGGCCTGTGCATGGTCAGCCATGTCCGATCCCTACTTGATCAGGTAGACGAGCGTGAAAATCGCGATCCAGACGACGTCGACGAAATGCCAGTACAGCGCGGCGATGTCGACGATGGTCGCGTCTTCCGGTTGCAGGCCGCGCTTGTAGTCGATGGCCAGCAGCGTGAACAGCCAGATCACGCCGGCGGTGACGTGTGCGCCGTGGAAGCCCGTCAGCGTGAAGAAGCTCGAACCGAACAGGTTGGTACGCATTGTGAGCCCCTCGTGAATGAACGAGGTGAACTCGTACGCCTGGCAACCCAGGAACGCGATGCCGAGGAGGCACGTCATCCACAGCCACAACTTCGAGGAGCCGAGGATCTTCGCGCCCGTGGTCAGCTTGGGCACATGCCGGTTCTGCACGGCCGCGAGGGCCAGCACCATGGCCAGCGACGACATCAGCAGGATGAAGGTCGACGCCGACGTGACGGGGATGTTCAGGATCGGCTTGAACACCTCGCCCGTCATCGGGTTCGTCCACGTCTCGTGCGGGAACGGGCCTTCCGGGCTGCGTCCCTTGTAGATCAGGTACGTCGAGATGAGTGATGCGAACAGCATGCACTCGGACCCGATGAACGTCCAGATCGCAACCTTGCGGTTGTCGAGTCCCAGCGAGGTATGGTGTCCGCCGGCATGACCACCGCCGGCATGGCCGTCGCCGTGACCGGCAGACGTGGGTACGGTCGTGGCGGTCATCTTAGTGATGGTCCTCGAGAGGCGTGAGCAGCCACTTGTAGAGTGCGCCGACCCACCAGAGTGTGCCGATCAGCATGATGGCCATGGCGAGCGGCGTGTTGGTGTCCATGAAGAGCAGCCCGCTGAACATCGCAAGGATGCCGGCGGCGCAGATCAGCGGCCAGATGCTCGGGTTCGGCATGACAATGCCCAGTTCCTTCGACGTCGGCACGCGCTGATCGCGCTCCTCGGCGTACGTGGTCTCGTGCACGAGCGGCTCGTTCGCCTTGAGGTTCCACATCGGATACCGCGACTTGATCTGCGGCAGCTCGGCGAAGTTGTAGTCCGGCGGTGGAGACGGAATCGCCCACTCGATCGTGGGAGCGCCCCACGGATTGGACGACGCGCGCTCGCCGCCGCGCCAGCTCTTGAAGAGGTTCACCAGCAGGAACGTCGTACCGATCATGAGAATGAGCGTTCCGCCGGTCGACAGCAGGTTGAACAGCTCGAGGCCCTGCCCCGCGTCGTACTGATACACGCGGCGCGGCATGCCCAGCAGGCCGCTGAAATGCATCGGGAAGAACGTGAGGTTCATGCCGATGAACGTCAGCCAGAAGTGCCAGTTGCCGATCTTCTCCGACAGGAAGCGTCCCGTCAGCTTCGGGAAGTAGTAGTACAGGCCGGCGAACAGCCCGAACATCGAACCGCC
>CAZMGX010000131.1:0-11814 GCA_964565915.1 uncultured Gemmatimonas sp.
ACGAACAGATGCCCAGGCGTCTGGGAGACTCGGCCCGTCGGCTCCGGCGACGTGTCCGCGGATCGCTTCGCCCGGTACGCCGCCAGCCGATCCGTGACCGGCCCCTCGTCAGGCGGTTGTGGGGAATCGGTGTCGGGGCTCATAGTTCAGGAGCGAAATTCACACCAACACCCTGCCCCGAGCACGCCCACCATGGCCGCCCGCTCCATCGCCAACGCCACGATCTCCTTCGGGCTCGTGTCCGTTCCCGTCAATCTGTACTCCTCCGCGGAATCGAAGGTCAGCATCTCGTTCAACATGCTGCACAAGAAGTGCGGCTCGCGCCTGAAGCAGCAGTACATCTGCCAGAAGGACGGGGAGATCGTCACGCGCGACGAGACGGTGAAGGGCTACGAGTTCAGCAAGGATCAGTACGTCATCCTGACCCCCGAAGAACTCAAGGCGCTCGACGAGAAGGCGACCGGTGCGATCGATATCATCGAGTTCGTCCCGCTCGCGAAGGTGGAACGGGTGTACCTGGAGAAAGTCTACTATCTCGGGCCGGACAAGGGAGGGGACCGCGCGTATCGTCTGCTGGCCGCCGCCCTCGAAGAGACGGGACTCGCCGCGCTGGGACAGTATGCGGCGCGCGGATCGCAATACCTGATCCTGCTGCGACCGGCCAATGGCGTGCTCGTGATGGAGCAGCTGCACTACGCCGATGAGATCCGGCCGACGTCCGAAGTCACCGTGCCCGCCGGCGACATCAAGCCGATGGAGCTGGCGATGGCGAAACAGCTGATCGCGCAGACGGCCAGCGAGACGTTCGAGCCGGAGAAGTACAAGGACACCGTGCGCGAACGGGTGATGGAGGCCATTCAGCGCAAGGTCGACGGACAGGACATCACCGCCGAGGCGAAGCCCGACGGTGGCGGCAAGATTCTCGATCTCATGGAAGCGCTCAAGGCCAGCCTGGCCGCTCCGCCCGACGCCGACGAGAAAGCCGAACGGAAAGCGTCATGAAGCTGCGTGCAGGAACGAGCGGGTACGCCTTCAAGGAGTGGAAAGGCCCCTTCTATCCTGAAGACCTCGCTGACGACGGGATGCTCGCGTACTACGCATCCCGGTTTCCGATGTGCGAGATCAACAACACGTTCTATCGGCTGCCCAAGGAGCACGTCCTGCAGGAGTGGGCGGCGCAGGTCCCCGACGGCTTCACGTTCGCCATCAAGGCCAGCCAGAAGATCACGCACTACGCACGTCTGAAACCGGAGTGCGCGAGTGCGGTGGAGTTCCTGCTCAAGAACACCGCCACGCTGGGCGACAAGCTCGGGCCCATCCTGTTTCAGTTGCCGCCGAACCTCAAGAAGGACGCGGAGCGGCTGCGCGTCTTTCTGGAAACGCTGCCGGCCGACCGGCGATATACGATCGAATTCCGCCACGAAAGCTGGTTCGAGGACCCGGTGTTCGATCTGCTGCGGTCCCGCGATATCGCGCTCTGTATCACCGAGCAGCCGGAGTTCGCCTCGCCCGTCATTGCCACGGCGTCATGGGGCTACGCTCGGCTTCACCGCTTCGACTATGACGCCGCCTCGTTGGCCGCGTGGGCCGAGCGGCTCGGTGGTCAAGCATGGAGTGATGCGTACGTCGCGTTCAAGCACGACGAAGGTGAGGGGTCCGGGCCACCGGCCGTCGACAGTTTTGTGGCGGCGTTAAAAAACCTCCACGGATAGAAACCGATACGAACGGATCAACAGCCACGGATCAACAACATGTTTTTTGTTCGTTGTCCGGCAGTTGATCAGTTCTGTATCCGTTTTTATCCGTGGAGAGCAGTTGCTCCCGGTCCCCTCACTGGTCACGGAGCGATTCGCGCCCGTTCCCGTCATCCGCGTCAGGCCGATCACGGACCAATAGGCTCGAGCTGCATCTCATCGAGAAACTGATGGCCGCCGGTCGGCTTGCCCGCGCGTGTGGTCGCCGTAGTGAGGACCAGCCGGTCGATGGTACGCGTCATGCCGACATAGAGCAGGCGCCGCCCTTCCTCCACCTCTTCAGCGGTGGGACCCGTCGACGGTGACCCGCCAGGCAACTGCGCATCCTCGACACCGACGACATACACCCGCGAAAATTCCAATCCCTTGGTGGAGTGCAGCGTGAGCAGGTTCACGCGATCACGGTCTGCCTCGACCCCGTTGTTCTGCGAGAGCACCGCCCGTTCCAGGAACACGGTCAGTTGATCCTCGAATCGCCCGGCCGGCAAGTCGCCGATCAGACGGCGCAAGCGACGCATGGCCTGCGGATAGCGATCGTCAGCCGATCGTGTCGCACGAATCTGCTCCATACGAGATTCGCCTCCCAGCCGATGGATGATCTCGTCGACTGACGGCAGGCGATCATCGTCACCGCGTTCGGTCTCGTAGTGTTCCAGTGCGCCGCTGTAGCGGCCCAGCGCCGCGACCGTCGTCAGCGTGCGAAACAGCACGCCTTCCTCGTGGAGTGCGTTCTGGTCGTATGCGGCCAGCGCCACGCCAAGGTTGCCCAGCTGATCCGACAGCGCGGTCTTCCGCGCACGCTCGAGTTTTACCTTGCCGAGTGCCAACGTGACGCGTGCCAAGGCGATGGTGTCGTCGAGCGCCCGGTGGGATTGTCCAGTGGGAATATCGAAGTGTGTTGCCAGATCGACGAGCTTCCGGCTGGTGGGAAAAAGATCCCGCGCCAGCGGCAGCGTATCAAACGTGGTCAGGTCGAACGGAAAGCCTGCGGCCGTCGCCATGCGATGCAGGATCCGGAAGTCGAACTCATACCCATTGTGGGCAACGATGGTGTCGCTGCCAATGAACGTGCGAAATTCCGGCCAGATGGCCTCGAAGCTTGGAGCATCGGTCAGCATGGCTTCGGTGATGCCATGGGTCATGACGGCACCGGCCTCCATGCGCTGCCGCGGCTTCACGAGCGACGAGTAGGTCTCCGTCACGACACCGTTCCGCACCCGCACCGCGGCGATCTCCACGATCTCGGCGACCCGCGTATCGCGATGTGTCGTTTCAAGGTCCACGGCCGTGAAATTGAGGAACGCGAGTGATGCATCACGCATTTCCATCAGTTGCGCCGCCTTGAAGACGCCGAGGGGCAGATCGACGGAAGTGATCTCGTCTGGCGCGAGCTCTTCCACCGGTCCGGCATACGGGTCGCCCGCGCGAACGGCCTTCACGCCCACATCGTTCAGCATACGCGCCAGCGGAACCTCCGCACCGCCCAGTGCAGGGAGTCGCAGACGTAACGCGCGTGTGCGGATATCGCGCAGACGCTGCGCCAGCCGCACGACGTCGGGCAACGAGGCTGGGTCGACGATCTCGTCGGCGTGGTCGTCCAGAACGGATCGCGTCACGCCGACCTTGCGTGACAGGAGGTCCTGAACAAGCGTGGCCAGTGATGCTTGCTGCTTGCCGATGGCGACCAGATTGCGACGATCTGCGAGCGCCCGCTTGATACGCCGCGCCGTTTCATCGGCGCGCGGCAGCTGGGCGGCCATCCGGCTCAACTGCGACAGCAGGGTCAGGGCGTTCTCTTCCGACTTGGCCAGCGCCTCGTCGAACACCGTCGTAGGCAACACCGTCCGGAAAAACGCATGGTTGCGCAGCTCATCGTCCGGCGCGGCGATGACACGCACGGCCGCCAGCACATACGCCACGACCGGATCGTCGGCCAACGCCTTGCCATGCGCCAGGCGGCAGGGCACACCAGCCGTCAGGCAGGCACCCTCCAGTTCGTGGCCGATCGTGTGGATGCGGTACAGCACGCCCACGTCGCCCCACGCATGCCCGTGCACCTCACGGTCGGCGCGAATGTCGTTGACGATCCACGCCGCCTCCTCTTCCTCGGTCTCGAACGCCACACATTGCACGGCGAACCGCGAAACACGATCGGCGCGTGCCGGAACCCGATCGGCGAAGATCGGTGTGTTGACCGTGACGAGCCGCCGCGCGAGCGCAAAGACATCCTGCGGACAGCGGCGGTTCTCCTCGAGATGAATGCGCGAGGTGATGCCGAAGTCGTTGACGAGCGTGCGAAAGACGGACGGATCGGCGCCAGCCCACGAGTAGATGGACTGGTCGTCATCCCCCACGGCGAAGATGTGGCCATGACCACGCGCCAACCCGCGCACGACACGGTACTGCACGGGATTGAGGTCCTGGAATTCATCCACCAGCACCACATCGTAGCGCGTCCGGATGACCTCCGCAGCCGAGGTCTCCTCGAGCAGACGCGCCGCCCGGATGACCAACAGGTCGAAATCCACCAAGCGACGCTCGCGCAGAAATCGTTCGTAGCGCACGAACAGATCCTGATCATTCTGGCGCAGCACGTCACCACGAAAGCGGTGGGCCGAAAACGCCGACAGGGTGCGGCGATGCCACTTGCGATGTCCCTCCAGCCGGCGAAGGACACTCAACTGGTAGTCCTCGTCGGCAATGCCGAACCCGGGTTCGAGTCCGACCTGCGCGCCAAACTCGCGCAGCAACGTGGCACAGAACGCGTGCAGCGTGCCGCAGGTGATCCGTGCGGCCGTTTCGCCAAGGCGAGCCGCCAACCGCTCGGTGATCTCACCGGCGGCCTTGTTCGTGAAGGTGAAGGCGCAGATGCGCGCCGGATCGAACCGATGGTGTTCGATCAGGAAGCGAATGCGCTCGGTGAGGCAGAACGTCTTGCCAGCGCCGGGGCCGGCCAGCACCAGCAGGGCCTGCGGTGCGGCCTCGATGGCGCGCCGTTGCGATGGAGAAGGGATGGGGCGGGTTGAATCGGCGACGGCATTCACCCGTACACGATACGGACGCGGGCCACGGGCGTCGACCCCGCGACGGCTATCGCTTGGTGCCCTGATGAATCGCCACGGCGCTCAGCGCCGGCAGGGACAGCGCGATGGTACCGTCCGTCGACACGGTGATCGTCGTTCCCACGCAGGCCCCGGCATTGAGGCCGCCCGACAACAGATCACAATACGCGCCGGCGGAGAGACCGGTGGCGATGGAGGCGGTGACGGTCGACGACTCGCGGTTGATCGCAACAAACCCCCGGTCACCGCGCGAGAATGCCACGGCGTTGCCACCGTTGTCCCAGAGCCGATTGATGTCGGTACCGGCGACCACGCGGCGGAATCCGACCATGCGGCGAATCATCGGATCACGATGTTCGCACACCCACTGACCAATCGTTGCCGTCTCCAGACTCGAGGCGCACGACACCCGCGAGGTGACCCCTCCCGCGTCGGACGGCGGACCGCGATCGCGACCAGACAGACTGCCACGATCGAACGCGAAGCTGGACATGACGGACGGATATCCGTATGGATGGGCCAGCATCCACACGTTGGCGAGTCGATAGGCCGCGCCATCCCGATACCCGATTCCATCGCTGCGCTGCGTGTCGTGATTCTCGACGAACACCACGGCCTTGTCGGGCGCCATCAGATTCCACGCACCCGGGGAGAATCGAGACAGGTCCGCGACCTTTTCCCCGTTGATGCCCAGAAACTTGTTGCCGATGCCTCGATACTTGAACTCCGTAATGTCCGAGGCCCCGCCCGACGCATAGCCGAGCCCCAGATAATCGGAGACGCGCACGGCCTCGCCGCCGTAGTCGATGACCTCGCTGAACACGTACGGCAACGGAAGGCCCTCGGCCTGCACGGCGCGGTTGGTACGGCCGATGATCGAGTCCAGTTCGACGGGTTGGATGTGTTTGGCGGCATCGATACGAAACCCAGCCACTCCGAGGCGGACCAGCGACGCGAGGTAGTCCGCGATTTTCTGCTGGACGGTCGGCGACGCCGTATTCAGCTCGGCCAGCCCCAGCAACTCACAGTCCTGCACGTTCTGCGCGGACTGGTAGTCACTCACCCCGCACGGCGCGCGGAAGTCGATGCTGGTATACAGGCCGGGGTAGGCGTACTTGGTATACGTCGTTCCGCTGCTGCCAATACCGCCCCCGGCGGTCATGTGGTTGACGACGGCATCGACATAGATGTCCACGCCGGCCGCGCGGCACTGGCCGACCATCGCAATGAACTCGGCGCGAGTCCCTGAGCGGCTTCGATCGATCGAGTAGCTGACCGGCTGGTACCGTTGCCACCACGGCGCGCTGGTAAGCACGACGTGTTCTTGCGGCGGCGACACCTGTACGGCCTTCACGCCGGCTGGCCCCAGCACCGTGCGGCATTCCTCGGCGATGTCTGCCCAGGGCCACTCGAACAGGTGCACGAACACATCGCCGGCGGCGGCGTGTCCGCTGGCGCGGTATGTCGGTGACAACGCCGGACGGCCGACAGGAATGATCGGCGGTTGTGTGAGATCGATCGGATCGCTGCCGCAAGCGGAAATGCAAAGCGCGACCGCTGAGAGGGCGATCGCGCGTGCAAAGGGCTGCTGCCACGACACGATCGCCCGGCTCGAGGGACGACCTCGAACCGGACGTCGCATGGGCATCAGTATCCCGTGTTCTGCTTGAGCTTCGGATTGGCGATGAGGTCCGTCGCCGGAATCGGGAACAGGTTGCGGAACGCTTCCGTCGTGCGGCCTGCCTGCACGTTGCCCTTCCATGCCCAGATGCCGGCCGTGGTGAACTTGCCATAGCGGATCAGGTCCGTACGGCGGTGCCCTTCCCACAGCAGTTCGCGGGCACGCTCATCGAGGATGAAATCGGTGGTCAGCTGCGCGTCGGTGATGTTGCCGCTGGCGTTGCCGTAGGCGCGCTGGCGCAGCTGGTTGATGTAACCGAGAGCCGTCGCCCGCGAGCCACCGCCACCGCGCGTCACGGCTTCCGCGTAAATCAGGTACGCGTCGGCCAGTCGGAACATCGGGAAGTCGGTGTCGGGGAACGTCGAGTTGACACCGGCTCCGCCAGTGGACTTGATGTTCGTGAACTTCGGCGCCGCGATGCCGTTGGTGAAATCGGAGATCGCGCCGATACCGACTGTCTGACCGCTCTTGAAGAAGAAAGCCGAGCGCTTGTCCGCCGACGTCGGGCCGCCATTGTCCGGGAACAGCGGGAGGATTTCCGGCTTGAGACGCAGGCCCCACCAGCCACCATCCAGGCCGTAGTCGGCGGCGTTCATCTGGTTGCCGACTGATGCATGCGTGAGGAAGGTCATGCCACCCCACGTGCGCGTCTTGTCACCGTCGAACGGCACGGCAAACACGATCTCGCGAGAGGTGTGGTTGTCGGCGCCGAAAATGCGGCGGAAGTTCGGATCGATCTGGTACGAGGCACCGATCACGCGCTCAGCCTCGGTGCGTGCTTCGTTGTAACGCGGCGTGCCCGTGTACACGGCGGCATTCAGGTAGAGCTTGGCCAGCAGCATGGCCACGGCGCCCTGGTCTGCGCGGCCGTACTGGCCGGTACCCGCCGCCGGCAGTTCGGAGCGGATCGCATTGAGCTCGGCGACGGTGAACGCGTAGATGTCGGCGCGGGTCGCCTGATCGGGCGGTGTCTTGCCCACTTCCGTGGCTTCCGTGACGAGCGGGACGTTGCCGTACATGTCAACCGCGTGCCAGTAGCTGAGCGCGCGCAGGAAGCGCGCTTCTGCACGGTATTGCTTGATCTCGGTCAGGATCGGGCCGGTGAGGCCGCGCGACGCGAGCTTCGCGTCGGTGGTCTCACGCAGGAACTCGTTGGCCATCGCGACCTGGAAGAGGATGCGATAGTACATGGCCGTCGTCCACGCGTTCGCCGAGGCCCAAAGCTGCGTGTTGAGCTCCGGAATGCCCGGATCGCCCCACCCGAGGACGGCTTCGTCCGTCGGCAGTTCGCTGAGCATCCAATGGACGCGCAGATAGTGCGAGAAGCCTTCGTCGATGGCTTCGATGTCGCGATTGCCATCCGGTCCCGACTGACCCGTCAGGGCGAGTCCGCCGTAGATCTTGGCCAGGAATTGCTTGTACGAGCCGGGCTCGGCAAAGATGTTGGAGCTGCTGATCGAACTCTTCGGCTCCACCGTGACGTCGGTGCAGCCGGCGAACGCCACGAGGGCGGCGCCGGTCAGTAGCAGGGAGCGAGCATTCTTGAGCATGATGGGTTCCTGGCCTCAGAAGCCGACGTTGATGCCGGTCGTGAAGGTACGCGACAGCGGATAGATGTTGTTGTCGATCCCATTGATGCCGGCCAGTGGATCGACGCCACTGTACTTGGACGACGTGAACACGTTCTGCACGGTGCCGAAGAGCCGGAGGTTCTCCAACCCGCGGACCTTCTTGAAGCTGTAGCCGATGGTGATGTTGTCGAGGCGCACGAACGATGCATCCTCGACGTACACGTCACTGAGATACTGCGCCTTCGTGAACCCGTAGTCCAGAACCGAGGCGTGCACCGCCGTGGGCGAGTTGCCCTTCACCAGTGCGTAGTTGCCGAGGTTGGACGCCACGTTGTTGTAGACGTAGTTGCCGAGGTAGGCGCGAACGGTCATCGCGAGGTCGAAGTTGCGGAAGGCCATGTTCGACGTGTGACCGATGATCCACTTCGGAGCCGGGCTTTCGAAGGCCTGGCGGTCCTTTTCGTTGATCGTGCCATCGCCGTTCAGGTCTTCGTACAGCTCCAGATCAGGCTTGTCACCACCGACCGGCTTGCCGTCCGCACCGATCTTGTGGCGGTACACGTAGAACGAGTTGATCGGCTTGCCGGGTTGCAGCACCTGGATCTGGTTGCCGACGCCGCCGGAGATGTCACCGGTGAGGATGATGTTGCTGTTGCCGGCGGTGGTGTTGATGCTGATCAGCTTGTTGGTGTTGTTCGCCACGGCGAGGTTGGCATCCCACGAGAACGCCCCGTCGCGACTCTGCTCGATGATGCGGGCGTTGAGGCCAAGCTCAAGCCCCTTGTTCTCCATGCTGCCGATGTTGGTGGTGACGCGGTCCGCCAGGTTGGTGCCGGCGGCGACGGGCACCCGGAAGATCAGGTCATCGGTCTTCTTGCTGTAGTAGTCGATCGTACCTGTTACACGGTTCTTCAGCAGTCCGAAATCGAGTCCTAAGTTGTTGGACGTCGTCTGCTCCCACTTGATGTTCGGATCGACGGCGCTCGGACGGATCGTGCTCACGAACTCGTTCCCGAACTGGACCTGCGCCTGGCTGCCGCTGGGCGTGTAGGTCGAGACGAAGAGGTAGTTGCCGAAGGACTGGTTGCCGTTGACGCCCCAGCTGTAGCGCAGCTTCAGGTCGGAGAACGGCGTCTTGTCCTTGATGAAGGACTCGTCGATCAAGCGCCACGCGACGGCGGCCGACGGGAAGACACCGAACTGGTTGCCCGGTCCGAACCGCGACGAGCCGTCACGCCGTACCGAGGCGGTGAGCAGGTACTTGTCGTTGATGGTGTAGTTCGCGCGAGCGAACGTCGAGATGAGCTTGCTTTCCTGCACGTTGAAGAAGTTCTGCTGCAGGGCCGCGGCAGGGATGCCATTCGGTCCGAGCAGGTCCGAGCTGAGCTTCTCCGCATAGAACGACGGATAGTCGCCGTTGGATTCTTCGTAGGTGTACCCGGCCGTCAGGTCCAGCTCACCCTTCATGCTCTCGACGCGGCGAGAGTAGTTGGAGAACAGCTCGAGGACGGTGTTCACCTGACGCGGCTGGTTGCGGTCGAAGCGTCCACCGTTGTTGCGCTCCAGCTGGTTTTGCGCCGTGCTGGGCTGGAAGGTCGTCCGC
This sequence comes from uncultured Gemmatimonas sp., assembly GCA_964565915.1. Classification (GTDB taxonomy): domain Bacteria; phylum Gemmatimonadota; class Gemmatimonadetes; order Gemmatimonadales; family Gemmatimonadaceae; genus Gemmatimonas. The sequence goes on from CAZMGX010000131.1 coordinate 9,672, forward strand.
GTCGACTGGGCGAAGTCGTAGCCGGTGCGCACGGTGGCCGAGAGTCCCTCGATGCGCGGGATGCGGTACTTGGCTTCGATGTTGCCGATGCTGCGGAAGGTCGTGCCCTTGTCCGAGATCAAGGCGAGGTCGGAGAGCGGGTTGTTCGCGCCGAGCGGATCGGTCCACTGGAAGAACGTGCCATTCGCGTTGCGGACCGGCTGTGTCGGCGCAAAGGATGTGGCGTTGCCGAGCACGCCACCGGGCGTGAATTCGTCGCTGTTGCGGCTGCCCTTGAGGCTGGTCTTCACTTCCAGCTTGCCGTCGAACAGGCGATCGCTGTAGTTGAAGTTTGACGAGATACGGCTGGCGTTCGTGCCCTGGATGACGCCGCTCTGGTCGAGGTAGTTGAGCGACAGCCGATAGCGCATGGCGTCCTTGCCACCGGAGACCGCCATCGAGTGCTCCTGCCCAGGCGCCGTGCGCTGGACCTCGCCGCGCCAGTCCGTGCTGGCCGCGCCAAGCCGGCTCACGTTCTCGGGGGCGTACTGTGCGACGGCCGCGCGATACTGGGTGGCGTCGAGGAACGACGGTTCACGAGCGACGATCGAGTTGGAGAACGAGGTCCCGTAGGTGACCTTGGTCCCTTGTGAGCCCGACTTCGTGGTGATGATGACGACGCCGTTCGACCCGCGGGATCCGTAGATGGCCGTGGCCGAGGCGTCCTTCAGGACCGACATACTTTCGATGTCGCCCGGGTTGAGGAAGTTGAGCGGGTTGCGTCCGGCGGACACGCCGCCGCCGATCTGCAGGGGGACGCCGTCGACGACGAACAGCGGCTCGCTGCTGGCGTTGATCGAGGACGCACCGCGAATCCGCAGCGAGATGCCGCCGCCGGGCTCGTTGTTGTCGACGACCTGCACACCCGGCACCTTGGCCTGAATGAGCTGCTCGGGGCTGACGATACGGCCGGTGTTGAAGGTCTTCTCCGTCACCGTCTCGACCACCCCCGTCCGGTCGCGGGCCTCGCGCGTGCCGTACCCGACGGTCACGACGCCGGCGAGCTGCGCGGCCAGGGCGTCGAGGGACACGTCGACGGTGGTCGTCTGGTCGGCCACGACGTTGGCCGAGACCTCTTTCGCGGCGTACCCGATGCGGGCGACGCGCAGCTTGTAGGAGCCGGCCGGGACGGCGGGCAGCACATAGTTGCCGTCAGGGCGCGTGTACGAGCCAAGCGTGGTGCCGACCACGGTCACCGACACATTGGTCAGGGGACCCTGCGACGAGGTTTCGACAACACGTCCGGTGATCCGGCCAGTGCCCTGCGCCGAAACCATCGGCGCGCTCAGCACACTGATCGTCACCGCGGCGAGAAGCCAGCGGGCGCCTGCGAACATGGAACCAACCTCCAAAGTGCGAAGAATGCGGGGGCGAAGTCCGGACCGATGGTGCAAACTTGCGGAACCTGTCGGACGACGGTCGGCTCTGGGAAGGAGAAGAGCCGTGGTAAGGCGGGATTTCCTGCGAAATGGCGGGATGTAACAACGTCATGAAACGGAGCGTCGGCACACTTGTCAAGCACAAATTTTGGGTAGCTGGCACTGTAAACGATTGCGGCACCACCGTAATCGTTTGCGTAATTTCCACCGTAACTACCGCTAGCGAAATTGCGATCGGCACGCGAGCTTGCCTCCGTACCTCCCACCTCCACGGCAACGCTGCCGGACCGCCTCGCGGTCCTCCCCCGCTGCCGGTCCCCCGCCACGATTCCCGATCACGTCTCGCTCTGCCGGCCGTCGGCAGTGACGCGGTCGGCCGCACGTCTCTCGCACATATGAAGTTCACGCGCGCTGCCGGAGTTCTCCTCCATCCCACCTCACTCCCCGGCTCCAACGGAATCGGGGACCTCGGGCCGGATGCCTTCCGCTTCCTCGATTTCCTCGCCGCAGCCGGATTCAAACACTGGCAGATGCTGCCGCTCGGCCCCACCGGCTACGGCGACTCGCCCTATCAGTGCTTCTCCGCGTTCGCCGGGAATCCCCTGCTCATTCACGTGCCGGGGGCCTCCAGCACGCTGGCCGCCGACCACGTCGACTTCGCGCAGGTCATTCCGCACAAACGCCACCTCCTCGACGCCGCGTTCAAGCGCTTCGTCGTCGACGAA
>CAZMGX010000132.1:0-11806 GCA_964565915.1 uncultured Gemmatimonas sp.
ACCGGCACCGGGACACTGGGTGGAACGGTGGCGGTGGCCGCCGTGAACGGCGTGGCGACCTTCACGAACCTGCAGCTGACCGGCAGTGGGGCGCATACCCTGCAGTTCGCCACGACCACACCCGCGCTCACAGTGGTCTCGGCCAGCATCCCGCTGGGTGCGGGTTCCGCGACGCAACTGGCCGTGACGACGCAGCCGGCGGGCGCCGTCAGCGGTGTGGCATTCACGACGCAGCCGGTGATCGCGATTCGCGATGCGAGCAACAACCTGACGACGAGCACCGCGGCCGTCACCGCGGCGATCGCCACGGGAACAGGCACGCTGGCGGGCACCGTGACGGTGAACGCCGTGAATGGCGTGGCCACGTTCACCAACCTGCAGATCAACGGCAGCGGCGCGCACACGATCACGTTCACGAGCAGCGGGCTCACCTCGGCAACGTCGAGCAGCGTGTCGGTGACGCAGAATGCGGCGTCGCTGTCGATTCAGACGCAACCGTCGGGCGCGACCAGCGGTGTGGCGTTCACCACGCAGCCGGTTGTACGAATCCTCGACAATGCAGGACTCGTCGTCACGACGGGTACCGGCGCGACCGAGGTGGTGACGGCGTCAATCGCGACGGGAACCGGGACGCTCGGTGGGACCGTTGCGGTGGCGGCGGTGAACGGCGTGGCGACCTTCACGAACCTGCAGCTGACTGGCAGCGGCGCACACACGCTCCAATTCGCGACGACCACACCCGCGCTCACGGTGATTTCGTCGAGCATCTCGCTGGGCGCTGGCGCGGCGACGCAGCTGGCGGTGACCACGCAGCCAGCGGGGGCGGTGAGTGGCGTGGCGTTCACGACGCAGCCGGTGATTGCCATTCGTGATGCCAGCAACAACCTGACGACGAGCACGGCGGCCGTCACGGCGTCCATCGCCACGGGTGGTGGTGTGCTCGCGGGCACCGTGACGGTGAATGCCGTGAACGGCGTGGCGACCTTCACGAACCTGCAGATCAACGGTTCGGGCGCGCATACCCTCACGTTCACGAGCACTGGTCTCACCTCGGCGACATCGAGCAGCGTGTCCGTGACGCAGAACGCCGCGTCGCTGTCGATCCAGACGCAACCGTCGGGCGCGACCAGCGGTGTGGCGTTCACCACGCAGCCGGTTGTACGAATCCTCGACAATGCAGGACTCGTCGTCACGACGGGTACCGGCGCGACCGAGGTGGTGACGGCGTCAATCGCGACGGGAACCGGGACGCTCGGTGGGACCGTTGCGGTGGCGGCGGTGAACGGCGTGGCAACCTTCACGAACCTGCAGCTCACAGGCAGTGGTGCGCACACGCTGCAATTTGCGACGACGACGCCCGTGCTGACCGTGGTTTCGTCGAGCATCTCGCTGGGCGCCGGGCCGGCGACCCAGTTGGCCGTCACCACGCAGCCCGCTGGCGCGGTGAGCGGCGTGGCGTTCACGACGCAGCCGGTGATCGCGATCCGTGATGCGAGCAACAACCTGACGACGAGCACGGCGGCCGTCACCGCGGCGATCGCCACGGGGACAGGCACGCTGGCGGGCACCGTCACGGTGAACGCGGTGAACGGTGTGGCGACGTTCACCAACCTGCAGATCAATGGCAGCGGTGCGCATACTCTCACGTTCACGAGCACTGGTCTGACCTCGGCGACGTCGGGCAGCGTGTCGGTGACGCAGAACGCTGCGTCCCTGTCGATTCAGACGCAGCCGGCCGGCGCGGCAAGTGGCGTGGCGTTCACCACCCAACCCGTGGTGCGCATTCTTGATAACGCGGGCCTGGTGGTGACCACCGGGACGGGCGCGACGGAAGTGGTGACGGCGTCGATTGCGACGGGGACCGGCACGCTCGGCGGGACGGTCGCGGTAGCCGCCGTGAACGGTGTGGCGACGTTCACGAACCTGCAGCTGACCGGCTCGGGCGCGCACACACTGCAGTTCGCCACGACAACACCGGCGCTCACGGTGGCCTCGGCCAGCATCCCGCTCGCCGCCGCACCGGCCACGCAGTTGGCGGTGACGACGCAACCGGCGGGCGCGGTGAGTGGCGCGGCGTTCACGACGCAGCCGGTGATCGCGATTCGTGACGCGAGCAACAACCTGACGACGAGTACGGCCGCGGTGACCGCGGCGATCGCGACGGGTACGGGCACCCTTGGTGGCACCGTGACGGTGAATGCGGTGAACGGCGTGGCGACGTTCACCAACCTGCAGATCACGGGGAGCGGGGCGCACACGCTGACGTTTACGTCGCCGGGTCTCACAGCCGCGACCTCGGCGTCTGTCACCGTGGGTGCGGGCGCACCGACGCAGCTGACCATCACGACGCAACCGGCCGGCGCGGTGAGCGGCGTCGCATTGACCACCCAGCCGGTGATCGCGATTCGTGATGCGAGCAACAACCTGACGACGAGCACGGCGGCCGTCACGGCGGCGATTGCCACCGGCACCGGCACGCTGGGCGGAACCGTGACCGTCAACGCGGTGAATGGGGTCGCGACGTTCACCAATCTGCAGATCAACGGCAGCGGCGCGCATACGATCACGTTCACGAGCAGCGGGCTCACCTCGGCAACGTCGAGCAGCGTGTCGGCCACGCAGAATGCGGCGTCGCTGTCGATTCAGACCCAACCGTCGGGCGCGGCGAGTGGCGTCGCTTTCACCACACAACCCGTGGTGCGCATCCTCGACAATGCGGGACTCGTGGTCACGACGGGTACGGCCGCTACCGCAACCGTCACGGCGTCAATCGCCACGGGCAGCGGTACCTTGGGCGGGACGGTCGCCGTGGCCGCCGTGAACGGCATCGCGACCTTCACGAACCTGCAGCTGACCGGTAGCGGCGCGCACACGCTGCAGTTCGCGACAACGACACCGGCGCTGACCGTGGTTTCGTCGAGCATCGCGCTCGCTGCCGGACCGGCGACCCAGCTGGCCGTGACGACGCAGCCGGCGGGCGCGGTGAGTGGCGTGGCGTTCACGACGCAGCCCGTGATTGCGATTCGTGATGCGAGCAACAACCTGACGACGAGCACGGCGGCCGTCACCGCGGCGATTGCCACCGGTTCCGGCACGCTGGGTGGAACCGTGACCGTCAATGCGGTGAACGGTGTCGCAACCTTCACCAACCTGCAGATCAGTGGAACGGGTGCGCATACCCTCACCTTCACGAGCGGTGGCCTGACGTCGGCGACCTCGGGAAGTGTGTCCGTCACCCAAACACCCGCGTCGCTGTCGATCCAGACGCAGCCGTCCGGTGCGGCCAGCGGCGTGGCGTTCACCACGCAACCCGTGGTGCGGATTCTCGATAACGCAGGGCTGGACGTGACGACCGGTGCGGGTGCCACCGCGACCGTCACGGCGTCGATCGCATCGGGCAGTGGCACGCTGGGCGGGACCGTCGCGGTGGCCGCGGTCAACGGCGTGGCGACCTTCACGAACCTGCAGCTGACTGGCAGTGGCGCGCACACGCTGCGTTTCGCGATTTCGTCGCCGGCCTTGAACGTGGTCTCCGCGAGCATCGCGCTGGCGGCGGGACCGGCAACGCAGCTCGCGGTGACCACGCAACCCGCGGGCGCAGTAAGTGGCGTGGCGTTCACGACGCAACCGGTCATTGCGATCCGTGACGCCAGCAACAACCTGACGACCAGCTCGGCCGCCGTGACGGCGACGATTGCGAGCGGCAGCGGCGCGCTCGTCGGCACGGTGACGGTGAACGCCGTGAACGGCGTGGCCACGTTCACCAACTTGCAAGTCAACGGCAGTGGAGCGCACACCATCACGTTCACGAGCGGCGCATTGACGTCGGCCACGTCGGCCAGCTTCACCGTGACGCAGGTGGCGGCGTCGCTGGCGGTACAGACTCAGCCGTCCGGCGCAACGAATGGCGTCGTCTTTGGTACCCAACCGGTCGTTCAGGTGTTGGACAATGCGGGTCTCGTCGTCACCACCGGCAGCGGCGCGACGCTGGCGATCACGGCATCGATCAACACGGGCGCGGGCACGCTCGGAGGATCGGTGACCGTCAACGCCGTCAATGGCGTGGCGACCTTCGCCTCGCTGTCCATCACCGGTACTGGAGATCACACCCTGCAGTTCGCAACGACCGCCCCCCTGCTGACCGTGAATTCTGCCCTGTTCACCGTCGGAGCATTCGATCTGGCAGCGCTGGATCCCCTGTCTGAGCGCCGTCGTTCTGCGGCGTATCCCTTCGTCGGACGCGGTGGGGCCGGTCTTGGCCGGTGGGCGCAAACGGGGCAGGCGCCATGAGCGCGGTTCTCACCGGCGCGCGTCGCGTCCTGCGAACCGCAGCCCTGCGAACGGCGGCGCTGCTGTTCGTGATGACCACGGGATCCTGTACCGAGAACACCGTTGAGCCCGACCTGGTCGCGTCGATGCAGCTGACGCCGCCCACGTCGACCGTTCGCGCCGGTGGTACCGTCACGTTGGTGGCGCAACCACTCGACGCGAACGGCGCGCCCGTGTCCGTGCGCTCCGTCACCTGGTCCAGCAACAACACCGCCGTGGCGACGGTGTCGTCGGCCGGTGTAGTGACGACCCTGGCGCCCGGCGATGCGCGCATCGCCGCCAGCGCGTTCGGAAAAAGCGCAACCGCCACCGTGACAGTGACAGCGCGTGAAGTGGCGTCCGTTGTCGTCACGCCGCCCACGGTGTCGGTGCGCGTCGGCAGCACGGTGCCGTTGCAGGCACAGACGTTGGATGCCGAAGGTGGCGTCCTCACCGGCCGCCCCGTGACGTGGAGCAGCAGCAACACGTCCGTCGCCACCGTCAATAATCAGGGCGTGGTGACCGGCGTCGCGACAGGCGCCGCAACGATCACGGCCACCAGTAGCGGTCGCTCGGGTCAGGCAGCCGTCACGGTGACGTTGCCGCCGGTGCAAACAGTCGTCGTCTCGCCCGCCCGCGACACGATCGGCGTCGGCACGCAGCGCGCCCTCTCCGCGGTGCTGCGCGATGCGGCGGGCAACGTGTTGACCGGCCGTGCGCTCGCGTGGAGTTCGAGCAATGTGGGGGTCGCGTCGGTCTCGTCCACCGGCGTCGTCATCGGACTCGCACCGGGCTCGACGACGATCTCGGCGACGAGCGAAGGACGCGTCGGCACCGCCATCGTGGTGGTGCTCGAACGTCTCGCCAGCGTCGTGATCCTGACGCCGGGCTCCGGTACGTTGGTGGTCGGTACCACACAAGCACTCACCGCACAGGTCACGGATGCACAAGGGAACCTCCTGACCAATCGGCCGATCACCTTCAGCAGTGACGCGCCAGCTGTGGCCTCCGTGAACGCGACGGGCGTGGTGTCGGCACTCGTGCCGGGCACCGCGCGGATCACGGCGACCAGCGAGGGCAGGATCGGCATCGCGACGTTTCAGGTGATTCCGGTCCCGGTGGCCGTGGTGCAGATCACACCATCCGCGCCCGTGTTGGTCCCCGGCGGCACGACACAGCTCACCGCCGTGGCACGATCGGCGGCTGGAACGGTGTTGACCGGGCGGCAAGTGACGTGGTTGAGCGGCGCGCCCAGCGTCGTCACCGTGTCCGCAAGCGGACTGGTGACCGCCGTCGGGCCGGGCACGGCGCTCGTCCTCGCGACGATCGATGGCGTCACGGCATCAATCACCGTCACCGTGAACCTGCCCACGATCGCATCGATCAGCCTCACGCCGTCCACGCCCGAAGTGACCATTCTCGGTTCGGTACAGTTGGTGGCGACACCGCTGAATGCCGCCGGCACGCCGCTGACGGGACGGACGATCACCTGGTCGTCGGCAGATGAAAGTATCGCGTTCGTATCCAGCAGCGGCCTGGTGGTCGGCTTCCGGCTCGGTACGGTACGAATTACCGCGACATCGGAGGGAGTCAGTGCATCGACGATCGTCACCGTACGCTAGTCCACTCACGGCATCAACCGCGCGTCGGCTGCTCGGCGCGTTCTTCGTCGTGCTGTCGGCGACAGCGCTGCCTGCGACCCGGTTGCGTGCGCAGACGTTGTCGCCGAAGCGTACGCTGACGACCGGTCCGGCACCTGGATGCCGCATCCCGGCGGCCGGCCAGGCGACCGTGGCGCGACGCGACAATGCGGAGGCGCGCCGCCTCGCGACGGCCGGACAGGAGGCCGCGTTGAATGGTGACCAGACAGCGGCGCGTGATGCGTTTGCCCGCGCGGCGGTGTTGAATCCCGGCGACGAGCGCATTGCGTACGATCTCGGACGCGCCCACGAAGAGCTCAGCGACACCACCAAAGCCATCACCGAGTACTGCCGATATCTGACGTTGTCCCCGGCCGGGGGCGAAGCCAACGACGTGCGGAATCGACTCGTGTTGCTCGTGCCGCGCGCCGAGCAGAAACGGGCGGATGACGTGCAGGTCGCGTTTCGTCTTGGCCTCGCGTTGTACGACGACGGCAGTTACGCCGCCGCGGCCAAGGCCTTCGACGATGTGGTCACGAACGCGCCGACGGCGCCGGAAGGATTCTTCAACCGCGGTCTCGCGCAGTCAGCTGTTGGGCGACGGGCCGCGGCCCTGACCGATCTGGAGCAGTATCGTGCCGCGGCGCCAACGGTCGATGATCGCGTCGACGTCGGGCGTGCGATCGAGGTGCTGCGTCGTCCCGTGTTCAGCCCTGGTATGGCCTTCGCGCGCAGCCTCATGCCGGGATTCGGCCAGCTGTATACCGGTCGTCCGATTCGCGGATTGATCGTGCTGACCGCTGTGGCCGGCTCCGCAGGCGCGGCGTTCATGCAGAAGACCACCGACACGGAAGTGGCGTACGTCGATCCGAACGGCGTCCCCGCGCCATATACAAGACGCACGACCGAGCGTCCGTACTTCATCCCCGCCATTGCCGCGGCCGGCGGGCTCGCCATCGTCGGGATGGTCGAGGCGGTGTTGTATGCGAAGGGCACCCAACGCGGGTCGTCGATCGTCGCCCCGCGCGGCGCCGCCCCTGCGGCGGGTGGCGCGCGTGACCTGTCGCTGGCGCCGATGCTGGATTGGCAGGGGCGTGCGGGCTTCCGGTTGCGCGCGACGTTCTAACCTCTCCCGAGCCGCTGCAATGCGCCGTGGTCTTCGCGCGATGATGTTCCTGCGAGTCGTGCTGCTCGTCGTTGGCGTCGTGTACACGATGCCCGCCGTAGCGCATGCACAGCGAGCGCCGTGGCGTATCGCGACGACGCCGACCATACGTATCGGCACCTCGGAGAAACCGGATGAACTGCTGGCGGCGCCGGCGGGTGCAACACGGCTCCCCAACGGGAACATCGTGGTGGGCGATCTGGGCGACTTCGCGCTGCGTGAGTTCACGCCGAGCGGCGCGCTCGTCAAGCGGTACGCGCGCAAGGGGAAGGGACCGGGTGAAGTGACGTATCTGGCCCCGCTGCTGCGCTGCGGAGATTCGCTCCTGGCGAACGACATCACCGGTCCCGTGTCGATCTTCACGCCTGACGGCGCGTTCGTACGCGCGTTCCGATTCAAGACGATGCCGTATCGATTCGCGTGCAATCGCACGGGGCACGTCGTGTCGATGGGCTGGGAGAGCGACAAGAACATGAAGCCGGAGGCCAATCGATCGCTCACCGGGTATTGGATCGCCCGCACGGATTCGTCGACGCCGATCAAGCTGGGCGACATGCCTGGCTCCGAGCGCATTGGCCCGCGCCCCTATCCGCTTGGGCGCGAGCCTCGCGTCGCGATCGGTCCGACACGGGCCTACGTGGCTCTCGCCGACAGCTTCGTCGTGCGCGTCTTCGATCTGACCGGAAAGGCGATGCCGTCACTGAGCGCGCCCGTTCCCCGCGTCGCAGCGACACCGGCCGATCTTGTCGCCGAGCGAGAGCGGGAGATTGCCATGATGGGTGAACGCGCGAGGAAAAGCACCGAATTGGAGTACCAGAAGTTCCCACTCCCGAAGTACCTGCCGGCGACGCGCGATCTCATCGTCGACAGCGACGGGAATCTCTGGGTGCAGCACTATCCACGTGCCGCTTCACCCACCGTATCGTGGACCGTGTTTTCTCCGACTGGCACAGTGTTGTCCACCGTCGCGTTACCGACCGTGATGGAGGTATACGAGATCGGCCGCGACTACGTGTTGGGCCGCTACATCGATCCGGACGAGTCGGTGCCGGAGGTGCGCCTGTATCCGCTCTCCCGTCGGTAACTGTGAGCACGGAGTCAGCAACGTGAACCACAGGGACGCAAAGGGCGCAGGGGCCCGCTGCGAGGAGTGCCGTTAAATTCGCGGAGCCTCAACAATCAAGAATTCGAACAGCACGAATTCGCGGGGCCTCGCCGGATGACGAGGCCCCTGCGCCCCTGTGCTCCCTGCGGTTCAATTTCTCTAACCGCAGTCCGCCGCGAGAATTCGCCCGTGGAGCTCAGAGCGTCGGCAACGACTCGCGCACCAGCGAGGTGATCGCGTCAGGCGGCACCCGTTCGATCGGATGCGCCACGTCGGGCAGCACCACAGAGCGACCGTGTCGCATGACGTCGGCCGCACGTTGCGTCTCATCGATGGTGACGGTCTCATCGCGTGAACCGACGGCGACCGTGACCGGAATTCCGATGCGTTCGAGCACGTCGGATGTGAGCAGTGGAGCACGCCCATTGTCGCGCAGCAGGGCCGCCGTACGCACGACGACCGTCTCCCAGCCCCCGGCCTCTTCATGGCGCGCCGCGAGTGCCGCCGCGAACCGGGGCACCTTGTCCGCGATGACGACCGGGTCGAGCCGATCCGCTTCGCGCGACGCCGACGCCAAATCCCACTCGAACTTTGTGCCGAGGGTGATGATGCCCGCGAAGGAGCCCGGCGTGCGCGCCTCGAGTGCCAACGCGACGTAGCCGCCCATGGAGTAGCCGAACAGCCACGGCGGCGTCGCACACTCCGCGACAACGCGACCCAGGTGCTCGACGAAATCCGGCAGGCGAAAGTGCGCGCCGTCAGCGATCGGCGTGCGGCCGTGCCCCGGCAGCTCGATGGCCTCCACCACGTGGCGTTCTTCGAAGGCCTCGCGCAGTGCGTCAACGACGGGAAGCATCTGCGCGGCGCTGCCGAGCGCGCCGTGAGCAACGAGGATCGTCGGTGTGCCGATCCTCGGCGCGGCGCGCGCGGTGTCGGGCACGGTGGTCATCGGCACGGACGTCGAGAAGGGCAGCGACCGCCGCGCCGACGCAGGACTATTTGTGCGAGATGGTGTACACGTACGCCGCGACCGCCTGGATCTGCGGATCGGTCAGCGCCATACGGCCGCCGCGTGCGCCCATCGCGCGTGTGCGACTCTTGTCCTTGATCTTGTCCGTCGGCACCCCGCTCACGATGAGCGCGACGATCTCGTCGAAGCTGCCGGTCTTGAGCTGCACCCACGCCTTGCCGTCGAGCGCCGGGGCGTTGGCGGCACCGACGCCGCCCTTGCCGTGGCAATTCTGGCAGCTGCCGTTGTTGAAGATCGAGTCACCCGTCGCGATGTTCGACGGGGTGACCGCCGCAGGAAGCGCGGGACGGGCGGTACGGGCGGCCGCACCACCGCCGGCCGGGGTGGGCGACTGCGACGTCGATGAGGATCGGCACGCCACGAGCGTGGCGAGTGTGACACAAGCGGCGAGGGAGAGACGAAGGGGCGCGAGGCGCATGTGAGAGGTCGGGCGGAGGGTGAGGTGCGTGGGCGGGAGGGACGAACCGCGAAAGTATCGCGCCTCAGGCCGGAGCTGTCGAGGCCGCGGGCCGGGGCGGTTCCGACGTCGGCGGCTCCGTCCTGGACGGCTCAGGGCCCGACGCGGTCGTCGTGCCACAGGTCGGACAATACGGATAGAACGCGTTCTTGCGGGTCGCGCAGCGGCCACATTCGTCGAACAGCCGCAGGCCGCAATGCACGCAGAAGTTGGAGGGATTCTGCTGCCCACCGGCAATGGCGCGCTCACACCCTGGACACACTCCGCCGCTGATCCGCTTGATGGCCTCCTCGTACGACAACGACTGCCGCCGCTCCGCTTCGCTTTGCTGTTCGACCTGCTGTCGTTGGGCCAGGTATCGACGCATCGCGCGAATGACATAGATCCCCGCGACGATGCTGGCGACGATCCCCACGCCATACCGCACGTACCCGCCGTAGCTGGGCAAGTACGGCACGAGCTCCACGAAGAACGCAAAGGCGGCAAACAGGACGAAGCCGCGCCACAACGGCCAGTACTCCGTCTTGCGCTTGCGCGCGATCAGCCAGCCGGCCACGAGCAACAGCGGCAATGTGAGGGCGAGGCGGATGCCGAACACCCGCATCTCCTGCGCAAAGCGCGCTCGCTGATAGCGGTCGTCCGCCGCCGTTTGGAGCAGGCTGTACGACTCGCGGCTCGTTGACTGCGCCTGCGAGATGGACAACAACGCGCCGTCCAGTCGCTCCACCTGCTCCTGCGCGCGGCGCTCACTGGCCTTCAGCTCGTCGAGCGCGCGTGTCCGTGAGACGACCTCGGGATCTTGCGTCGGATCGGTCGTGGCCGTGCGCGTCGCGATCCAGTTGTCGAACGCTTCGCGTTGCGAGGTGTACGCATTGCGCGCCATCGTGTACTGCTGGTTCGCCCGTTCGCGCTCGTCCTGCGTGCTGCGCTCGAGGGCCGTCAGCGAGTCCTGCGTCTGCTGGAAGGCGGTGCGCTGTGCGGGCTCGATGAACTCCTCGATCGAGACCGACTGATCCACGCCGGGCAAGTCGCCGACGATCTTGCCACCAAGACCGATCAGGAAACTGGCAAACGCCAGCGACACCGCCCACATCGCAAAGGCGAACAGCCGCTCGGGCACGCGCAGGCTGCGGAACACGCTACTTGCCCTTGAAGCTGGCGATGGCGTTCCGCGTGAACGCGGACAGCGCCATGCGGCCACTCATCAGCGCGCGTTCGGCGAGCATCTGATCCCAGTGTTCGGTTCCCGTCCAGAACACCTGCTTGAGTTGCGCCATCGCCTCGGGATTGCAGCCGGCCAGCTTGGTGGCTTCGGCCTCGATCGCGGCGTCGAGCGCCTCCACATCCGGCACCAGGCGCGAGTACAACCCATGCCGTTCCCCCCACGCGGCATCGCGCCAGTCGGCGTCGACGGCCATGGCGCTGAAGGCGGCCAGCCCCACCTTGCGCTCGATCACGGGCCCGACCACGAACGGCCCGATGCCGATCGCCAATTCGCTCAGCTTCGCCGAGGCCTTCTCAACCGCGATGCTGAAATCCGAGGCGGCGATGAGACCGACCGCGCCGCCCGCCGCGCGGCCGTGCACGCGGGTCAGGACGAACTTCGGCGCGCGGATCATGGCCAGGATCACCCCGGCAAACCCGCTGAAGAAGTATTGCCCCTCTTCGGGGGTCGACACCGATACCAATTCATCGAACGAGGCGCCCGCACAGAACGGCCCCGTGCCGCCGCTCGACAGCACCACGACCCGCGCCGCCGGATCGGCGCCCACACGGGTCACGCCATCGGCAAGGGCACGCAACAGCGCGCCGGGGAGTGAGTTGCTTTTCGGGTGGTGAAATTCGACGCGGCCGATGCCGTCGGCGACACTGGTGCGTACCGTGCCACCGCCGGCGTCGATCACGGTCGGGACGGCAGGAGAAGTGTTGGAGGTCATGCTGGGAAAATAGGGGCTGGCGGGCCGGTCCACCTCCCCGGGTCCGATTGTCCGCGGGCGCCGACGGCCTGTAGATTCACGGTATGGAACAGAAACCGGCCCTCCCCGCGGAAGACCCGGCGCAGGTCGCCGCCTTCGAGGCGCGCATCGCCGCCGGCGAAAGC
>CAZMGX010000133.1:0-8106 GCA_964565915.1 uncultured Gemmatimonas sp.
AGGGCGTTGGCGAGCGTCCCGGACACGTCGAGGTTGAGCACGTCGCCAAACTCGTACGGCTTGCTCCACGCATCAGACTCGACACCGGTCGCCAGCTGCGGGGTGTCATGGCTGCCCACACTCGACTTGCCCAAGGAGCCCAACAGGTGCCGAAGGGTCTTGTATCCCAGGAAGTCGATGCCGCGGTCGGTCAGGTTGAACTGCACGTCACGCGCGGCGGCCTGCTCGAGCGATCCCTTCCCGGTGGCGGGTTGATGCCCGGCCGGCATGCGTCCCGGTGCGTCGAGCGTCAGCATACCGTCAGCCACGAGCCGTTGCACCAGATTGTCGAGCAACTCGGCCAGTTTCTCTTCCGAAACCTCATCGCCCTCGCCGCGGAGCGCCTTGAGCATGTCGGGGGTGATCTGCCCCGATTCAATGAGCGCCTGCAGAATGGCGGCCTTGAGCGCATCCAGCGACCGGTCGGCCTCCTCGCCTGGATCACCCCAGAAGTTCTGATTGCCCCCGGCGAACCCGGACTGTAACAGGAAGTCGGCCAGCTGGTCGAGCAGCGCCTGCATGTCCACCGCGTCGGCCATCTGCGGATTGAACTTGGTGTACGTATGGAACCGCATCGCGCCGCGCTCTCGGTTGAGGTCAGACTGATATCTACCCTGCTGAACGCATGAGCGCCGCCGACCGATCCCGCCATCCGTATCGCGCGCGGGGCCTCGAAACGGCCGACCCGGACCTGGTGTCTACACGAACAGGTTACCCGCCAGTTGCAGGCTCAGGAGCCGCAGTCGATCTCGGCGGGAGAGGCCGCCACCCTCGGCGCGCGACGGAAACTTTCTCGGATCGCGGCCGAGAGCCGCGAGCATCAGATCCAGCTGGTCGGGGCTGCGCGGGGGCGGCGGTGCCCAGGCGCGCCCGCGGAACCGGCGATGCAGGTGCGTTTCGAGCAGGCCTCGCCATCGATCTCCGTAGTGAACGGAGGACGCCTCGATCAGTGCGGCGCGCCGACTTTCTGCCGCCGGGGAGTCCAGCACCCCTTGAATCAGTGAAGCGAACTCGTCATCGGTGTCTGCGGCAGACGGCTCCAGGTCGGCACCCGCCCATTGCGTGTACATGACCTCGAGTTGATCCCGCTGTGGTTGAAAGCAGAAGGCCGGCACGCCCAGGACCACCGCCTCAAGCAGCGCAGTGGCACCGCCAAAAGGGAAACTGTCCACGTACACATCCGCCGCCGCTCGGTAGGCCGCGGTGGACTCGAGGGCACCCGGAAGATGCACACGACCAGGGAACTGCTCGCTGAGCTGCGCGAACAACGGGTTGTCCGGCCGCGGGCCGATCGCAATGAGCCGAGCGTCCGTTCGGCTCAGGGTGCACGCAAGTGGTCCAAGGAGCGAGTACCCCTCGACGGGCACATACTTGTAGTCCCATCCCACGGTCAGCAACAGCTGTTCGCTGTCCGAGAATCCAAGGGACGCGCGCGCGTCGCGGCGACTCAGTGCCACCGGGGCTTCAATCGGCAAGGGAACGATGTCACAACGGGCCTCGTCGATACCGCGACGATCGACGGACAGACGGACGCCTTGAGACCGGAAGTTTATGAACCCGGTAGAGAGTGAGGCCCCCAGCCACGCCGCATGATCCGCGTGATTGAGAAAGCGAATGTCGCGTTCACCGGTGGCCATGGCCGCGGCGATGGCGACGGCATCGTCGGGGTGGACATGAAGGACGACTCGCTCGGCGGCGTCGAAGAGCGCCATCAGCACGGAGGCTCGCGTGACGCGCTCCCGTATGCCGAGAGACAACAGGTCGAGAATCGGCACATCGTGTCCTGCGTCCACCAGCCAGTGCGGCTTGAATTCCAACGTTTGCCGCGTCAGCACGACCGCGTGACGATCGGCCCCCGCGCGGTCGATCCAATGGCGCACGAGTCTGGTGTGACCACCCACCCCGTAGGCTTCCGTGAGTACATGCACTGTTCGACCCGTGACAGACGCGCGCAAACCCAGCGAATCGGAGGGGGTCAGGCGCAGGTCCTGGCGAAGCGCGGACTCCGCCCGTTCCGCCACGAACCGACCGGCGTGGCAGTGCCATGCGAGGAACCCGACAAACTCCGTCAGCGCGAGGAGTCGCTCGGCCGATGACGAGCCTTTCGCGACCCGACGCTCAAGAAAGCTCTGGATCCTGCGGGAGGTGCGGAGTCGGCCGTGTGTGCTTTCGGAGAAGTGCATGGTTGAGAAGACATCCTGAAGGTGGCAGCGGCGACGGCTGAGTCGCCCACAGCCCCGTATCTGCAGCAGCCATCGTTACTGCGTATGGTCAAGATACCCGGACGACGACTCGTCGGAGTGCCGACACCGGGACTGGCAACGGCGGTCGTGGTAACGACGCGCGATCCGCGACGCGGTCGCCTGGCACGGCGCGGCGGTCATGGCGACTTCTTATGTTGCGGTACGCATGAGCGCAGCCGACCGATCCCGCAATCCGTTTCGAGTGCTCGCCAGGCACCGGAACTTCCGGCTGTTCTGGACGGGACAGACCCTGTCGCTGGTCGGCTCCTGGATGCAGACCATGGCGCTTGGCTGGCTGTCGTTGCAGCTCTCCGACAGTGCCTTCGTCGTCGGGCTCGTGGCGGCCGTCGGCGCCCTCCCCATCGTGCTCTGCTCGATGCACGCGGGTGCGCTGGTGGATCGCGCCGACCGCCTGCGGGTCGTCCGCATCACCCAGTCCGTCTTCCTCGCGCAGGCGGTCGCGCTGTGGCTGATCACGCTGACCGGGAACGCCACGATTCCGCTGCTGTTGGGGTTGGCACTTGTGCAGGGGCTGGCCAGCGCCATTGAAGTACCCGCACGGCAGTCCATGATCATCCAGCTCGTCGGGCGGGAAGATCTGCAGCCCGCCATCGCGCTCAATTCTTCCGGCTTCAATCTCGCGCGGATCATCGGGCCAGCCATCGGCGGTCTGGTCATTCATCGCTTCGGCATCGCCTGGTGTTTCGGGCTCAACGCGCTGAGCTTCGTGGCGGTGCTGTGGGGACTTTTCCGGATCGAGCTGCCGCGCACCCCTTCGCCGTTTCGCGGCGAGACGTTGCGTACCGTGCTCGCCTCCAGCACTCGTGATGCGCGAGACGGCCTGCGGCATCTGAACGAACCGGGCGTTGCGCGCGACCTCCTCGGGCTGGTCACCGTGGGGGCTGTCTTCGGGGCGCCGTTCATCACGTTGATGCCCGTGATGGCACGCGATCGGCTCGGCCTCGATGCGGGTGGCTACGGCGTGCTGCTGGCCTCGCTCGGGGTCGGGGGACTGCTGGGCGCGCTGCTCATCGCCGGGCCCGCATCACACTGGCCGCGTGGTCGACTGCTCCGGGGCACGGCGCTCGGCTTTCCGGTGCTGGTGATGGGGCTCGCGATGACGACGAGTCCCCGGCTGGCGCAGGGCCTGCTGTTCGTCATCGGCATCGCGATGATCATGTTCAATGCCCTCTCGAACGGCACGCTGCAGCTGCGTGTATCCGAGGAATACCGCGGACGACTCATGGCGTTCTACTCGCTGGTCTTTGTCGGCATGTCGCAAACCGTCGGAGCCTTCGCCGTGGGCGCCGTCGCGCGCGCGATCGGCGTCGAGTGGGCCGTCGGAGGGTCGGCCCTCGTGACGCTGCTCTTTGCGATCTGGACGTTCGTTCGATCACCGGCGTTGGCGCGCGTGTAGGTGCCGTCCGTGATTGACAGTCCGAATGACGAGACGGTAGCATTGCCGGGCAGCGCTGCGAAGGTCCGTTCTTCCACTCCAAGAGTTCCCTGAATGCCACGGCACGCGCGGTTTCGACGATCAACGGCGCTGCTCGTCGCGTCATTCCTGCTGATTTCCTCCTGTCGGCGTTCTGAACGCTCGGCGGCCCCAACCGACGCGGGCGTCGTGGTCACCGCGGTGACGCCAAGATCGATCACTATACGCGCCGGAGAAGTGACCGAGCTGATCGTGCGCGGCACGGGATTCGAGGCCGAAAACACGGTCACGTTTGGGCCCGTAACGTTGACGTCCGTGAAGTCGAGCGACGG
This sequence comes from uncultured Gemmatimonas sp., assembly GCA_964565915.1. Classification (GTDB taxonomy): domain Bacteria; phylum Gemmatimonadota; class Gemmatimonadetes; order Gemmatimonadales; family Gemmatimonadaceae; genus Gemmatimonas. The sequence continues at coordinate 4,050 of CAZMGX010000133.1, forward strand.
AGGTACTCGCATCTCGCTCGTCGTACCGGATCGGATGCCGAGTGGTGGTGGGGCCGCACCCATGTTGTGGATGGCCGGCGACTATCCGCTGACGGTGAGCAATCGACATGGGACCAGTGCACCGTTTACCGTCACCGTGAAGGAGCCGACATGAGCGCGCGACATCGGTCCGTGCCGTGGCGTGAGGTAGAGCGGCGCGCACGAGCCACTCTCGGCGCCGTCCTGTTGTTCGGGATCGGCGCGCTGCAGGCGTGCGGTGGCGGTGGTGATCCCGCCGCGCCCGATGTGCTGCCGACGGTGACCATTTCCAGTGCAAGCGGATCCACCGTGACGTCAGGCGCGACCCTCGTGCTCACTGTGCGTGCCACAAACCGCCGCGGGGCGTCCGTCCAGAATCCGTCGATCGCGTGGAGCTCGGGCACGCCAAGCGTGGCGTCCGTGTCCGCCACCGGCGTCGTCACCGGCGCCGTGGCGGGGACCTCGAGTATCACTGCCACGTACGACGGCGTCTCGGCTGCGTTTACCGTGACGGTGACGCCGGGCGTGCCGGCGCGCCTGGCGATACGCACCCAACCCGCCGGTGCTGCGTCCGGTGTGCGATTTGTGACACAACCCGTAGTCGAAATTCGTGATGCGGCCGACAACGTCGTGACGGCATCGTCCGTTTCCGTGACCGCATCACTCGCGACCGGTGGCGGTGCGTTGGGCGGCGTTACGTCGACGACCGCAGCCCAGGGCGTCGCCGCGTTCGTCGATCTCCAGATCAGTGGTACCGTCGGCGCACGCACCGTCGCGTTTGCGGCGCCGGGCCTGACACCGGTCACCAGTGCCGCGTTTGCGCTGGATGCCGGACTGCCGGCGCGATTGGCGATTCGCACGCAAGCCGCTGGTGCGTTCTCCGGGGCAGCGTTCACCACGCAACCGGTGATCGAAGTCCGTGATGAGGCAGACAATCTGGTCACGTCGGCCGCGACGCCGGTGACCGCGGCGATCAGCTCGGGCGGAGGCACGATCGGCGGCACGACCACCGTCACCGCGGTGCAGGGAGTCGCCACGTTCACTACGCTGCGCATCGATGGCCTCGTTGGCAGTCGCGTCTTGGTGTTCTCATCGGCCGGATTGACGACGGTCACCAGCGGCAGTCTGGCATTGCAGGCGGGTGCGGCGACGACCCTCGTCGTTCGGACGGCGCCCAGCGGCGGTGGCCTCAATGGTACATTCTCCACGCAGCCGGTCGTCGAATTGCGCGATGGCGCCGGAAATGTCGCGATCAGTGCCAACGCCACCGTCACGGCGAGCATCACGGCCGGCACCGGTACGCTCACCGGCGCGACATCGACAGCGACCGGCGGCGTGGCGACGTTCGCCGGATTCGGCATCCTCGGGGCGGCCGGTGCGCGCACGATCAGCGTAAGCGCACCCGGCCTCACGGCCGCGTCGTTCAGCGTCTCGCCCTGTGATCTCGCGCGCAATCCCGAGATCCAGGTGACGCCTGCGGCGCGCACGCTCGACGGGTTTGCGACGACGGTCGTGTTCGACACCGTCGCGGTGACGGATCGTGTGGCCAGCTGTCAGGCAATCACCGGTGTCTCCACCAGCATCGTGTATGGGGGACCGCAAGGCTGGCTGTCGGCTTCGGTGCTCACGACGCCCTCCCGCGTCGTCCTCCGCGCCGACCCCAGTCTCCTGACCGCCGGCACCTACACCGCGACCGTCACGGCGACGTCGGTAAATGGCGGATCCACGCCGCTGTCGGTCACGTTCATCGTGCGACCAACCGTCTCGCTGACGCTTGGTGACGACAACGAGAAGATCCGTCAACTCGACCCGAATGGAACGCTGACCGTGCCGGCCATCGTCCGCGAAGGCACCACGGTGCTGTCCGTTCCCGTGCAGTACGTGAGTCGGTCGACGACGGTGGCGACGGTGTCGGCAGGCGGGACGATCACGGGACGATCGGGTGGACAGACGTGGATCGTGGCGAGCACGACGCACAGCACGGGCGCGCGTGATTCGCTGTTCGTGAACGTCACGCGCACAACGGGCCCGCTCCTGCGCGCCGACGTGACACGGTTCGTCTATGCGCGCGCGGTCGACTTCTCGGTCACCCTGTACCTCGATACACGTGGCGCCACCGTCGGGGCCGCCGACGTGGTCTTCACGTGGCCAAGCAACCTGGGAACGCCGGCACTGCTCCGTCTCAACGGCAGCGTGCCTGGAGCCAGTGGAAGTCCGGTGATTACGTCCGACGCAGGATCGGGAACGACGCGGATCTCCGTCGCCAGTGCCACGGGGCTGACTGGCGTGATCTTGCTCGGGCGTTTCGACTTCACGCCCGTGAACGCGGGTGCCAGTCAGCTCATCCTGCGATTCAACGAGATCCTGGATCCACTTCAGCAGTCATTGCTTGCCAACGCATCCGCTCTCCAATACCCGGTGGTGATTCGATGACCCGTCTGTGCAGGTTCGCGGCGCCGATCGCCGTGAGTGCCCTCATCGTTGCCGCCGCCTGTCGCGACGGCGCGACCAGTGGCGCCATCGCGCCTACGCCGACCACGCAGCAGACGGCCCGACTCGTGGTCGAACCGTCACACCTGGCCGACAGCGTGGTCACCGTCGCCGTCCGCGTCTCACGGCCGGCGGCGCAACGCATCGGCAGCATGACGGCCGGTATCGTGTACGACAGCACGCGTCTGCGATTCCTTGGTGACGCTTCACCAGCCGACGGGGCGTTGCGCGCCGCACATGCCAGTCGTGGTCGCGTGATGATTGCCGCGGCGCATGTTTCGGGATTCGAGGACGACGTGCTGGCACGGATCCGCTTCGTGGCCCGCGATACGCTGGCGTATCGATCCCTGGGCCTGCAGGTGACTGAGCTGCACCTCCTGGATGCGTCCGATGTGAAGGCCAAGCTCAGCGTGCTTCCCGTCGAGGTGGTCCGATGACGGCGAGACACCGCACGCGTCTGTGGCCGCTGGCCGTGGCGTTCATCGGAGCCCCGGTGCTGCTTCAGGCACAGGCTGAGAGCAACGTCCGCGAGGCGTCGAATGAGGAGCGGACGGCATGGATCGAACAGCAGCGTGCCTATCCGTACGCCACCTATCTGCAGAACCCGATTTACGCGGCCCGTGCGGCCGCGCTGTCTACGGTGCCGCGCGCCAACAGTGCGGCGATGCCGATCACCTCCTGGCGGTCCGTGGGGCCCTTCGGTTTCCAGACCAGCGGCTTCTACGGATCGTCGCCGAACAGCGATGGTGGACGCATCAAGGCGGTCGCCGTGCACCCCACGGATCCCAGCATCCTGTTTGCCGGGTCCGCGTCGGGGGGCGTGTGGCGATCGACGAACGGCGGCGCGACGTGGTCTCCGCGCACCGATGCGCAATGCTCGCTGAATACGGGGGCGATTGCGCTCGATCCGGTCGATCCGACCATCGTGTACGTCGGCACCGGTGAGCCCCCGGCCTCGAACGGGTGCGGTCTGTTGCGCTCGTTTGATGGGGGAGAAAGCTGGACCGAGATCAACGGCGCCGGTGTGTTGGCGCCCACGAACGGCACACAGACGACGCGCGCCTATCGCATTCGGATTGATCGCAGTACGGCTGGTTCGCGCACCACCACCACCGTGCTCTACGCTGCGAACAACGGGCTCCATCGCAGCACCAACAGCGGCACGACGTGGACCACGGTGCTCCCCGGCCCGATCACCGACCTGCGGAATGATCCGCAGCTCGACAACGTATTCTGGGCCGCACGAGCGGGCAGCGGCACGTCGAACGGTTTGTGGCGTTCCGCCGATCGCGGGGCGACCTGGACGCAGGTCTGGGTCGCCCCCAGTTCGACCCCGCGTCTCGCCGTGGCGGTTTCACCCGTTGCGAACGGACCCGTGTGGGTCGCGGTCATCGGGTCACCAACGGCGCGCATGGAGACGCTCGTGCGCTATGATCGCCAAACGGGAACCACCACGCCGGTGGCCGCGTCGGGACTCTACAACGCCGCCACCCGCCTGGATTTCGCCACCCAGAGTACGTGGAACCTCGTGCTCGAGGCCGACCCGACC
>CAZMGX010000133.1:8116-11659 GCA_964565915.1 uncultured Gemmatimonas sp.
GGCGCCGTAGCGCGCACCGCCCGCCGTGGCTCCGTCGTCTACCTCGGCGGCAGCCGGCTGTATCGGTCGGTGGACGGCGGTGCGACGTTCAGTCTGCTCGCGTATGACCTGCACGTGGACTGGCACGCGTTCGAATTCGCGCCCAGCGACCCGAATGTGATCATCGGCGGCAACGACGGTGGCATCTATGCCTCGTATGATCGCGGCAACAGCTGGGTCAGTCGCAATACGAACATCGCGGTGACGCAGTTCTATCCAGGCCTTGCCGTGCATCCAACGGTTCCCGATGTCATCGCGGGTGGTCTGCAGGACAACAGCTCGCTCTGGGGATTCGGGTCCGGCTTCTGGACGATGTCGGCGCCGACGGGTGATGGCGGATTCAACGTCTGGAGCCCGGGCAATCCCAACGTGTTCTGGGCGACGAGCTACTCGTTCGGATACCTCATTCGCGTGACGCGTGCCTCCCTCACCGGTGGCATCACGCAGCAGTTCCGCGGATTCAACGGCAGCGATCGCAAGCAGTTCCTGCCGCCACTCGCGATCGAGCCCAGCGATGGGGCGACGTTGTACTACGGCACCTATCGACTGTGGCGTACGACCAACGAGGGACTGAGCTGGACACCGTTCACCAGTGACCTGTCGAAGGGGAGTGGCGTCATCACCGCCATCGCCGTGTCCGCGGCTGACCCGCGCGTAATCTGGGTGGGCACGAATGACGGCAACGTGCAGCGGTCCTCCGATCTCGGTGCCACGTTCACCTTGGTCTCGACGTCGCTCCCCAATCGTGCCGTGACGGACATCGACACGGACCTTCTCGACCCGAACCGCGCGGTCGTCACGTACTCCGGCACCGGCACCGGTCACGTGTACCTCACGACCAATCAGGGACTTGACTGGACGAACATCTCCGCGGGGCTTCCGGACATCCCGTTCAACGCGGTCGTGATGATGCCGGGGACGACGCGCCTGTTTGCCGGCACGGACGTCGGCGTGTATGAGACTGTCGACAACGGATCGACCTGGAACGTGGCAGGACCCGGGTTCCCCAACGTGCGAGTGCTCGACCTCGTCTACCAGCGACAGACCGGCATCCTTTATGCAGGCACCTACGGACGGGGCATCTGGGCCACCCAGATCCTGACCGGCAGCGCCGTGCTGCGCGGCGACGTCAACAAGGACGGTGTGGTGAACGGCTTCGATGCACTGCTGATCCAGCAAGCAATCGTGGGTGTGCTGCCATCCGTGAGTCAGAACCCCATGCCGGCCGGTGATGCGAACTGCAACGGTGCGCTCGATGCCGGCGACGTGCTCGCCGTTCTGCAGTTCGCGGTCGGAGCCGCGCCCACGAGCCTGTGCGTTGGCCGCCTGCAGTGACGGTGTGATGCCGAGCCGAGTCCTGACGAGGACAGGATGAGCCGCGACGCGTGTTGCCGTAAAGCCCTGGCATAGTCAATCGTCCAACGTTGAAGAGCAGGCTGTGGCCGCAACGCACTGCGGCCAACGCCACACCGATCGCAAGGAATCCATCGCACATGCTGCTGTCCATCGTCGTTCCGGTCTACAACGAAGAAGCTACTCTGCACGATGTCCTTCGGGCGATTCGGGAAGCGCCGCTCCCGCAGGGAATGACGCGTGAGATCGTGGTCGTCAACGACGCGTCCACGGACGGATCGCTGCAGCTGCTGCAGGACTACGAGCGGCGTGGTGAGATACGCTTGTTCACGCAATCACCCAACGCCGGCAAGGGCGCAGCACTGCGGCGCGGCTTCAAGGAGGCGACGGGCCAGATCGTCATCGTCCAGGACGCCGATCTCGAGTATGATCCGCAGGAGTACCCGCGCCTCCTCGCGCCGATTCTCGCCGGCAAGGCCGACGTTGTCTTCGGATCCCGGTTCGCCGGCGGCGAGACGCACCGCGTCCTGTACTTCTGGCACTATGTGGGCAACCGGCTGCTCACCCTGCTGTCGAACATGACCACCAACCTGAATCTCACGGACATGGAGACCTGCTATAAGGTCTTCACGAAACAGACGCTCGATCGCATCGAGATCCGCGAGAATCGATTCGGGTTCGAACCCGAGATCACGGCGAAGGTCGCACGCCTGCGCGTTCGGGTCTACGAGGTCGGTATCAGCTACTCGGGCCGAACCTACGATGAGGGCAAGAAGATCGGCTGGAAGGACGGTGTCAGCGCGCTTCGCTGCATCATCAAATACGGATTATTCGGCGTGAATGGCTGACGTGCGTTCGCTCGCGCCTCGGCTGGCGGGGATTGCAGCGAGTCTGCTCTTTGCGGCCGCGCTGCTGCATCTCGCTCGGCCGATGGACGTTGCGTTCGATTCGGTCTGCTATTTGCTGCAGGCGCAGCGATTCGTCGACCCTGCAACGCCGACGGGTTGGTCCCAGGTGGCACCCTGCCCGTTCCCCATTGGCTACCCGGCGGTGCTGGCGGTACTGCTGCAATCTCCGCTCGCCGCCTCTACGGCGTCCACGCTGCTCAACCTGACCTGTATCGGGGCGGCGCTCATGCTGCTGCGGCAAGCGGGTGCGTTCGCGATGAGCATGCCAGCGTCATGGACGATCTGGCCAGCCCTGGTCAGTCTGAACTCGTTCGTGATCATTCGCGGCATGACTCCGATCGCCAGCGAACCGCTTTTCCTGATGCTGCAGATGCTCTCGCTGTTGCTGCTGGCGAGAACCGCCGCCTACGGGGGCCGGCGACAGGCGACCAATGCGGCGATGGCAGCCGTCGCCATCCTCGGTGCGCTCGTCACCCGTTCGGTTGGTGTGGCGTTGCTGGTGGCCGCCTGCTGGGTCGGCGTCGGCGCCCTGCGGAGCGGCTGGGAACGCTCACAAGCGCGACGCGCGATTGCGGCCGTGCTGGCGGTGGCGGTGGTGATCGGCATTTCAGCGACCATCACTTTCGGCGCGTACTACATCGATGTCGACCTCCGGACCAAGTATCTCGGAGGCGGCGCGATCACCGCGCTGCTCACGACGGTGCGCGGACATCTTCGGGAGATCGGCGAGATCGTCCTGAACATCCCGTCAGGAAAGTTGCCACAACAGTTCTCGCTCCCGATCACGCTACTCGGCGTCGTCGTTGCCGCGGGCGGCATCCTCCTCTTGTGGATCCGCCGACGCCGGTGGACGGTCTTCGAGCCATACCTCGCGGTGTATGCGGCGATCATCAGCGTCTGGCCCTTCTATGACGCCAGATTCTGGCTTCCCGTCATCCCGATCATCGCACTGATCGTGGTCGATGAGATCCGGACACACGAGGTCACCATCCGCCGACCAGTGCGGATCGCCATCAATGCGTATGCGCTCTACTTTCTGCTCACCGGCGTTGCTGCGCACGGTGTCAACCTGGCCCGCTCGCTGGATCCCGAGTGGCAGCGACGCCAGTACGCCCACGACCTCGTTGGCCGGTCCATCCTCGCCGGCCAAGGGCAGCCGGTGACGGAACCGGTCGATCCCGTCATCGTGCGGCTGCTGCGGTCCATCACGCCGTAGTGTGTGCGGGGGCCGGACTACCCGCCG
>CAZMGX010000134.1:0-11274 GCA_964565915.1 uncultured Gemmatimonas sp.
TGCTCGCATGCAGTGAACCCCCGGCGGCCATGCGCGCCGTCGCCGACCTGCTGATCCTGCCCATCGTCGGGCCGGAAGCGCTGACGGGCTCGACGCGCCTCAAGGCCGGCACCGCCACGAAGTTGATCTGCAACATGATCACGACCGGCGCCATGATCCGCATCGGCAAGAGTTACGGCAACCTGATGGTCGACCTGCGTGCGACCAACACCAAGTTGGCCGATCGCGCCGAACGGATCGTGATGGAAGTGACGGGATTGACGCGGGACGAGGCCCGGGCGCTGCTCGCACGCGCCGATGGCGGCGTCAAGCTGGCCATCGTCATGCATGCGCTTGGTGTCGACGCGGCCACCGCGCAGGCGCAGCTCGCCGCACACGGCGGTGTGATCCGTCGCGTGATCCCCACCGCCCCGCCTGCGGTGACCCACACGTGACGAGACGCGAGATCGATCCGCAGGTCGGCGCCGTGCTGGTCGGTCTCATGTCAGGCACCTCACTCGACGGCATCTCGGCGGCAACGGTGCGTTTCGTCGATACGCCCGACGGCCGTATCGAACATTCCGTCCTCTCGTTCACGCACCGCGCGTATGACGCCCTCGAGCGGCAACGACTCGAGCAGGCGATGCGCGAAGGCCATGCGCGGGACTTCTGCCGACTGCACGCCGACCTGGGTGACTGGCTCGCCGAAGCGGCCGTAATGACACTCGCGGAGGCCGGCGTCGCACGGGCCGACGTGGCCGCCATCGCGTCGCACGGACAGACGCTATGGCATGAGCCGGGCCACAGTACGTGGCAGATCGGTGACGCCGCGCGGATCGCCGAACGCACCGGCTGCGCCGTCATCGCGGATTTTCGCGCGCGTGATGTCGCCGCGGGCGGGCAGGGAGCGCCGCTGGTGCCGATGGCCGACGTTCGCCTCTTTGCACATCCGTCGGCGTGGCGCGCGCTGCAGAATCTCGGCGGCATCGGGAACGTGACCGTCGTGCCTCCCGCAACGGCGCTGACCGGCGAAGACTTCCGTGCCGTGCGCGCCTTCGATACCGGACCCGGTGTGGTGATCATCGATGCGGTCACGCGTGCGTTGCGGCCCGAACTCACGTTCGACCGCGACGGAGCGCTCGCGGCACGCGGGACCGCCGTCGAGCCGCTGATCGCGCGTGAATTGAGCCACCCGTTCTTCCGGGCCGAACCACCCAAGAGCACCGGCCGCGAATGGTTCTCGCGCGAGTACGTCGACGCGTTCGTACAGGGGTGCCATGCGTGCGCCGAAGGACGCCAGCTGACCGATGAGGACATCATCGCCACGGCAACCGAATTCACGGCGCGTACGATAGCCGATCAGTATGCGCGTTTCATGCCGGAGCCGATCGTCGATGTCGTGCTGGCTGGTGGCGGCGCCAAGAACCCGACGCTGGTCGCGGCGATCGCCCGTGCGCTCTCGATGCCGCACCCGACACGCAGCGCGGAGGGCGCACCGACCGTCGTGCGCTTCGACGACGTGTTCTTCGACGGTGAAGCAAAGGAAGCGGTGGCGTTCGCGCTCATGGGCTATCTGCACCTGACCGGTCGCAGCGGCAACGTTCCTGGGGCCACCGGTGCGCGCGGACCGCGCACGCTGGGGCACTTCACGCCGGCCGCCTGACCTTCCTCATGATCATTCAATGACGGCCCCGCGCGAACTCGCCCAGCTGCTGATCCCCGTGCTGCGTTGGTCCTCCGGCACGGGCTTCACGGCCGAACGTGCGCGCATCGACGAGGCGCTGGCACTCGGCGTGGGCGGATTCCATCTCGTTGGTGGCGATCAGGACGTGGTGCGCGCCCTCGCGAAAGAACTGCAGATCAAGTCGCGTCATCCGCTCCTCATTGCCGCCGAATTGGAACGTGGCGCGGGTCAGCAGTTCAACGGCGCGACCGGCCTCCCGCCGGTGGCGGCGATCGCGGCACTCGGTGACATCGAGGCATTGCGTCGCGCGGCCCGCCTGACGGCGCGCGAGGCCCGCACGATGGGCGTGAACTGGAATCTCGCGCCGGTCTGCGACCTCGACCTGCTGAATGACAATCCGGTCATCGGTGCGCGCGCGATGGGCGCGGATCCACGCAAGGTGGCCACACTGGTGACGGCCTGGATCGAGGCGTGTCAGGCGGAGGGGGTGCTGGCCTGCGCCAAACACTTTCCAGGCATTGGGCGGACGACGATCGATACGTCGCATGCGCTACCGGTGGTCGAGCAGGCGGCCGATCAGTTGAAAGACCAGGATCTGCAGCCGTTTCGCGCCGCGATCAGTGCCGGCGTGGCCAGCATGATGACGGCCCATGTGGCGTATCCGGCACTCGATCCGAGTCGCGCACCGGCGACCGTGTCGCGCGAGATCCTGCAGTGGTTGCTGCGGCAGCAACTGAAGTTCGACAACCTGGTCGTCTCCGATGCGCTCACGCGTGCTGCCGTCCACGATGGCCACGGTATGCCGCACGCCGCGGTGCTCGCACTGCGCGCCGGCTGTGATGTCCTGCTGGATCCAGGACCACTGGGGCCGACGCTCGACGCCCTCGAGCGGGCAGTGTCCGATGGCACACTGGAACCGGAACGTATTCGGCAGGCGTCGCGGCGCCGACTCAAATGGGCGCAGTGGGCATCACCACCCAACGATTGGCGTCGCCCGAGTGGTGCCGACACGGCGTGGGGTGCGCTCCTCGCAGATCGTGTGCTGCGCGTGGCGGAGACGCCGTTGCCGCCGCTGGGCACCGTCACGGAAGTGGCCGTCGTCGACGATGACCATGCGGTGATGACCGAGCGCGCGCCGCTGACGGCACTCACCGATGCCCTGCGCGCCGGTGGCAATGATGCACGCGCCGCCACGCAGCCGAGTGTCGCGAGTGGAGGCCCGCTGGTGATTGCGTTCTTCTCGGACTACTTGCCGACCAAGGCGCGGACCACCGTCCTGCCGTCCAGCGTCGAGCAGGTGCGGGTCCTGATCGAGCAGGCGCGCGCACTGCAACGGGAATCGATCGTGATTGGCTTTGGCGATCCGCGCTTCGTCGCGCAGTTGCCGTTTGCCGTGCCCGTGTTGGCTGCGTGGAGCGGCGATCGCGTGATGCAGCAGGCGGCCGCGCGCGCCCTGTTGCGGAAACGGTAGCGGAAACGCTGGTTCTTACGCGTCAGGCGTGACGCGTCAGTCGCGGAACAGACTGACGAGGAACCAGAGGCCGGCGACGGTCGCGATCAGCGCGAGGATGAGGAACAGCGGCTCGGCCTTGCGGCGTCGTTCCTCGACGATCTCCTCGGGCGCTCCGAGCACGCGGGCATCCTCAGCGGCCCGGGCCCGCGCGAATTCTTCCTCCAGCGCCGAGGCCGTCGGCGCGGGGACGCTGTACTCCTGGGTGGGGTCGCTGCGCAGGCGCGACTTGAGCATGGGCGACGGCACCGGCTCTTCCGCCGTGTCGTGATTCAGTGTGCCCGCGAGCGGATACGTGTTGTACCCGACCGCATCGTTGGCCCCGAAGTGTCCGAGGGCCTCCCCATCGAACGTGGCGGCGATCACCGTGATGTTGTCGGGGCCACCGAGCTCATTGGCCCGATTCACCAGTCGTTGACAGATGGTGCGGGTGTCGCCGGCCGCGCTGGCGATGCGGGCGATCTCTTCGGAGCGGACGAGCCCCGACAAGCCATCGCTACAGAGGATCAGGGTGTCGCCGCGGCGCACCTGCTGATGGGTGAGATCGATGGTGACGTGTGATTCCGGTCCCAGCGCCTGCAGGATGATGTTGCGGCGTTCGCTCGCCTCGGCCTGCTCGGGTGTGAGTTCGCCGGCTTCGACCAGCCGTTGCATGAGCGACTGGTCTTTGGTCAGCTGGCGCGCCACGCCGTCGCGGATCATGTACGCGCGACTGTCGCCGACCTGCGCCACGTAGACCGTGTCACCAAGCAGACCCGCGATGGTGGCGGTGGTGCCCATACCCCGATGCTCGGGGTTTTCCCGCGCGAAACCGTGAATGCGACTGTTGGCCAGCATGGTCGCATCACGGAGCACCGTCGCGAACTCTTCGGGTGACGGCTGCTGGTGACCGCGCCAACGCTCTCGCAGGACCGACAGCACCTCAGCGCCCGCCATGCTGCTGGCCAGCTCACCGGATGCGGCACCGCCCATGCCGTCCGCGACGAGGAACAGCATCCCGTGCGCCTGCGCCGACATCTCCCGCGTCATCCCCTCGAAGTGGATGGGCTCACCGGACTCGAGGTCGGCCACCAGGAAGGTGTCCTCGTTATGCTCGCGCGTGTGCCCCACGTCGGTCAGCGCGTAGACGCGCACAAGGACGCGGGGCTCGCCGCTGGCGGACGGTCGGTCGGAATGGAGTTCGGAAACGGTCACAGATTCATCGAACGAATCACGGGGCGAGCCGAGGCAGGTATTCTCCCTACGGTACGAAAGGCCATAAGGTTTTGGGACGGTACGTGGGGGTCGTCCGACGTCGGGCGAGCGGAGGGTGGTATGGCGCGCCGGAAAGATGCCCTCGCACCGACGCTCTGGTCAAATTGCCCGCTGGACGGCTCTTCGGCCACCGGCGAGCTTGTTGCCATGCCCGGCCCCGCGCTTCCCGTCCCCGCCTCTCGCCCGTCTGACACATGCCGATGCTGAGGGGCACGTTCCGTGCCGCGTGCCTGGTGCTTCTGGCCGCATGTCGCAGCACGAACGCTGGCCCCGGCGCGGCTGGTATGCCGCGAGGAGCCGGCCCATCGCCCACGCCGGTTGGCCTTCCCGGATTGCCTCCCGTCCCCGCCATTTCCGGTGCGGCCCTCGCTCCGCGATTGCAGTATCCCAGCGACAACCAGTTGCTCACCAGCCGCGATTCGAATTTCGTGCTCGGGTCGGTCGGCTCGGGTGACGCCACGTTGTCGATCAACGGCCATGATGTGCCGCTGGCGCCCAACGGCGCGTTTGTGGCGTGGTTGCCGCAACCGCCGGCGGAGGCGCCCGCCTATGAGCTGATCGCCATCCGCGGCACCGACACGGTGCGGAATCGGGTTCGCGTGCGATATCCCGTGCGCCGGGAGATTCCCGCCGCCGGTGCGTTGTTGGTCGACAGCACGTCGGTGGCGCCGTCACGCGGCCTGCGCGCCATGTCGGACGAATGGGTGCGCGTGAGCGTGCGGGCGGCGGCGAATGCGCAGGTCGCGCTGTTGCTGGCCGATGGCAGTACCCGCGCCATGGTCGCGCTGGCGCAGTTGCAATCGACCGCACTGCGCGCCACCGGCACCACGCGTGACGTGCTCGCGCCTCTGCCGGTGCCGAATGGCCGCGATGTCGGGGTGACCTTCGCCACTGACGTGCGCGCCGCGCAAGTCGCCACCACCGGCGCGAAGATTGTCGTCTCGCGCGACGCGGATACCACCCGCCTCGCACTGCCAACGGTGGACGTGCTGTCGCCGACGATGCGATCCATCGGCGTGCTGCGCAGCCTCAACGCGGTCGGCAGTGACACCGATCGCGTCGTCCATGCGCGCACCATCCCCGATGGTACCTACAAGTGGCTGCTGTTGCCCGGCACGGCCCTCGAGATCACCGGACGACAGGGTGGCAGCACGCGTGTGCGACTCGATGCGGCGCTCGACGTGTGGGTGGCCAACGAAGACATCGTCGCGCTTCCCGACGGCAGCGCGTTGCCGCGCCGGGTCACCGGCGGCATTCGTGTCTTTCCGTCGCGTGAGTGGGTGGATGTCGTCATCGGCACGGGCGAGCGACCGGCGTTCCTGGTCGAACCCGATGGGCGCTCTCTGGTGCTCACGCTATACGGTGTCCAGGTGAATCCCGAGATCTCGCCGATCCTCGGCAACGACACACTGGTGCGGCGCATCAGCTGGGATCAGGTGAGCAGCGATCGCGCGCGCATCACGTTGGCACTTTCGCAGGACGCGTATGGATGGCTGTCGCTGTGGGACGAGAGCCGTCGTGCGTTCGTGTTGCGCGTCCGTCGCACGCCGGCCGTCGACCCGGCGCATCCGCTGCGCGGCTTGACGATCGCAGTGGACCCCGGTCATCCACCAGCCGGAGCGACCGGCCCGACAGGGTTGTACGAAGGTGATGCGGTGCTGCCGGTGGGCAAGCTGCTGGTCGAGATGCTGCGCGAACGCGGGGCCATTCCCGTGCTGACGCGTGAGACACTCGCGCCGCTGGGGCTGACCGAACGCGGCGTCGCGTCACGCCGCGCCAACGCGCATGCGTTCGTATCCATTCATCTGAACGCGCTGCCGGATGGCGTCAATCCGTTCACGGCCAACGGGACGAGCACGTTGTTCTTCCATCAGTCCAGCGAAGCGCTCGCCCGTCCCATCCAGACCGCGATGGTTGCCGACTTCGGTCTGCGCGACCTCGGCGTACACTATCAGAACCTCGCCGTGGCACGTCCAACGTGGTATCCGTCGGTGCTGACTGAAGGGTTGTTTCTGATGATGCCCGAACAGGAATCGGCGATGCGCGACGCAGCCTTCCAGCGTCGATACGCACGGGCGATCGTGAGCGGGCTCGAGGAGTACTTCCGCACGTTGGTCGCGCGATGAGCCACGTCGGGCACACCGCGGCGTGTCGACGAGTGTCGGCGACGGTTCTGCGCCGCGTGATGCTGCAGGTGGTTCTCCTCGCGGCGTCAGTACTGCTCGCGCCCTCGGCTGTGAAAGCGCAGGTCGATCCACGCGGCGCGATGCGCACGTTGTCGACGCCACATCTTCGGGTGCACGTACGCGCCGGACAGGAAGCCCTGGGGCGACGGGCGGCGGCAATCGCCGAGCAGGCGTATGCACAGCTGGCGCGGGAGCTGGTGCCACCGGCAGGTCCGATCGACCTGCTGATTGCCGACAACGTCGACTACAGCAACGGATTCGCGCAGGTGTTCCCGACCAATCGGGTCGTGATCTATGCGGTGCCGCCGGTGGCATCGACCGAGCTGCGCTTTCACGACGACTGGCTGCAGTTGGTGATCACGCACGAGCTCGCGCACATCTTCCATATTGATCGGGCAGGAGGATTGTGGCGCGCGGGGCGTTGGGTGTTCGGGCGGAATCCGCTGTTGTTCCCGAACGGGTTTACGCCAAGCTGGGTGAAGGAGGGACTCGCGGTCCACTATGAGTCGCTGCTGACGGGCAGCGGTCGCCTGGTCAGCACCGAATCGCGCACGGTCGCACGTGCGGCCGCTCGTGATGAGGCGCTGCCGCCCATCCGGCGCTGGAGCCTCGCGACATCCCGCTTCCCACAGGGCCAGACTACCTACGGGTACGGCGCATTGCTGATGGAGCACTCGGCGCGTATCGGTGGCGATTCCAGCATGCGCCGATTCGTGGACGGCACCGCGACGTTTCCGGTGCCGTTCCTGCTGAATCGTGCATCCCGCCGCGCGTTCGGGACCTCGTTCTCGGCGCAGTTCGCCACCATGCGTGATTCACTCCAGAGGCTGGCGACTGCCCTGGACACCACGGGTGATGCGGCATGGCAGGTGATCGACGCCAGTGGATTCAACGCCGAGTCGCCGCGGTGGCGTTCGGCCGACACGTTGCAGTGGGTGGCGAGCAACGGACGCGACGTGACGGGGCTGTTCGTGGCGGATGTGGGAGCGATCACGTCGCGCCCGGCGGGTGGTGTGTCGGGGAGTTCGGTGCGAGACGGCGACATGGCCGTGCGTCGGATGGCGCGACGCAACGGACTGGACGTGAATGCGCCGTGGACGGCCGGCCGCACGGTGTTTGCGCAGAGTGACTACCGCGATCCGTATGTGTTTCGCAGTGACTTGTACGTCGGTCAGGGTGACGATGAACGTCGGCTGACGCACGGCGCACGATTGTCGCAGCCGGATGTGCGCCGTGACGGGGCCATCGTGGCGCTGCAGTTGAAGGCGGCGTCGACCGATCTGGTGCGTGTCGACACGACGGGGCAGGTGACCGTATTGCGGAGTGGCGGCACATGGGCAGATCCGCGGTGGGCTCCCGATGGCACACGTGTCGTGGCGGTGGAGTTTCTGCCCGACGGGGTGGAACGGGTGGTGGTGATGGATACGAGTGGACGTACGCAGCACATCGTGTCGGGTGCGCGTGCGGTGTTTGCGTCACCGTCGTTCACGCCTGACGGGCGTCGGGTGGTGTACGCAAGTGATCGCAGTGGCAGCATGCAACTGGAAACCGCGCCCGTGGCCGCCGTGGGTGCGCCGGTTGATACGCTCACCTGGCGCGAGGGAGCGGGCGCTGCCGTGGGCGACGGCGGGCCGCGTCAGGCGAGTCGAGTCAGCACCGGTGTGTATCAACCGACAGTATCACCAGACGGTCGCTGGGTGGCTGCGCTGGTGTATGGAGTGGATGGGTTCTTCGTGTCCATCGCGCCGTTGGATACGTCGGGCCCGCCGGTGCGCAATCGATGGTATCCGCCGGCGCGTGCGGCGGCCGCATTGTCACCCGCCTCGGCCGACACGTCGTTTACGCGGTACAATCCGCTGCGACAGCTGTTGCCGCGGTATTGGCTGCCACAGATCGGCACGGGTCGTCTCGGGCAGTCGACGTATGGGCTGTCCACCAGCAGCATCGACATTCTCGCACGGCACGAGTGGGTGTTGAGTGCCCTCGTCGATCCGCAACGGGGTGAGACCGATGCGGCTGCCGCGTATCGCTATCGTGGACTAGGGGTCCCCACGTTCGACTTGTCGGTATCACAAGCGTGGGATGCGACGTTCCGTATCGTCGACACTGCTGGTACCACACTCGGTCGCATCGCACGTCGACGGCGCTTCGCCACGCTGGCGAGCGCGTGGTCGGTGCCGCGCATCCGCACGTCGGTGAGTGGCACGCTGGGTGTGCAGTACGAGCTGCGCGACTTCACGGCCACCGTCGATTCGCTGTTGGGGCCCCCTGGTGCGCTGTTGCGTCGTGGCACGAGGTACCCCGTGGTGTTTGCCAACACGTCGATCAGCACCGCGCGGCTTGGGGCGCGGGCGATCTCCGTGGAGGAAGGTCTCGTCGCCTCGACGTCCAGCAGCTATCGCTGGCGCGAGGATGCGCCGTCACTCGCGTCGTGGCGCCATATCGGTCAATTGCGGGGCTATGTGCCGCTCGACCTGCCCGGCTTTGCGCGGCATGTGCTGATGGCGCGGGTGGCGGCCGCCGTGACCGATGAGAATGCGGCCACGGAGCTGAGCGTGGGCGGCGTGAGCGGCATCTCGACCGAGGTGCTGCCTGGTGTGGTGATCGGTGATCCGGGACGCACGTTCCCCGTGCGCGGTGTCGCGCCGGGTGTGCAGCGCGGCACACGGGCGTTGGGCGGCAGTGTGGAGTATCGCGCGCCCCTGGTGCTGGTGCGTGATGCGCCGGACCCGTTCATGGTGTTCCTGGACAAACTGTCGCTGACGCTCTTCACCGATGCGGCGCGTGCGTGGTGTCCCGGTGCGCTGGCGGCGAGACAGACGGCGTTATGTGAGCGTCCGCGCGTGCGCGACGGCTGGATGGCGTCGGCCGGCGCCGAGTTGGCGATCGATCTCGCGTTGCAGTACGACACGCCGTATCGACTGCGGCTTGGTGGGGCGGCTCCGTACATCGCTCCAGCGGGGATCGCGCGCGGCGGCGCTTTCTACCTCACGCTCGGTTCGCGCTTCTGAGGTTTGGTGTGACGCTCGAGTTCGGAACGGCCTGACGCGGATGACGCGAACGAGCGCGGATCGCGGGGAGCTGCCTGACGCGAATGACGCGAACGAGCGCGGATCGCTCCGAGCGGGCGACGGGCTACCGCTCTCCGAACGCTGGTGCACGCCTTTCTTTGAATTGGGTCCAGGTCGTCGACGCTTTCCCGTGCGGCGCGACCAACACAACATTCAAATTGCGGTCTCTGCGGAATTCTCGACGTCGTGTTCGTTCGACGGGAGCGATTCGCGCTCGTTCGCGTGATCCGCGTTCGTCAGTTTCTCCCACCATTCAGTCGAGCGTTGCGATGTCCGCACCATGGATCCACGAAACAGCGGTCGTGCTGGGCCGCGTGACGCTTGGCGATGACGTGTCGGTGTGGCCGACGGCGGTGATTCGCGGGGATGTCGAGCAGATCGTTCTTGGTGCGCGCAGCAACGTGCAGGATGGCGCGGTGATTCACGCGGACCCGGGGGTGCCGACGATCGTCGGGGAAGACTGTGTGATCGGGCATCGGGCGGTGGTGCATGGCACGGTGTTGGAGGACGGGGTCCTGGTGGGGATGGGCGCCGTGGTGCTGAACCGGGTGCGCGTGGGGACCGGTTCGATCATCGGGGCGGGGGCGGTGGTGACGGAGGGGATGCAGATCCCGCCCGGTTCGCTGGTGCTGGGGGTTCCCGCCAAGGTGGTGCGGGCGCTGGATGCCGAGCAGCAGGCGGGGATCCGGGCCAACGCGGCGCGGTATGTGGTGCTGAAGGAGCATCATCGGCAGGGGGACGTGCCGCGACGCTGAGTCGGTTGGCGAAAATACGTTCGCGAAAGCGGGCAATTCGCTCGGTGCGGTGTGTATGCAGGCAAGCGTGCTCTGGCGGGCCGAAAAAGTGCGTGATCTTTGCCAGAAACTGGGCGTCGTCAGCCTGCTTTATTGGTGATGCGTTAGTGTTGCCACACAGAATGACATCAGCGCTGTAACACCTTGCGCTGAAATGATTTATATTGATTCATGGCGTTCTGGGGTGGTCACGGTGGTGTCACAGTCTTTGCTCGAATCGCCTAACAGCGTTCTCGTGACGTATCACAACTCGGAGCGCGGTGGATAACCGAGCCGTTCACACAATTCCGTGATGTGCAATATGCAAACCATTTCGTTGCATCACGTTACGGAATGACTTGCGCGGATTCACGGACGGAGGCACCATTCGCCCCCGCTCGGCACCCCCACCATGGTTCGGGGATGCGCCCGGACCTGCCCAGCGCCGCCCGTTCATCGCCCTGAAAACCCCGTAGGAGCTTCGAATGCCTTTCTCTGCGACACCCCCGGAAGGTCCTGTTACGCTGTCCGCGAACGCGCGGACGGTTCTGGAAAAGCGGTATCTCGTAAAGGACAAGTCCGGGAAGCCTGTCGAATCGCCGGAAGACATGTTCTGGCGCGTGGCGACGGTTGTTGCAGAGGCGGATCGCCGCTATGGGGCCAGCGATGGCGCCGTGCAGGCGTTGGCCGAGGAGTTCTATTTCCTGATGACGCAGCGTCGGTTCGAGCCGAACTCGCCGACGCTCATGAACGCCGGCCGTCCCGTGGGACAGCTGTCGGCCTGCTTCGTGTTGCCGGTCGAGGATGCCCTGTCCAA
>CAZMGX010000134.1:11284-11646 GCA_964565915.1 uncultured Gemmatimonas sp.
CTGATCCATCAGTCCGGCGGTGGCACGGGCTTTTCGTTCTCGCGGCTGCGGTCGCGCGGCGCGATGGTGCGCAGCACCACGGGTGTGGCGTCGGGGCCGGTGTCGTTCATGCAACTGTATGACGCCAGCACGGACGCGGTGAAGCAGGGCGGCACGCGTCGCGGCGCCAACATGGGCATCCTGCGCGTCGATCATCCCGACGTGATGGAGTTCATCGCGTGCAAGGAAGACCTCACCAAGATCACCAACTTCAACATCTCGGTCGCCATCACCTCCAAGTACATGGAGGCGCTCAAGGCCGGCGCGAAGTACGACCTCATCGACCCGATCAGCAAGAAGGTCGTCGGGCAGATGGACGCCAA
>CAZMGX010000135.1:0-11644 GCA_964565915.1 uncultured Gemmatimonas sp.
CAACGCATCCATCCCGTTCAACGACGTGGCGTTGACTGGCACACCCAATACCGGTACGAGGGTCTTGGCCGCGAGCATGCCCGGCAAGTGTGCTGCCCCGCCGGCGCCGGCGATAATGACCCGAAGCCCGCGCTCGTGCGCCCGCTCGGCGTACTCGAACAGCCAGTCCGGCGTGCGATGCGCCGAGACCACGCGCGCCTCGTACGGGATGCCCAGTTCGGCGAGTATCTCGCAGGCGGGTGCCAGGGTATCGAAATCGCTGGCGCTCCCCATGACCACGCCGACCAGCGGCGTAACCGGGGCAGGGGCAGACTCAGGGGTAGTAGGGGGCACCGCACACTCCAGGCGAACGCGAGGGGCGAAGGGAATCGAAACCGCCGTAAGCTACCGTGATGCCACGCCTCCGGTCAGTCGTCTTGACGTCGTGCACTTCTTCCGCGCGGTATCTCGCTTCGTCTTCGCCCTGGGGGCTCTGGTCCTCGTACAGGCCTGCTCCCGGACGCCGGGGATGCCGTCCGGCTGGGGGCCGTTGCGGTTTGCCGCGGACAGCAGTTGCCCGCAGGTGTACGGCACGTATGGCGTGGATGATCCCGATGTCGCCTATCTGCTGGTCGCTGGACACCTGCCGTACGACACCACTCGTGGACCGGTGGAATCGGTGTCCCTCGTGCTGGAAGAGGACTCCGTGCTGACGGCCATTGCGTGGGTCGAGCAGAGTCCGCGCGATACCGTGCGCCTTCGCGCCGGCCGCGAGTTTCGCTGCGGCGACGGGTGGCTCAAGCCCACGTTTCCGCAGTGGGTGCCTGGGGATGCCGGTGATTCACCGGAGGCGCGGGCGCGCCGCAGTGGACGGCGCGAATTCATGGTCGCGGTGGGATCGAAAGGGGCGCTCATCGGACGCCTCGATCATCACACGTACGACGAGTTTGCGGTGTGGTGCGGTGATGGCTGCAAAGGATTCCCGATTCCGTGGACGTGGCGCACGTCGCACCACTGGTATCGGGCCGAGCAGGTCGACCCGATGATCAAACGGGCGCGTCCTGCGGTCATCGAACCGATGACGGCGCACGAAGCACGACTCCGGCGCAAGCTCGAGAAAGAAGAGCGCGAGGCGTCGTACGGCCCGGACTCGCTGCGAACCGACCTGTCACCACCGTAGCCCATCGACAACGGGACGCGACGTGTCGCGTTACTTCACGATGCGGTCGGCGGGCCACTCACGTCCGAGGCCCGTCATCAGTTCCGCGATCACCGCGATGCCCTGCCACAGATTCTGCAGTCGCAGGTTTTCGTTGGGGGCGTGCTGGCTGTTGTCGGCGTTCACCGTGGGCACGGTGATCACCGTGGCACCCAACTGCTCGACGAAATGAAACAGCGGCAGTGATCCACCGAGCAACGGCATGACGAGTGGCTCCGCGCCATACGCACTGGCCATGAGTCGACGGACGGCACCCACCACCGGCAGCGCGCTGGGGACACGCACACTCGTGTAGCCGCTGTCCCACGCAACCAGCGCGAGCCGCGAGCGATCGGTGCTGCGTGCGGATGCCGTGGGATCGCTGGTGATGGTGTAGCCGCGGCCGGTGAGATAGGCTTCGAACAGTCGGCGAATACGCGCCGGTTGCTGACCCGGCACGAGCCGGAAGTCGATGGACAGACTCGCACTCGTGGGGACGGCGTTGGCGGCCCCTTCACCGACGTTTCCGGCACGAATGCCGCGCACGTTCAGTGCGGGTATGAGCAGCCGTTCCCCAAGTGCGGCGTTTTCGGACTCCGTGCGTGACAAGCCAAGCGACGTGCGGACGGAATCGTCGGTGAACGAGAGTGCTCGCGCGAGGGCTCGATCCTGTTCGCTGACAGGGAGGACATCGTCGTAGAAGCCGGGCAGGGTGATCACGCCGTCGAGTGAGCGAAGCCCCGCGACGAGATGCGCGGCCGCCACCGTCGGGTTCGGGGCCCAGTTCCCGTAGTGACCGCTGTGCAAGGCGCGATTCGCGCCGTACACCGTGACGTCGACGCCCATCACGCCGCGCACGCCCAACACCAACTGCGGTTTGCCGCTCACGTGGACCGGGCCGTCGAAGAACAACCACGCATCGGCAGTGAGTCGGTCCTTGTGCGCACGGAGCAGGTCGCCGAGATGGGCAGACCCGGCCTCCTCTTCTCCTTCGAGGAAGAACTTGACGTTCACGGTCGGTGCGCGTCCCGCGGCTTTGAGCGCGTCGAGCGCCGCGAGCATGGCGACGATCGGTCCCTTGTCGTCGCTGGCCGATCGCGCGCGGATCCGCACTTCGGGATCGATGGTCGTGCCGCGCGCCGGCATGGCGACGGCGTCCGTGGCCACGCTGTTCTGGTAGCGCCGCAGCTCCGGCGTGAATGGCTCGCCATTCCAGCCACCGCCGGCGACCGGTTGGCCGTCGTAGTGCGCGTAGAACACCACGGTGCGTGTCGCACCGGGCGCCTTGATTTCCCCAAACAACGCCGGGCTGCCGCCCGTGGGCGCGCGCAAGGTCGTGAGCGTCACGCCGCGCCGCGCGAACGCGTTGGTCAGAAAGGCGACGTTGCGTGCGATGTCCGCACTGTCCGCCGCCACGTTGGGTATCGACAGCAGGCCGAACGCTTCATCGAGGATCTCGCGCTCATGCGCCTTTCGCCACGCGTCGACGGCCGGGCGCACGGACTGCGCCGAAAGTGGGATGCCGGCCAACAGGGCGATGACGACCATCAGCGGCCGCAGCCAGCGACGCAACAGCGAGGCTGGCGAGGCTGACGGCCTTGTCGCAACGGCGGGACCTGCCGGGCGCCGGGTGACGAAAACGGGCATTGGACGGGGCGTTGGGGGGCTGGCGGGCTAGCGTGATGGCTGTTCCGAGCCGTAAGGTATGCGCCGCAAGCCGGTGGTCACCACCGGGTGTGCAACGGCCGACCCTCCCCCAACGATCGATCACCTTGCCGCGGAGTCCTTTGGTATGCTGATGGCGACGACGAAGGTTCGCCCGTGAGCGGCACGGCGCAGGTCGGCAGTCGTCCGTCGCTGGCTGCCATCGCGGTCGGGGCGATCACGAATTTCTTCGATACGTTGGGGATCGGCTCGTTCGCGCCAACCACGGCCATCTTCCGACGCTGGAAGCTGGTCGATGATCGCGATATCCCGGGCACGCTGAACGTCGGTCACTCGCTGCCTACCCTCATACAGGCTTTCATCTTCATCCAACTGGTGCCGGTGGATGCCATCACGCTGGGTGGGATGATCCTTGCCGCCGGCGTTGGCGCGTGGGCTGGCGCGGGGATCGTCACCAGGTTGCCACGACACCGCGTACAACTGGGTATGGGCATCGCGATGACTGCCGCCAGCGTGCTGATGGCGTTGACGGTCGCCAAGCTGATGCCGGGTGGAGGAGAGGCGTATGGGTTAACGGGTGGCGCGCTGGCGATCGCCATCGCCGGCAATTCCATCCTTGGGGCGCTCATGACGCTCGGCATCGGCCTCTATGCCCCGTGCATGATCCTCATCTACCTGCTCGGCATGCATCCGACGGCCGCGTTTCCGATCATGATGGGGTCGTGTGCCCTGCTCATGCCGGTGGCCAGTGTGCGGTTCGTCCGTTCGGGCCGATATGATCGCGCGATGAGCGTTGGGCTGACCGTCGGCGGAATACCGGCCGTGCTGGCGGCCGCGTATCTCGTGAAGTCCATGCCTCTCGACGTCGTGCGGGTCCTGGTGGTCGTGGTGGTGCTCTACACGGCCCTCGGCTTGATTCGCTCGGGGCTCGGTCCGAGGCAGCACGAGACGTGAGTCGGTGCGGCGGCGCTAACACGACCGCTGCGGTGGCGTACTCCGAGAGCGTGTAGCGCGATCACCGCGCGCCTGGCGTCCGATACAACAGAATGCGCTCGAGATCGTCGTCGTCCTTCGCGACGACGTACGCGCCCTGTGGCGTGACGTGCACGAGCCGATGATTGGGTGACATCGCGATGGTGACGACACGCGTACCCTGCGTGAGATCGATGATGTCCCAGTACTCCGCGCCCGGTGGATCGGTGACATTCACCGGAATCCACAGTAGCTGCCCGTAGCCGTGCATCCGTTGCACACCGCCGCCGAAGTTCACGGCCGGCAGCAGACGCGGGCGGTCGGGTACTACGTAGCGTGGCGCTTGAATGCCCTTCATCTTCGTGCCCATTTGGGCTTCCAGCTGCCCGACGCTCTTCTTCACCAGGGCAATGGAATTGTTGGTGGTTTGCTGCACGTAGCGTCTCCAGCCCGAGTCCGAGACGGGTATCCGTCTCGACGGCAACGTCCAGGCACCAAGCTCCGCACCCGCGCGGTCCATCACCCGCACATGGTATCGCGCAGCGTCCACGTGTGCGACCCGACCGTCCGAGAAGGCGTACCAGTCGTTGTAGGGCGCATACGGCCCCATGCTCATTCCGAATGTCATTGCGCCATCGGCATCACGGCCGGTGGGGACGATCGGTACTCCGATGGGGTTCAGCAGGACCGTGTCGACGGCTGTCGCGCGCGTCGCAAAGCGAACAACCGGCTGCGTGTCCAAAGTCATGGTCCGACCCGGCGAACCATCGCTCTTCAGGCGCAGCTCCGACACGCCGTCGATGTGTCCGATGGTGTCCGCGAATCGGAGACGGGGCGCCATGACGGCGGCGATCGCGGCGGACTGCGGGTCGGCGATCCCCGGATTGGTGAGGGTCTGGGTCCGCCCGCGACCCGTTTCCACGGACAACAGCGGAAACGGGGTATGCGATGAGCCGAACAGCAAGGCGACGGAATCCGCATGCACTCGCACCGCCCACCCCGGACGCTGGTACTCGCCGGGGCCATTGCCCTTCGAGCCGAATGCGACCCGCGTCCCTTGGCGAACATTGACGCGCCACACGATGCCATCGGCCACGTCCGGAACGACCAGCAAGCTATCGTGAAATTCTGCCGGGCTCATGACCCGCGTGTACGTGCCCGGCAGCGTGTCGACCCCGCCACTCCACGTTGCCACGCTGATTGGCGCGGGAAGTTCTGGTGGCCTCGGCTCGCTACAGGCGAGCGCGCCGAGGGCGAATCCGCCAGCCAGCGCCGCCCGACGCACGCGCGTCAGGGCACGGCCCCGACGCGTGTGTAGCTCTTGGTGATTACCCCGTCGGTCAAGGGCGCCGCCAGCCCGCCCGCAGCGGTCCAGCCTGACGCGCCGACCAGGTACGTCGCGGCCAGCCCCGGTCGCGGTTCCCACAACGTGTTCCACCCCGGCGCTGCGCTGAAATCCGGACCACGGATCTGCGCGTTCGTGCCGAAATTGCCCACGGTGATGGGCGCACTCACTTCCGTCACGGTCATGGTCATTTCGCGCCGGGTATTGCCCGATTGTTGGAACCATGACGCAAGGTACAGGCGGGTGTAGTCGGCCTGGAACGGGATGAAGGAGTTGTAGCGCACGCGCTCGGTGTTCGACGAGATGATGAATACGTTCGCGTCACCGGGAACGGCGCCCAAGGTGAGTGAGCGCGAGGTAGGCGACGTGACGGTTTGACTGACCGAGCGCGTCACCGAGCTTCCTCCAGCAGTGCTGGAGGCGGCGGCCTGCAGGATGTGGACGTCGTTCGCCTGCAGCGACGCACCCGGCATATGGTGGAACGTGCCGCTGTTCCCGCTGCTCGGGAACGCGGAACTCAGGTTGATGAGCGCGCCGTTCGCCGTACGGAAGGACGACGACATGCTGAGTTGCTCACCACCCACCGCACCCGCGACCGTGAGCGTTTTGCTTTCGGGGACGATGGCGCCGCCGGCATTGAAGTCGAGGGTGCCGACCGATCCACCGTTCGCGGGATTGACACTCCGCTGCAGCACGACGCGGTTCGCCGCGAGCAGTCCGGTCGTGAGTGCACTGCGGGTTGCCAGCAGATCCATGGCGCCATCGGGCAATGCGGTGAAGCTGAAGTTCGGTGTGCCGAAGGTCGGTGGCGTGGTCGCCGCTCGCGGGCCCAACACGACCTGCACCTGCTCGGCCACACCGACACCGGCAACACTCCCCGTCGCCGTGCGGTTGGACGGAGATGGACACTGTGCGGCGGCGATGACGGCGATCTCCGCGTCTGTTCCCGCAATGACGTTGATGCGGAAGTCATCCGAACCGTGCTGTGTCACCCATGTCACACTGCTGGGAGACGGCACATCGAATGTGAAGGTGTTGCCCGCACCCATCGTCACGCGCGTCCACCGGCTCCCATCCTGGAAACCCAGCCAGATGGGAATGTCCGCCGGCGCGCCGCAGAATCGGAACACGGTGTTGCCGCCGGTACCGGTGGGCGTGATGACCAAACTCATCGCGACCGTAGCCGGCGTGACCACTGCGGGCGCGGTTGCGGTGATCGTGATGGCGTAAGTGCCCGGCGCAGCCGTCGGACCGGCGACGAACGTCAAAGAACCACCGTTCCCCGTCATCGGATTCGAGTCGAACGTCCCCGTGACACCGGTGGGCAATCCCGAGAGCGAGAGGGTGACCGCCGAGGTGAAGTTCGTGCGCGCGAGCGTGATGGAGGTGACGCCACTGCCGTTCTGCGCAATGGACACCGTCGGGCGACTCACGCCGACGGTTAGTGCGGCCGTACCGACGACCGTGAAGTTCACCGGCAGCACAGTCGGCGAGATTCCGGTGCCGGTGCCGCGGAGTTCAACCGTGTAGCTGCCAGGCGTGGTGTTCGCCGCAACCGCGAGGCTGACGCCGATCGTGTTGCCGGTGGTTGGCGAATTGGTGAAGGTCGCGGTCACACCCGGCGGCAAGCCCGTCACCGCTTCAAGTGACACGGCACCGAGATACTCGATGCGGCTGATGATGACGGAGAAGGTGATGTTCGGCCCGCCCGCATTCGTGCTGAGTGCGCTTGTCGTGGACCGTGCGAGGGTAATCGACGCCGGCCGCGTGACCACGACCAGATTGAGCGTGGCCGTCTGGGCCGTCTGCCCCGACGCCTGCCCGCGGATCGTGAGCGGATAGGTCCCGGCAGCGACATTCAGCGACACGTCGATCGCGAGGGTACTGGTCGTCGACCCGTTGGGGACGCTGGCCGCGCTCGGGGTTACCGTCACCCCGGACGGCGCCCCCTCCACGCTCAGCGCCACGGCGCCGGTAAAGCTGCCCGTGCGCGAAACGGTCACCGTCGCGGTGCCTGAGCCCGCCTGCACAATGGTGGTGGGGGTCGTCGCACTGACGCTGATAGAGAACCCACCCGTCGGGTTCGGCGTCGGCGTGGTGCCGGTGTCGCCCCCTCCGCCGCACGCGGCGGCGAATACGAGCGCCATCATCGTTCCCGCAGAGACCACCCGGCGCACAACGGCAGACAGGCAACGCATCGGCACAACTCCACCTCGAGGGTTGGGGGTTCCCCTTACGAGGCGAGAAAATACCTCGCGATTGGACACGTCGCACCCCACCGGCGCGACCGGGCAGCCGCTACCCGCCGTACTTCGAGTTCGCCTTGATCGCGTCACGCAAGACGCTGCACTGCTGCCAAGTCAGTGTCACCCCTGGCTTTTCAAGCAGCTTGTACTGATCTACGAGCGCCCGCGCCGCATCCAGGATCTTCTTGTCTTCTTCGCTGTTCGTGGTCGCGTTGGTCTTGTTCGCTTTCATGTAGAGGGCGTCGGCCAGATAGGCGACGACCTCGTCGTTGTGCATCGTGATCTTGTTCTTCTGGACATCCATCAGCGCGTGAACGCTCTCGTGGAAGACCGCCGCGCGTCCCACGTGCGTCGTGAGCGACTTCGGCCCGTCGAGCGAGATCTTGCCAATCAGCTTCTTTTCGCCAGCGGCCCAGCGACGGCTCACAAAGGATGAATACGCGGCGCCGAGGCCACCGCTGACGCCCGCGGTCTCCACGGCGATGTCGCCCGATTCGATGGCCAGCGCCACGCTCTCCATCTGCGTCTTGTTCACCGCGATGTTGTCGACCTTGAAGTTGATGCGACCCGATGGATCTTTGCGCAAGATATCTGCGACGTCGGACTCGAGGCTCATGCTGAGGCTCCCTTCGAAGGCGAAAGTGGGATCACCTACTTCTTCACGTCCGGCGGCGCGACCACCGGCAGGCGAGTGGTCCCGCTCCATTCCTGGAATGACCCGTCGAACATCTTGGCATCATAGCCCAGCAGCGTTGCGACGAACCACAACACCGTCGCCTGTTGCCCGATGTGACAGTAGGTGATGATCGGCCTGTCACCCTTCACGCCCGCCTGCGTGAAGAGCGTCTTGAGCTCCGACGCCGGCTTCACGAAGCCGTTGGTGCTGACCGTACTCAACGGGATGTTGACCGCCGTCGGGATATGCCCGGGGCGTGGATACCCGCCACCGTCGCCGTTGTAGAAGCGCGGCAATCGCGCATCGACCAGCGCCGTCTTGCCCGAGTCTGCCGTCACCGCTTCCACCTGCGCCAGGGTGGCGATCAGTTCTTGCCGGATCCTCGGCGTGAACGTCACCATTGGTGCCGGACCCGGTGCCGCGGTCGTCACGGCGCGTCCTTCGCCTTTCCACGCCTTGAAGCTGCCATCCAGCAGCGACGTGCGTTCGAACGCCCCGAGGTACGCGAGGGTGATGAAGACTCGCGTGGCCGACTGGATCGCGTCATCGTGCGGGATGACCACGATGCGTGAGCGGTCGCCGATGCCGTTCGCTTTCGCCCACGTGGTCAGCTGCTCGGGCGATGCCATCTGCAGCGTCAGTCCGCCCTGAACCTGTGGCTGTGAGACATCCTGCAATGTCACCAAGCGCGCACCGGCCACGTGGCCACTGTCATATTGCACCTTCGTCCCCACATGCAGCACGACGAGATCCGCGTCTTTCGCATGCTCGGCCAGCCACGCGGTGTTGACCAACATCGACGGGCGCGGGGCAGACGATGTGCCGGCGCGAGCGCCACGATGGCACGCAGTGACCGCCAGCATGGAGAGGGCGGCCCCAAACACGCCGATCCGACGGAGAGTTCGCGAGACGTGCGTCGAAGGCATGGCGATTGGCATCGGTGCGAGGGAGAAGGGGGGCCGGCTCATGGCGTGATCGCCGCGCGGCCCTTGGCGTCGCGCACTTCGACTGGCGCGATCCTCAGGGCCTTGAGCGCCGGCTCGATGCTGGCGCGATCACCAGCAACCACGATGGCGAGCTTGGCGGGGTCGAGGTACTGCGTGGCCGCCCGCTGCACATCAGCGACCGTCACCGCGCCGATCCCGCGGTTGAATGCACCGAGTGCCGTGAGCGGCACGCCATACGGCACGAGCGCGGCAATCTGCGACGCGATGTCGCCGGTCGATTCGAAGCGCTCCGCGTACCCCAGCTGCAGATAGCGCTTCGTTTTGGCCAGCTCGGCCGCCGGCATCGGGGTGCGGATGCCGTTCAGTTCCTTCATGAACTCGATCAGCGCCGAGTCGGTCTTTTCGGCGACGATCTCCGCGCGCGCCGTAAAGGCGCCCGGCTCGCGCCGCATGGCGAAACCGGAACTGGCACCGTAGGTGTACCCCTTCGTTTCGCGCAGGTTGTTGTTCAGACGGCTCGTGAACGATGCGCCGAGCGCCGTATTCATCACCATGAGCGGATAGTAGTCCTTGGTGGTGCGGGCAACGCCGAGGCCGCCAAGGCGGAAGGACGTCTGCGGCGCTTTCGGCTTGTCGATCACGTAGATGCGTGTCGCCGATGCGGCCGGCGGTGCGTTCTTCGCCAGCGTCGGCAACGCCGCGCGCTCCCACGACCCGAAGGCGGTCGTCGCCCGTGCGACGGCTTCGGCGACGGTGATGTCGCCCACGATCACGAGCGTCGCGTTGTTCGGGCGGTACCACGACTTCCAGAACTGGACAACGTCATCGCGAGTCAGCGTTTCGGCGTCTTCGCGCGTGCCGCTCGGCGAGCGCCCGTACGGATGCTCCTCCCCGAAGACGATGGCGTTGAAGGCACGATCGGCCAGCGCGGGGCCACGATCGGCCTCCTGCAGCAGCGACGTGAGGCGGTCGTTCTTGAGCCGGGCGAATTCCTTCTCCGCAAAGGTCGGCCGCAACACGACGTCGGCCATCAGCGCCAAGGCGCTGTCCAGCGTGGCGCGCGTGGTGTGCAGGCTCACCGAGCTCTGTTCAAACGTCGCACCCGTACCAAGGCGGATGGCGAGGTATCCAATCTGCTCGGCCAAGCCGAGCGCATCCCGGTTGCCGGCGCCCTCGTCCAGCATGTTGGCGGTGAGTGTGGCGAGACCGGCTTTCCCACGCGGATCGGCTTCTGACCCACTGCGAACGACCAGCGTCGCGTCGACCACGGGCAGTTCGCGTTGCGGGACGATGACCAGGCGCAGTCCGTTCGGTAGCGTACGCTCGACCATCTGCGGCAACGTGAGCGGCTTCGGGGCGGTCAACGTCGGCGGCACGGTGGACGCGGGCTTCGCTTGCGCCCGGGCTATCGTCGGCACGAGACACGCGCCAATGAAGGCAACGCAAAGGCAGCGCATCAGTGGGACCCTCCAGCGGTGAAGGCGAGGTCAGTCTTGCCTTCCGGCACGACCGTCATGGTGATGCGCGGACGACCCACGACATACTGCTTTGCGACCCGCTGCACGTCGGCGACGGTCAGTCGCTCATACCGCGCGAGATCCTGCTCGAGGTAGTCCGGCGTGCCGGCGAAGTAGTTGTAGTAGTTCAGGCGATCGGCCTTCCCGAGCACCGACGACAACTCGTCCAGCAGCGACGCGCGGACCCCATTCTTGACGCGCGTCAGTTCCCGCTCGGTGACGCCGTTCTGCGCGATATCCCGCAAGGCGGCATCGATCTCGACCGCGAGCTGCTTCGGATGGACACCAGGCTTGGCCGTCGCGGACAGCAGCAGCAGGCCGTCCAGCTTGCTCGAGCCGTTGTTCATGCCCACGTCCTGAGCGATCTGTTTCTCGTAGACCATGGTGCGATACAGGCGCGAGCTCTTGCCGCCGGCCACGATGTCGGTCAGCGCATCCAACGCCGCATCGTCGGCACTGAACGTCTTCACGCCATGCCACATGAAATACAACCGCGGCAGTTGGACGCGATCTTCCATCGTCATGATGGTGTCGCGCGTGAGGCGAGGCGCGGGCACGGTTGGGCGCACCGGTGCGTCGGCATTGCGCGGGATGCTGTTGAAGTACTTCCGCACCCACGCCTTGGCGGAATCCGCGTTGAAGTCGCCAGCGATCGCGATGCTCGCGTTGTTCGGTGCGTAATATTTGCGGAAGAACTCGCTCACGTCTTCCACCGAGGCCGCGCCGAGGTCCGTCATCGACCCGATGACGGGCCACGAATATGGGTGGGTTGCCGGGAAGAGCACGGGCAACATCGTCTCGTACGCGCGCCCGTACGGCACGTTGTCGTAGCTCTGGCGCCGCTCGTTCTTCACGACGTCGCGCTGGAGATCGAGCTTCGGCTTGTCCATCGTCGGCAGCAGCCATCCCATGCGGTCGGCATCCAGCCAGAGCATGAGGGGCAGTGCGTTCGAGGGGCCGGTCTCGTAATAGTTCGTCCGGTCGAACGTGGTCGAGCCGTTGTTGTTCGCGCCGGCCGCTTCCAGCCATTCATCGAACTTGCCGACGGGCACGTGTTGTGATCCCATGAACATCACGTGCTCGAACAGATGCGCAAATC
>CAZMGX010000136.1:0-11585 GCA_964565915.1 uncultured Gemmatimonas sp.
GCATCTCGGCGGCGCTGGCCGATATCACCTGGAACCAGTCCAATGTCATTGCCGCCGTCAGCGGATTCGTCATGGTGTCAGCCATCTGGTGGATCTACTACGACAGCTTCCACATGCTGGAGCGGCGCAAACTCACGACCGGGCACTCGATCCTCTACTCGCACTTCTTCCTGTTCATCGGCCTGGCAATCCTGGCCTCGCTGATCCGGCATGCGATCCTGGGCGACCTCGATCCAGGCGACTTCCGTCTACTGGCCGCGGTCGGCACCGTGCTGTTCTTCCTGGGCAAGCAGTACGGCTACTACAGGGAGGTCCCCGAGTTGCGGCCGTACCTGCTGTCCAACACCGCCGCCGTGTTCGCCCTGACGGCACTCGTGCTGATGTTGCCGGTCGGGCTCGAGGGGATGCTCGTAGGCATCACGGCGACGATGATCTGCTATGTGCTGCTCAACTTGCGCTACCGCCACCTGCTGCGCGGCGCTCAGGTGCCGGCTTGAGTCGCTGCCTGCGATCGCGTCAGGTGAACCGCGTGCTCGCAGATCGGTAATGAGCACAGGCCGTTGACGTGAAAGCGCTGACGTTGACCCAACCATGGGCTACTCTCGTCGCCGTCGGCGAGAACTCGATCGAAACACGAAGCTGGGGCACACGCTACCGAGGTCCCCTCGCGATTCAATCGGCCAAGAACTTTCCACGCGACGCGCGCGAGTTGTGCAGCACGTCTCCCTATCGCGAGGCGCTCCGGAGTCACGGCTATGCGGACGCGCGCTCTTTGCCTCTGGGAGCGGTGATTGCTGTAGCCGAGCTGATAGACGTCCTGAAGTTCACGCGCGGCACGTTGCGAGACGTGCGAGCACGCGCGAAGCGCGGTGAGTTTCCGACGCACGAAGCGGACTTTGGCGATTTCTCGCCCGGTCGATACGGATGGGTTCTGAAAGATGTCAGAGCGTTGCGCGAGCCAGTTCCCACACGCGGGATGTTGGGCCTCTGGGAGGTCCCGGAGGAAACACGAGCGCGAATAGCGCGCCAGCTTCGGCGTAAATGACCAGGAGTTCGCGAGCCTGCGTATCACACTTTGCGTGACTGTCTGCCTGCGCGAGGGCGCGCTACGGCAGCGCTCAGGAAAGGTTGCGTGCGAAGCGCGCTGTCGGAAATGCGCTGTACGCACCAGCGCTGGATTCAGCCGCCGCGATGCGCCCCACCCGGCGTGCCGTCGCCGACATGCATGCGTGCTCGCCACCAGCGCGCGGTAAGCACTGCAGCACGAACGACAACACAAACAGGCTGTGCTCCATAGTACACCGAACTTTGTGGGAGTGTCTAACGTTTGCGTTCAGCTGCAAGCGAATTAGATCGAGCGAGCGAAGCGAGCGCACAATAGTTCGCTTGTCAGCCGCAACGCTGGGTTAGAACGCTCGGCCCCTCCCCGATGCCAACTATCGCGGCACGACTACGATTGCGGCGGTGTCCACTTGACCCGTAGACGCCATCGCAATGACTTCTGTGGTGCCGGCGGCCACACCGACGACTGTGCACGCCGTCAGTGACCTGATCGTCGTAACTACGTTCGGCAATGTTGCCGTACACTTGAAGACCGACGGTGGAGTCAGTGCGCTGCCGCCAGTGATTTCGCCGACGAGCTGCGCCGTGTCGCCAACCGCCACGGTGGCGTTGCCAGGCACGAGTCGAATCACCACGGGCGGTAACGGCTCCTTTGAATAAGGATTCAAGTCACTGCCAGTGCATCCGACAAGCACAACGCCGAATGCACTGGCAGTGAATCCGATCCACGCGAGAGACTTTGGAAAGAACTTCGGGGTCGTCGTTGCCATTCTGCTGAGAGTTGCGGGTGACCGTAGAGCTCGGCGCCACGCTGAGCGATCATTCAGAATAGCCGGTCCGGCCCTCCACGGAGACCCGTTAGAGCCGACGACCCGTTCGGATGGTCGCGCGATACTTCCGTCAGCGTCCACGCCCACGGCTGGCGCGAGGGTCCCAGCCCACAGGCTTATTGGCGCTTGCAGTGTCTTTGTTCTGGCGTTCTAACGAGTATTGGACTGCGGGGGATCACTGCGGCGGTGGGCATACCCTGCGGCTTTCTGCAGTCTATCGCAGAAGGTGTGGCACCGGCAATGAGCCCGCAAGTTCCACGGGCGCCAATACTTGGGCGACTTGCCGCGTGGCGGCTGGCCCGCGTTCTATCGCGAATAATGCCGTATAGCGGGACGGAACGCAGAGACCGCCGGCGGACGGTTGTCACCGCGGGCGCTCACCGGAGTCGAGGGGGCTCCGCACACCGAGACCGCCTCGGTTGAGCACGTGCGTGTAGAGCATCGTGGTCGAGACGTCCTGGTGACCGAGCAGTTCCTGGACAGTTCGGATGTCATACCCGGATTCGAGCAGATGCGTGGCAAAGGAGTGGCGCAGCGTGTGGCAGCCGACGCGCTGGGCAAGCCCCGAACGCCGCGCCGAATCGGCGACGGCGCGCTGGAGGACGGTGGGGTGCAGGTGGTGGCTGCGCCGCTGCCGGGACGCGCTGTGCCAGTATTCGCGACTCGCCGGAAACAGCCACCACCAGCTGAGGTGTCGGCTGGTCGTGGCACACTTGGCGTCGATCGCACCGGGCACGGCAACATGGCCGCCACCGCGGGCGATACGCAGTGTCCTCACGCGCCGAACGGCGGCCATCTGCTGCGCGATGGCGTCGCGCACGCTGGCCGGCAGCATGCTCACCCGATCGCGGTTCCCCTTGCCTCGACGGACACGCAGTTCACCCCGCTCCACGTCGAGGTCCTTCATCCGCAACTGACAACACTCCTGCAATCGCAGGCCTGATCCGTACAGCAACTGCGCCATCAGCTTCGGTACGCCCTGCATATGCGCCAGGACCCGATGCACGTCGGCGCGCGACAGCACGTTGGGGAGGGTATGCGGTCGTTTCGCCGGCACCAGGCCATCGATGGCGGCCAGCGGCTCTTCCAGCACGTCGCGATAGAGAAAGCGCAAGGCAGCATGAGCCTGATTCTGTGTGGAGGCGGCCACCTGCCGATCGCGCGCCAGATGCACAAGAAAGTCTCGCACGGCCTCCGCGCCGAGGGTGCGTGGATGCTGCATGCGATGATAGCGGACGAACACGCGAACCCAACGCGCGTAGGCGTTGGTGGTCCGCGGACTGAAGCGGCGCACGGCCGCGCGATCTCGCAGTACGCTCAGGAGAGTTGGGGTGCTCATCCCTGATCATGCGACATCGCCCAGAAGAATACGGCATCATTTCTTCGCGTCGCGGGTCGCCTTATTGCAACACGTCACCGCGCGGTGCGCACGGCGAATGGCGGATTCAGTCGTACCACCCCTGCACCCACCATCCCCCCGCCTCGCTATACACCAGCAACTCCCCCTCCTCCCGCGCCGCACACCGCCAGTAGTCCCGCGCAAACGCATCGGCGCGCCACCAATCACCGGTCAGTCGTTCAGGACCATCCGCATCGGTGATCTCGAGGCGACGACCACGCCACCACACGGCATCAGGCACACCATGCGGCACTTCGACCTGCACCTCTTCGGGCGCGTCGAGTAATCGCAACACGGCAGGCGTATCAACCATTGTCGCATGTACAACTGGCGCAGCAGGCAATGCGGCGGACGCCTGGGCGATGGCGTCGGCACTCACCCACCGGCCTGTAGCTTCGGGTTTGTGTCCATCGCCCCGCACGGCGCGCACCACGACATCACCAGCATGATCAGGATCCAGCGCAGCCCGCAGTCGCGCAAACACCGACTCGGCGTTCATCGCCGCGTCACGCCACGAGGGCACCAACAGATCACCCTGATCCGCCGCGAGCGGCGCCGTCGCGGGAATACCAACGGTGATGCCGATGATCGGCGCAGGAATCACCCATCGCTCCAACAACGCCCGGCACTGATCGAACAACGGCTCCAACCGCGCCAACGGACGCGCGGGCCGCACCTCACGCGTAATGCTGCGCTGCGGAATGGCCAGCAATGACGACGATGTCACGAACTCCTGATGGTCTCGTGACGCACTGCGATGCTGCGCGAGTTCTCGCGAGTCACTGTTCGCGGTCTTACGCGTGATACTCGTCACCGCATCACTCGACGTTTCCTGAAACGTCTCGTGATCACGACCGTCGCTGCCCACATCGTCCAGCGCCCAGTGTCGACCGGCGTCCAACACGAGCGTGATCGACACCGCCGCCGCGGCACGTCCATCGTGCACCAGCTCGCGAATCAACCGCTCCAACTGCGCGCGCAACACGAACAACACGGGCGCGGTACTCTCGACCGCCGCCGGCAACTCGACACTCGCACTACGCGTCGCTTCGACCCGCACCAATCCCGGTCGACGGGGATCATCCCCATGCGCCAGACGCCACGCTGCCAACCCCTCGGCACCCCAGCGTCGTTCGATATCACCCGGGGCCAACGCCGCCAGCGCCCCCACCGTGCGTAGCCCCAACGATCGCAACGCATCACGCAGATCCTCGTCCATCGGTACGAGCCCCAATGGAGCCGGCGCGAGATACGCGGCACACTGTCCACCGGGAATGGTGGTGATGCCATCGGGAATGGCCAACGGATCACGCTCACGCACCAC
Source organism: uncultured Gemmatimonas sp. (assembly GCA_964565915.1). Lineage (GTDB taxonomy): Bacteria > Gemmatimonadota > Gemmatimonadetes > Gemmatimonadales > Gemmatimonadaceae > Gemmatimonas. The sequence continues at coordinate 4,616 of CAZMGX010000136.1, forward strand.
CCGACTGCGCGCGCGCGGCGCCCACGTGGCCGCACGCGCGGCGACACACGAATCGGCGATCGCCACGCGGGCATCAGGATGCCACCGTTGCGCAATCGACAACAACGTCCGCGCGAGTGTGTCTTCGCCGCCGAGTGCGTTGAATCCGGTGGCACCAATCCACCACATGCCCGGTGCGCCTTGCACCGGAGTGACCTGTGGACTGGCCGCAAGAAACGCCGTCGTCGCGGCGATCACGGCTTCGTTCACGGCGCCGTCATCCCACGTGCGGATTTCGAGCGCCGCACACCGCGCCTGCGCTTCGGTGAGGGTCATGCCGGCACGCACCCCCGCCTGTCCGGCCGCCAACGACACCGCCCGCAACCGCGAGTCGTCAGCCAACGCCCTCGGCGACGCGTCCCAGTGTGGGGCGTGGGTCGGGGTACGTCGCGCGCGATCGCGGGTCGTGTGTGCCGTGGTGTTTGGCGTCGCGCTTGGTGTCGCGCTTGGTGTCGTGTCGCGTATCGCGGCCGAGTCGCGGCGGACTGTCGCGACTGTCGCTTTTGCGTGGACCGCCCTGGCCGCCGTGGGATCCGATCGACGCACCGACCCGTTCCCGAGCACGTTCCCGTCGCCCGCCTTTTCCGAATGACGATTCGGCGGCGCGACGACGTCCACGATAACTGGTCCAGTCGCGGGTGCGCTTGTCGAACTCGCGGTCGAATCGTTGCCGTTCCTGTTCCCGCTCACGTGGGGTGAGTGGCGGGAGATACCGCTCGGCTGCGCCGTCTGCTCCGCGAACGCCAGCGCGAGTTGTGTCGCCAGTGGGGCGGCGGGCTTGGGTCGCAGGCGTGTGGATGTCGTCATCGACGGAGACGCCGAGTCCGCCCCAGGTGACGGGCTGGGCGATGGTGTCGTCGACGCTGCCGCCGACGGCGGCCCAGGGACGACGCGTGCTGCGTGCCACGCCGCGCCGATCGGGAATCGTGGAATCCGTACACACGCGATGCGCCATGACGATGTCACTGTTCACCTCGATCGATCGAACGTTGCGACTGGAACTGCTGGGCCCACCTTTCTCCACGACTACCACAAACCCACGGGTCGACTGTCGATTGTGTGCACTGCGCGATTGCGTATTGCGCGATGGTGCACTGCGTTTATCGAGTCGCAATCGCACGGCCCCACTGACGCGACTGGGGCGGGTGTCCTGCTGCAGCACGACACACGCGGCATCCCGTTCACGCGCGAGCTGCGCGAGTCGCACGCCATGCACACGCGACAAGGCCGGCGCACCATCGAGTACGACCAGCGCAAACACACCACTGCGCAGCAGCAGGTCGGCACACCACGCACTGCGCTTGTGGTCGTGCGGACGAATCACCACGAGGCGATCGCCCATCCCGGCCCACGGCGCGGCCGCGAGGGTCCGCTGGGCATCGATCCAGGCCACCCACCCGCCGGTCTGCAGCACCCGGGCTGCGACCTGACGGAGCAGGGCCGTCTTGCCGACGCCCAGTGCCCCCACGACCTCGGTGATGCGCCCCCGCGGAATCCCGCCGCCCAGCGCCCGGTCGAGGGCCGCGATGCCGGTTTCCCACGGATTGCCGGCCGTCCGCCCTCCGGCCACGACCGCCTGGAGCTGGGTGCGGAGCGCGGTGAGCGTGGGCACCGCAGGAGCGTCGGGCTGGGGCAGGGAAAGGACGACGGCCGGCATACCGAATAAAAACCGAAAGTGTTGCCGATGGCTAGAGGCAAGGTCGGCATGCGCATTCACCGTGACTGGATCCAAGCACGCGGACGAAATCGCGCTAAAATGCTTTCATTGACAGATAAAACAGTTGGACTAAACTTAGTTTAATGAAGATCGTCAACATCCACGCCGCAAAAACCCAGCTGTCCCGACTGATCGCCGAGGTGCTCGCGGGGGAGGAGGTGGTGATCTCCAAGGCCGGTACGCCGCTCGTGCGTCTTGTCCCGGTGGCCTCGATGGGAGGGCCGCGCCCACTCGGCATGCTCGCCGGGCAAATCACTGAGTCGGACGACTGCTGGGCGCCGGACCCGGAGATGGACGCCCTGTTCTACGAGGGAGCCTTGGAGCCCGCGCCGGTTCGACGCGTTGCTGAGCCTGCACCTCGCACGGACGAAAGCGCGTGAACCTGCTGCTCGACTCGCACGCGCTCCTGTGGGCGCTGCATGACCCGGCGCGCCTGACACCAGCAGCGCGCGCGGCGATCAGCGATGCGCGTCGCGCCGTGTACTTCAGCGCGGCGTCAGTGTGGGAGTTGGAGATCAAGGCCGCAAAGGGCAAGCTCACGTTGCCGGATCAGTGGCTCGCGGCGGCCCTGCAGACGGGATTCACCGAACTCCCTGTCACGGCCGACGACGCGAGACGAAGCGCACGACTGCCGTGGCATCACAGCGATCCATTCGACCGCATGTTGATTGCCCAGGCACAAGAGCGCGGCCTGCAGGTTGCCACGCGGGACCCGCTGATGAGTGCCTACAACGTCGCGCGGATGATCGTGTAAGCACGTACCACGCTCGGCCGCGCACGCGCACGACCAATCGCTAATGCATGAGACCGTACAACAGAAAATTCGTCGCATACTTGTACGCATTGTTCGACAGGTTCACCGGATACCAGCCGCCACCCGACCACTCCATGTAATCCCCAATGTCATTGTTGAAGCTGATCACCGCCAGCATCCGCCCCTTCGGGTCATTGTTTTCGTAGATCGCGTAATACTCCGCCACCGCGGCCGCCGTGGACGGATGATGCATCTCCTCCAGATTCCGGATCGTGAAGAACGTATTGAAGATCGGATGCGAGGCATCGAGGCGCACGAAGCGGACATCCGGCAACACCATCCGCATGGAGCGTTCAAACACGCTCCACTGCTGCTCGAAGAAGAAGTCGTCAACGATCAGGAACCCGCCTCGCGTCAGCCACTCGCGCAGTCCCTTCGCCTCAGCCTCCGTCGGCACCCAGTAGCCCGGTTCCGTCAGCCACGCGACGGTGTGCTTGGACAACTCCGGATCGTCCAGCGTATAGACGTTCGTCTTCGTCTTGTTCAGCCACAGCTTGGACAGGTCTTCCAGAATGGTGAGGAAGTTGAGCTCCATGCGCGGATAGTCCACCCCCCACGCCAGGCGGTACCCTTGCGTGTAGCGGATGCGCGCAAAGGTGAAGCGCCCGTTGTACGGGGTGTTGGGCGCCACGTACGGGTCACCAAACCCGCCACCCCGGCGTTGCGACGACGCGATGGGCGCGAGTACGCAGACGAGCAGGATGGCGAGCAACGCCGAGCGCCAGCGAGAGACGTGGTTCATGGCAGCGGGCCTGCAGGATGGGTGGAGTCGCATGCGGTCATCGACGAGACCTCGCTTCGGCAACGGCTTTCGCGGGATGCATCACGCGCAGACGCCGTGATCCGCGCACGTCGGCCGTACGCAGCAGGATGTCCTTCACGCGCGCGGTGCTGAGCGTGGGCTGTACGGCGAGCATCTTCGCCACGGTATTTACGACACCGGGCGCGGCGAACGAGGTCCCGGAGGCGGCTTCGGTGCCACCACCCGGTACCCGCGTCTCGACCAGGTAGCCATTGGCAAACAGCTGCACCAAGGGGCCCGTGTTGGTGAACGAGGCCTCGTCTCCCGCGCGATCGACCGCCCCCACGAGCAACATGTTGGGCAGGTCGATGCGCAGCGCAAAGTCGTTGAACTCGGTGTTGTTGCCGGCATTCCCGGCGGCGGCCACGAACAGGATGCGCGGCGAGGTGCGCATGCCGGCGATCATCGCCCGACGCAGCGTGTCGACGGCATATCGCGCGATCGACGCACGCTCACTGGCACTCAACTGCGGGGCACAACGTTCGAGTTCGCTGAGAAACCCGCTCTCGGGACGTCCCCACGACATGTTCACCACGCGCACGTCCTGCGCACGAAAGAAATCGACCATCCGCGCCAGCATCGCCGCCTCGCGCTGCGCATTGACGCGCGATGGACAGGGATCGGGGACCGCACCATGACTGAACTGCATCCGCCCCAGGACGATGCGCGCTGCGGGATTGCCGGCCACCGCCACACTCGCGACCGCCGTGCCGTGGGAATACCCGTTCCACTGCGCCATCCAGTCGTCGTAGATGGTGACGCTGTCCGCCGACAACGACGCCATCCGGGTGTTCACGAACGTCGCGTCCGGACTGTCGATGTTCGCGTCCAGATCACTCAGCCCCTTGAAGAGCCGGTTCATTTCGGCCTGTCGCGTCAGCAACTCAGGCGGCAACGGCGCCATCGGCGAATCGGTCGCGCGGAAGAACTGATCGAACGCCATCATCAGCGGCCGGCCCTGCGCATCACGCTGCAGCTGTTTGGCAAACACCGTGGTGTCGAGCCCGCTGTCCCAGATGCCGACGGCAACCGGTCGCCACCGATCCGTCTCCGTGAGCACCACAGAACGCGCCGCCCAGAGATCGGCCTTGGTGGCGTTCGTACGACCCGCCAGCACGCTGTCGTACGCCGCGAACAATACGCCCTTGAGCGGCACCTCGAAGCGCAGCGCAAACATGACACCGATCACCTCGCGTGCGGCCGAGAAGGGGATCGCGCCCTGGCGATCCACCACCGGCTGCAGTTCAGTGCGCAGCGGTCCGATGATCAACGCTTCCGAAAAGAACGTGAGGCCCGCCTTGGCTTCGCGCAGTTCGTTCTGCACCGAGTCGTACGGCAAGGCCCGCAGCGCGGTGAGCAACTGCCGTCCGGTTTCGCGCGCGAAGTCAGCCGAACGTACGTCGGGATGGAGCCGTCGCGCCGCAATCATCGCGCGCGCTTCGAGCCCCGTCATCAATCGCGCGCCAACCTTGACCGACAATGCCCGTCGTTCGTCGACCAAACGCATGGCGTCGTCATCGCGCCACTCCAGCATGGCGATCTGCAGCAGCGTGCCCTTGAGCGAACGCGTCAGGCCCACGTCGGCGATGTCGTACGCCACCAACACCGAGTCGATATGGCGACGCACCGCGTTGCCGAGTGCCCGCGCGGGCGCCGAGTCCGGCGCACGCACGAATGTTTCCAGATCGCCGCTGATCGGATAGGCGAAGCCGGGCAGCTCGCTGGCGCGCACGATGCGCGGCCGCGGGGCGGATTGCGCGTTGAGTCCGGTGTTCACGCTCATCAGGCCCACGATGAGCGCCGTGAGCAGCGTCATCATCACGACATGCGGCAACCGGACAGCACGGGACACCAGCGGCATGAGGCAGGACCTGATCGGGAACGGGACGAGCGTCGGTACTGCAACGTGCCGCGAAGGCGCTCCGTGAATGCTGCGTGTCGGTCCGTCATCCGGCAAGCAATCCGCGACCCAGCCGTGAACCAACCTCGACCCGACCGCGACCAGTCACGGCCACCAGGACAGCTGCTCGACGCGTGACCCGTCCGAGGGCGCGGTTCCGTCTGCACCTGCGGCACCAGGGGCGGGTTCGAGGTCCCCATCGTCGGATGTACGGTACCGCCCCGGTCGCGGCGTCAGCCCATGCGCGTGGCACAGCCGCTCCACGCACTCGGCGAGCCCCTGCCGGTAGCTCTCCCGCGCATAGACACTCTGCGCGTACGTGCGTTCGTAGCGATCGGCGAGTGCGGGAAAACTCTCACGAACGAACGGGAGATACCGACGCTTCGAGGCAGCCCGCAACCGCAGCGCGCACGCGGCGAAGTGTTTCGCACCGGCCTCGGCCACTCGCGCCACGAGGTCAGCAAGCGCTCGAGGATCATCGGTGATGCCCGGCAGCACCGGCATACAGTTCACGCTGACGTCGATGCCGGCATCGGCCAGCCGCCGAACCGCGCGCAGCCGGGCCTCCGGTGTCGGGGCGCGCGGTTCGAGTTTCCGCGCCAACTCGCGGTCCAACGTGGTGATCGTGATGTGCACGCCCACGCGGCCGCGCACGGCGAGTCGCTGCAGCACATCGACATCACGCGTGACCAGCGGACTTTTCGTGATGATGGTGATGCGCAAATCGCGTGTCTCCAGCAACGCCTCGAGGATGCCGCCGGTGACGCGGAAGCTCCGTTCGGCGGGTTGGTACGGATCCGTAGCCGATCCGATCACCAAGGAGTCGCCCGGCCTCGGTGCGCGTGTCGAGCGCAGTGCCTCGCGGACTCGCTGCGCCGCGTTCACCTTCACCAGCACCCGGCGCTCGAAGGCCAGCCATGGCGGCATCGCCGCGGCAATCTGCGCGCCGACGTCGCCCGCGCGTTCGAGCGTCCACCGATGAGTATCGCGCGCGTAGCAATAGGCGCAGCCGAACGCACAGCCGACGTACGGGTTGATCGACCAGAAGGCCATGCCCGTGGCCGACGGTGGATTGAAGATCCCGCTGAACGGCGCGGCGTGGTACGTGAGGTCGGCTTGGTCGGCCAGATGACGCCACGGGGCATCGTCGACGGCGAGCGCCAACACCGGGAGCGGGTTTGCGGGCACCATGAACGGATACCGAATAAAAGCCGAAAGCGCAATCGCCAATGGAGGCCGATGGACGAACAGTCTTCCGGTGCCGGGCGGTCGCCCACGAGTCCGTTACGGCGTGGGATTGTCGTGTCGCATTGTCCCGGCGTGCGAAAGACCCTATCGTCACATCCTATGCCAGCGCTCTCCGATATCGAAATCCAGCGAGGTCTGGGCACCCTGCCCGGCTGGTCGCGAAAAGGTGATACGCTCGTGAAGACCTATCACTTCGCGGCGTTTCCCGATGGGATCGCGTTTCTCGCGCGGGTGGCGACCATCGCCGAATCGATGAACCACCACCCCGACGTGGACATCCGCTACACCAAGGTGCATTTCGCCCTGTCCACCCACGATCAGGGCGGCATTACCACCAAGGATTTCGACCTCGCCAAGGCCATCGAGGCGCTGGCCGCGGCGTAGCCCGGACGATCATCACCGATCGCCCGGGCGTAGTCGGTGCGGGACTGGCAGCCGTGGCCGATCGGA
>CAZMGX010000137.1:0-10523 GCA_964565915.1 uncultured Gemmatimonas sp.
CGACGCTGCTGTCCCGTCTCGCGCGCGACGAGAACATTGCGTCGGCGACGATAGCGGTGCTGCGGCGGCAGCTGTGGGGTTGGGCACGTGGGGTGCTCGGCGTGCTGGCAACGGTGCAGGTGGCTCGTCTGGCGGCGCAGCACATGGTGTACTTCGAATACGCGGTGCCCAACCTCGAATCGCTGCGCGCGCTGCTGGTCGACTCTGGATGGGGTCACGCGTGGCTGCTCGCCGTCGCCGCATGGGCGGCGGGATGGATCGCCGTCTCGCGCATTCGTCAGGACAAGCGCTTTGGATGGCCGTTCCTGGGATTGGTCGCGCTCGCGCTAGCGTGGACCATGTCACTCTCCGGACACCCGGCGGCGGCCACACGCGTCGCCGAAGCGATCGACGTGCTGCACGTCGTTGGTGTTGGCGGGTGGATCGGCGGGCTGTGGATCATGGCCGTTGTCGCGATCCCGACGCTCGTGCGCATGGAAGGAGATGCCGGGCACCGACTCGTCGCTCGGGCGGTCTCGGCGTTCAGCCCGGCTGCGCTCTGCTTCGCGGCAGTGGTGGGCATCAGTGGCGTGCTCGCCGCGTGGCGAAATGTTGGCACGTGGCCCGCACTAGTCTCCAGTACGTATGGACAGCTGCTGCTCGTCAAGGTGGTGCTCGTGAGTGCGATGGCCAGCGTCGGCGCGTTCAACTGGCGCCGCGTCCTGCCGCGGCTCGGTGAATCGCGCGCGACGGTGCGGCTGCAACGGTCGTCAGGCGTGGAACTGTTGTTGGCCGTGATGGTGCTCGTGGTCACGGCGGTTTTGGTGGCCACGGAAATGCCCTCGTGATCGTGATCATCTTCCTCAGATCGCGAGCCTCCTGACGTCTCACTCCGGCTGGTCCAGTGGTGAGTGCGGTGTGCGGTCAGCGACGTGCGACGGAAAACACCAACGTCGCCCAGTGCACGTCCCAATCGGCGCCGGAGCCTTTGGCCGCCGGGACGATCTGCAGTGTGCGAACGTTCCACAGGCCGGGTCGCGTCACGACGACGCTGGCGACACCGCTGGCATCGGTCTGCAGCTTCACATCGCTCGCGGCGGCACGGCGCGCCGTGGCGGTGTCGGTCAGCGCGCTCGGTGCGACCGGAACAGAACCCGCATGGAGGTAGGCCGCCGTCGCCGGCGTGCCGAGCAACACGAGTCGCACGCGCAGCGTATCCCCGACGCGGAGTGCTGCTGGATCGGAGAGCGGCACAAACTCCAGCGGGTGATCAAGCCGTCGCTGAAAAGCGCGCGGTCCCCGACCCACCTCGATCACCGTTTTGGCGTACTTGGCATAACGACGCGTGATGCTGTCGCCGCCAACGCGCGGCAACAGTCCCTCGCGCTCGTACCGTAGCCGTGCCTCGGGCGCCCCTTCGAGGTCGAGATACCGCCGAAAGCTGGCCGGCGACTCGCGCACGGACCGTGGGACCAGTTGCACGCCGACCAGATGCTGGCCCGTCCCAGTCGCAGGATGGTCAAGTCTCAGTGATGTGCCGCGTACGGAAAGATTGCGCACGGCGACGGAGGCGTCGGCCGTAACCACACGCGCGGCCACGATGCGATCCGGCGTGACCGCCGACAGACTGCTCGGGAACAGACTCGACGTCTGGCCACGAAGCGCCAAGCGTCCGCCAGGGGTGACCGCGAACGCGTCGGGGATCAACCAGAAGTCGTGGGCTCGCAGGAGAGTCGCCGAACAGGTCAGCGCCGCCGCGAGCATCGCGGCCGTGCGCAGCCGTCGGCGCGGGCGAGTGCCGACCGTGAGATCGCGCAGAGAGAACATGGGAGCGACCGGACAGAAGTGGCGTGAGACCGACGGATGAGCTTTACAAAGCGTAAAGTACCCGTATTGTACGGCAGCATCACCTCCGTGTCTGCCCCCCAACCCGGTCGAAGGATCTCCCCATGTTTACCCCCCCTCGCCAGACCTCGTCGACGCCCTACCGTCGCGGCCTTGCCCTCGTCGCCGTGGCGCTCGTCGCCGGGGCGTCGACCGCAGCCGCACACGATTTCTGGATCATTCCCGACATGTTCGCCTTCGGCGCTGACGCGACCGTCCACGTGAATGGTCGTTCTGGCGGCGCCAAGTTTCCCGAAGGCTCGGCGGTGCAGGCCGAGCGGGTGGTGGACGCGCGCATCATCGGCGCGAGCTCGTCCACGAAAATCACCGAGATGTCGGTCGTGGGAACATCGCTCAAGTTGCATCAGAAGCCGGCCGCTGCGGGCCAGTACCTGATCGTCGTTGGGCTCGCGCCTCGCGTATTTCGCCAGCCCTCCGAAGGGATCGTTCGTTTCCTCAAGGCAGAAGGTGGCGCGGCCGAAGCCGCGCGCCTTGAACGCGAGAAGACGTTCGCTGGTCTGGACAGCGTGATTTATACGGCGGCGTCGTACGCCGCGACCATCACCGAAGTCGGTCGCGGTGGTCCCCGCGCGTTCGCGAAGCCAGCGGGGCTGCGCCTTGAGTTCGTGCCGGTGAATGATCCTTCGCATGTCCACGTTGGCGACACCCTCCACGTCCGGGTGCTCGGGAACGGAACCCCGGTGGCCGGTATCGGCATCGAGCTTGCGCTCGGGCTCGACAGCGCCACCGCCGCGACAACGTCCGTCACCTACGTCCCGTACACCGCCGACGCAAAAGGGATGGTTCACCTTCCGTTGGGCAAGGCCGGACCGGTCATGCTGCGTTCCGCCTATGCGAGCCGCAAAGCGGGCGGCACCGCGAATGAGTGGGATGTCTCGCGCACGACCTTCGTGTTCAACGTCGGCACGAAGCACTAGCGCGCAGCGTCACGCTGCCGCAGTCCCGGGGATCGCGTGCACAATCCGCATGCGCACCACGGCGCTGGCGATGATCCGCCTGCGGCGCGTGAGTCTCTCGCACCGCAGGCAGCAGGCGATCCGGGAGTGGCCGACCATGCCGCGCACGACAAGCATGCCGGCCACTCCGTACAGATGTTCAGGCGCAAGTTCTGGCTTGCGCTGGTGCTGACGCTCCCGACGCTGGCGTGGGGGCACATGTTGCAACGGGCGTTTGCCTACACCGCACCGATGTTTCCCGGTGCAACGCTCATTCCGCCGGTGTTCGGCACCGCCGTATTCGTGTACGGCGGTCTGCCGTTCCTGCAGGGCGCCTGGGGCGAACTGCGTAGTCGTTTGCCAGGCATGATGACGCTGATCTCGCTCGCGATCAGCGTGGCCTTTGTGTTCAGCGTGGTGGTGCTTGTTGGGTACCCCGGCATGCCGCTGTGGGAAGAACTCGCGACACTCGTCACGGTCATGTTGTTGGGGCACTGGCTCGAAATGCGGTCCATTTCGCAAGCGCAGGGTGCGCTGGGAGAAATCGCCAAGCTGCTGCCCGCGACAGCGGTTCGCGTGGAGGGCACGGGAGCCAACGAGCGTCTGCAGGACATTCCCATTGGCGCGCTGAAGAACGGGGACGTGGTGCTGGTTCGCCCGGGCGCGAGCATCCCGGCCGATGGCATCGTGCGTGCGGGACGCAGTGCGGTCAGCGAAGCATTGATCACGGGAGAGTCTGTGCCCGTCGACAAGGCGGAGGGTGCGAACGTCGTCGCGGGCGCCATGAACGGCACCGGATCGCTGCGTGTCGAGGTCACCGGCACGGGTGAACGCACGGCGCTCGCCGGCATCATGCGGCTGGTGGCACAGGCGCAAGCCTCGCGTTCCCGCGCGCAAATGCTGGCCGACCGCGCGGCGCTCTGGCTTACGGCCATCGCTATCGGTGCCGGCCTGTTGACGTTTATCGCGTGGCTCGCAAGTGGTGCCACCATGGCCACGGCGGTCGAGCGCCTCGTCACCGTGCTCGTGATCAGCTGTCCGCACGCGCTGGGGCTTGCCGTGCCGCTCGTACTCGCCATTTCCACGACCCTCGGTGCACAGAGCGGGCTGTTGATTCGCAATCGCCGAGGGTTGGAAGAGGCGAGGAATCTCACCACCATTGTCTTCGACAAGACGGGCACCTTGACACTCGGCGCACATCGCGTGGTCGCGATGAAGACGGCAGACGGGTTGAGTGAGGATGACGCCTTGCGCCTTGCGGCTGCGCTCGAACGCGATGCGGAACATCCGGTAGCGCGCGCCATCGTCACGAGCGCGGCCGAGCGCGCCCTCGTAGTGCCGACGTCTACGCAATTCGAGTCGATACCCGGACGCGGCGTGCGCGCGGTCGTCGAGGGACGGCATCTTGCCGGAGGCGGGCCGAACCTGCTCGCGAGTCTGGGCCTGTCGCCGAGTGTCGGTATCCAGACGTTTACCGACGCCGTCATGAAGGACGGCCAAGGTGTGATCTATTTGATTGAATCGGGGCGCACGATCGCGGCCTTTGCCGTGGCGGATGCGGTGCGACCAGAAGCCGCCGACGCCGTGCAGCAATTGCAGGCGGCGGGCATGGAGGTCGTCATGATGACCGGCGACGCTCAGGCGGTGGCTGATGCCGTGGCGCGTCAGCTGGGAATTCGCACCGTGCTGGCGCAGGTGCTGCCCGACCAGAAGGCCGCGAACATCGAGCGGTTGCAGGCACAGGGAAAGCGCGTGGCCATGGTGGGGGATGGGGTCAATGACGCGCCAGCGCTCGTCACGGCCGACGTGGGTATCGCGATTGGGGCCGGCACCGATGTCGCGGTGGAGGCCGGCGATGTCGTGCTCGTGCGCAGCGACCCGCGCGACGTGTCGCGCATCGTGAACCTGTCACGCGCGACGTATCGAAAAATGGTGCAGAATCTCTGGTGGGCAGCTGGTTACAACATCGTGGCCATTCCGCTTGCGGCCGGCGTGCTCGCGCCGTGGGGGATCATCCTCACGCCGGCGATGGGCGCGGTGCTGATGTCGTTCAGTACGATCATCGTCGCGGTGAATGCACAACTGTTGCGGCGCGTGCGATTGTAGGACGCCGCCGGTTGTTTGAACTATCGCGCTGCCCGCCTCGTTCAGCGCATCATCCCCCGGCTTTCCGCCGAAACGTGGACAACTCGCGCGATTGGTCCGCCTTCATCTGCGCAGCCATGGCTTGAACCGTCGGCCGCGTGAGCTTGGAAAGATGGTCATCCACCATCGCGATCGCTTGCTGATGGTGCTTGACCATGGTCTCGTAAAGCAAGCGATCGTAGGCCTCGCCCGACTGCGCGGCCAGGGCGTCCGCCATCGCTTTGTTGTCCGGCGACACGGTGGGTTGATACGAATCCTGGTATGCCGTATCGAGCATCGTGACCATGGCGCTGATCTCAGCCGTCTGCGCGGCATCGAGCGTACGCGCGTCGGCGCGTACGCCCTCGGACGCCGTGGCGTTGTCCTTCGCCGCCTGGGCAATGACGACAAGACCTTTGTGATGATCACTCATCATGCGCAGGAAATCCTGGTCTGCGTTGCCGGTCATTGCGCCCATCCCGGCGTGATCCATTCCCGACATGCCGCCGGTCGCTGAATCCATCGTGGCACCGTTCGCGTTCGACCCCATGGCCATGCCGTCGGGCACGGTTCCGTCCGACGCTTTGTCACCACAAGCGATCAGAACGAGCGCGGTGGCCAATGATATTGCCGACCGGCGGATGTGATCAGCACCGAACACAGAGAGGAAAGACTGTGAAGACGTCATGATTTGCGACCTCACTTGCGTGACGTGGGTTTGCCTGCCGCCGATTTCGTCCGGGCCGACGTTCCCGACAGCTCGGACAAACCGTCAGAATGCTTGAGAATCTCGGCGGTGTGCGCCGATACCTTTGTCGGCAACGGGACACTGATACGCACCTCGGCCTCGAGGGCGCTGAGATGCTCCGCCAGACCGGTCATGTGCGTCTCCATCGTCTGCATCATCGGCATCATGGACGTCGAGGTGGAGTGCTTCGAGCTGTCACCCGCCATCGATGTCATGTTGCTGCTCATCAGCGTCATCTGCGCCTTGTGATGCACCTGCATCTGGTCGTAGCTCCGACGCATTTCAGCAACCGCCGGTCTCGCCAGATCAAGGTCAATGGACTTCGCCCTTTTGGCCTGCTCCTGCACCGCGCGAGCAAACGTAGCGAGATTGTTCCGATACGCTGCGGCCAGCGCATGGTGTGGGCCGGCTATCATGCCTCCCATGCCGGGCTGGCCCTTCATGTCGCCCTGATGTGACGGCATCGTGGCTGGCGGCTTGCCCGTTTGCGCTACGGCAATGGTGATGGCACCGCTGAGCGGAACGGCCAGCAGCATGGCCAGAGCATTGAGGATCAAATGCACGCGAATTGTCATGTCATGCCTCATCGGTAAACGTGGTGCCGACACAAGCCTTGCGAGGCGCTACGCCGATGCCGTGTCGTGCACCACGCAATTCTCACCAACCATGCGCGGCAGGCAATCGCTCGCATGAGCGAGGCACGCACGTCCCGATCGAATGGAGTGACACTGCTCCTCACGGAGTATTCTACGCGCTGTAAAAGATCAACCTTCCGGACGATGGTTCAGGAACCACGACGCCATCACCTTCTATCCACGGTGAGGCACTCATTTGCGAGTGCCCATCCTGAAACGGCGACTACGAATGGCCCACAGTGGTGAAGCTGCCAGACGAGCCGGACGGCAGACGGCAGACCGAAGACGCTGGCGCGGGAGAGCAAGACGCCCGCCGTCCTTGGTCAGCAGTCAGTCGTCTTCAATCCCGTGGTTATGCGATAGTCATGAACCACAACTCCGATGGTCCATTTGTTGATGGAATTGCAGCGTTTCAGGAGCGACACCAGCGAACAGTGCGCTTTGCCCGGGACTGCGCAACCTTCACGATCGCCACCGGGAAGCGCGTAATCCTGAGTTCGTTGAGATATCACGGCGACCATTCGGGTCGCCGTGATGTGTGGGAACCCCGTTCCGGAGACGATGATGGCAACTATTGAGCTTGGGACCTACCTGCGCAGCAACACGTCGGCGCATCACGCTTGCCTGGAGTCCGCCGTCGAATGTCTGGTGGCCTGCGAAATGTGCGCCGATGCCTGTCTGGACGAGAAAGATGTGAACACGCTGGCGGCGTGCATCCGTCTCGACCGGGATTGTGCGGACGCCTGTGTGACGGCCGTGCGCGTGATCGCGCGCGGTGGGCCATCGGTGGCAGCGGTTTGCGCTGCCTGCGCCGACGCCTGCGATGCGTGCGCCGCGGAGTGTGAGAAACATGCGGAGCATCACGAACACTGTCGGATCTGCGCAGAAGCCTGTCGCCGGTGCGCGACGGAATGTCGGACGATGGCGAACATGTAGCGGCGGCGTGCTCGGGATGCGCATCGGCGACCACCGGGCTTGAGGTCGTCGATGTGCCAGCCCCAGACTGTGGCTCTCGAGTCGCAATCACCGGCGTTCTGTCGGGAAGTCCCTCACAGGAGTTCGGGGGATCACTCACTGGCGCCCCAATAATGTACTTGTCAGCTTTACGCTGCGTAAACAGTGAAAGTTGAATCGTGTCTGGCCCTCCTCAACCCGTCGGGAAACCGAATGATGCGGCCGTCCGAACGTGTAGTGGTTCACGAGTGGGCGCCGGTCACCGCGTGGGGACCCTCAGCCCCGGGTATTTTCGCGACGCCGCTTCGCCTCGTGCCAAGTGCGCTGCGTCGCGCAGCCGCGGTGGTGCCCTCGAGCGGGCTCACTCGCCTTGCTCGCGCGATGTCGATCATCGCGTGCTGCACGCTGGGCGCCGCGATCGCGCGAACGGCGGGGGGACAAAGGCCTCCGCTGAGGACTGCGGAGCCGTCGCGACATTCGGAGGGTGCGCCACACCCGGCTCGCGTCGACACGACTCTTTCCTTGAATGCGGTCTATGAGGCGGTGGATCGTACGAGCCCACGCATCCGCGCGGCGACGGAGCTCTCGCGTGCCGCCGCCACTCGCGTGGCCGGCGCCACCAAGCCACCGGACCCCGAGCTGCAACTCGGGCTGATGAACTACAACGTGCCGCGTCTCACACCCGATGCGACGCTCGGCATGCGCCAGTTACAGCTCATGCAGATGGTTCCGCTGCCCGGGAAGCTGGCCGCGGCCGGCGACGTCGCGCGCGCGCGCGCGCAGGCCGAGGGTGCACGGGCCGCGGCCGTGCGGTGGGATGTTCGCGCCGCGGCGGCGATGGCATTTTACGAGCGGTGGTCCGCTGGTGAGCGCATCGAGATCGCGCGTGGTACCCGACGGCTGCTGGAGGACGCGGCGGCCGTAGCGACGGCGATGTACCGGGTTGGCGAGGGTCGGCAGTCCGACGTCCTGCGCGCACGCGTCGAGCTCGCGCGCATGGACGAGGAGATCATTCGCATGGAAGTGATGGCCGAGGCGGCGCGAGCGCGGCTTGCCGCGACGGTCGACCTGCCCGAGTCCGCCGTCGAGGGCACGCCCGTCCTGCCGACGTTTCCCGACTCCATCCCCGAGCGCTCAATACTTGCAACTCTCGCGCTGCGGAGCCGGTCGATGCTCGCCGCGGGCGAAGCGGAAGTGCGCGCTGCCGTTGCCGATGAGCGGCTGGCACGACGCGAACGATGGCCCGATCTGCAGGTGGGCGTGCAGTACGGCGAGCGCGCGATGCCGATGGGGACTGACCGGATGGCCAGCCTGATGATAGGTGCTTCGCTCCCGGTGTTCGCCGGCTCACGCCAGCTGCCAATGCGAGTTGAAGCCGCCGCATTGCGGGCAATGTCCGAAGCAGAGCTTCGGGCCATGCAGGCCGACACACGCGCACGGGTTGCCGAAGCCCATGCCGAACTGTCGCGTGCCCGGCGACTCGGGGCGCTGTATCGGCACACGGTCTTGCCGCAAGCGGAAGCGGCCGCCGCCTCGGCACTGGCTTCGTACCGGTCGGGCGCGGTCGACTTCATGACCGTCATCGAAAACCGCATGACAGTCAACCGCTATCGCGAGGAGCTCGTGACACTCGCTGCGGCGGAGGGGCGCGCGTGGGCCGACCTCGAGACGCTGGTCAGTCAACCTTTGCTCGCACCAGCGGGGACACGATGATGGCAAGCGAACTGGACACGAACCCCAGCGACAAGGCACCGACGTCAGGTTCACCGACGACACGCATGCCGAGGCGAAGTGTCGTGCAGCGCGTCGCACGCGTGGGCGTGCTGATGCTCGTCCCTGTGGTCGCCGTGACCGCGGCGTGGTGGTTCACGCGGCCGGTCCCCGGTCCACCCGCGACAGCAGCTGCCGTCGATCACGCGACGATGGGCGGGGCGGTCAGCGACAGCGCCCGCTCTGTGATGCTCGATGCCGCGAGTGGGCGGCGCATCGGAGTGACGTTTGCGCCCGTCACCCAGGAGCCCCTCGGGCGTGAGGTCCGCAGCGTGGGGCAGGTCGTCGTCGACGAGACTCTGGTGCGCACGGTGACACTCAAGGTCGACGGATGGGTCGAGCGGCTGTACGTGGACTTCACCGGCCAGCGCATGGCGCGCGGCGCTCCGCTCCTGACGCTCTACTCACCCATGTTAGTGACGGCGCAGGAAGAACTGTTCCTGGCGCGCCAGCTGACGCGCGACGTGACCGAGAGCAGCGCGGATACGCGTGCCGGTGCCGAGGATCTGGTGCAGGCGGCGCGTCGGCGCCTGCGGTGGTGGGATGTGAGCGAAGAAGAAATCGTCCGGATCGAGCGCGCGGGCACGGCTCAACGCGCGCTCACGATCTACACCCCGGTCGGCGGTGTGGTCCTCGAAAAGAACGTGACCGTCGGGCAACGCATCATGGCAGGCGATCCGATCTATCGCGTCGCCGACCTCTCGAGCGTGTGGGTCGACGCCGAGGTCTACGAGCGCGACTTGGGCGCGATGCGCGTCGGGCAGCCCGCGACGGCGACGTTCGATGCACTCCCCGGCGTGTCAATGTCGGGCCGCATTGCCTATGTGTACCCCACGCTCTCACCAGACACGCGTACCGCTCGGGTCCGCGTGTCCCTGCCGAACCCCGCATCGCGGCTCATGCCGGGGATGTACGCGACGCTCCGGATCGAGAGTGATGCGCGTGGCGCGGTACTGACGGTCCCGCGCGGTGCCGTCTTGGCGACCGGTGACAGACAGATGGTGTTCGTACAGCTCCCCAACGGCCAGCTGCAGCCGCGCACGGTGGAAGTCGGAGCGGCCTCCGACGAGCGCGTAGAGATTCTCCGAGGCGTTGCGCTGGGGGACACTGTCGTCGCCTCGGCCACCTTTCTCGTCGACGCCGAATCCAACCTCGGGTCAGCGTTGGGCGGAATGGGCAACATGCCGGGGATGGACATGACGTCTCCATCGCCGGCACCACGCGTAGCACCAGTGGCACCAGCACCTGCGGCGAAGCCACCGCAAAAGGTGCCTGACATGCCCGGAATGCCCGGCATGGCAATGCCTCCAGCGACACGGCCTCCAGCCTCGCCACCGAAACAGCGCCCAACGAAGCGCAACGGGGGCACGCCATGATTCGCGGCGTCATCGCGTGGTCGGTGCGCAACCGCGTCATCGTCCTGCTGGTGTCCGCCGCGCTCGCGGTTGGTGGCGTCTGGGCGCTCCGCACCGT
>CAZMGX010000137.1:10533-11408 GCA_964565915.1 uncultured Gemmatimonas sp.
CAGGCGGACTTCGGAGAGCAGGCGCCGCGCATCGTTGAAGATCAGGTGACGTATCCGATTGCGGCCGAGATGCTCAAGGTGCCGGGCGCACGGACGGTCCGCGGCTACTCGTTCTTCGGCGTGTCGTTCGTGTACGTGATTTTCGAGGACGGGACGGATCTCTACTGGGCACGCACGCGCGTGCTCGAATACCTGAGCGGCTTGCGGAGCCGACTCCCGAGCAATGTCTCGCCAACACTGGGTCCCGACGCGACAGGGCTTGGCTGGGTGTACCAGTATGCGCTCGAGGACACGACGGGTCGGCTTGACCTCGCCGCACTGCGCGGCGTGCAGGACTGGTATCTCCGCTACGTGCTCACCGCCGTTCCGGGCGTGGCCGAAGTGGCGAGTGTCGGCGGCTTCGAGAAGCAGTATCAGGTCGATCTCGATCCCGCGAAGCTGCTCGCGTACGGCGTACCGATTACCCGCGTCATGTCGGCGATCCAGAGTGCGAATCGCGACGTGGGCGCCATGGTGATGGAGCTGTCCGAACGCGAGTACATGGTGCGGGGGCTGGGCTACCTCTCGGGGATCAGCGATATCGAAAATGTGGTCGTGAGCGTCAGCGCCTCGGGAATACCGGTGCGCGTCGCCGAGCTTGGACGCGTGACCATCGGACCAGCGGTGCGCCGCGGCATCAC
Source organism: uncultured Gemmatimonas sp. (assembly GCA_964565915.1). Taxonomy (GTDB): domain Bacteria; phylum Gemmatimonadota; class Gemmatimonadetes; order Gemmatimonadales; family Gemmatimonadaceae; genus Gemmatimonas. Next base: position 11,214 of record CAZMGX010000137.1, read on the forward strand.
GGATCTGGACGGGCGTGGTGACGCCGTCGGCGCCATCGTGGTGATGCGATTCGGCGAGAATGCGCTCGCAACCATCCAGCGCGTGAAGACCGCGCTTGCTGGTGCAGAGGCCGGATTGCCACCCGGCGTGGTCGTGCGACCAGTCTACGACCGCAGCACCCTGATCGAGGAGGCGGTGGACACCGTGCGGAGGAC
>CAZMGX010000138.1:0-11348 GCA_964565915.1 uncultured Gemmatimonas sp.
GATCGACGACCTTCAACAATTGTGTTTTTGGTTTCAGATGCACGATCGGAGCCCTCGACGCGCGCCCTCCGTGACCTCCGTGTCCTCCGTGGTTCAAATAGCTGTTCACAGTCTGGCGGCCTCACGGAGTTCGCCGTAGCATTTCGGAATGTCCACCACACACGACCCGCCGCCGGCGCTCAGCCGACGCGCCCTGGTGCGATCGGGCAGCCTGCTGGCCGGTGCCGCGATAGGCGCTCCCGTGATTCGTGCGCTGGCCCAGTCGGTCGCACCGGCCGCCGACACGACGATGCCCTTCGTGCCGCCCGACGCGACGAAGGTGCCAGGACAACCGTCGGAGGCACTGGCCGGGCGATCGGCATTCGAGCGGCCGGTGCTCACGCCCACCGGTGTCACCAGTGGTTCGTCGCTGACGCCGCACCAGGCGCTGCGCGGCAGCATCACACCGTCCGACCTGCACTTCCAGCGACATCACAACGGCATTCCCGTCATCGATCCGACGCAGTACTCGCTGACCGTCCATGGACTCGTCGACAAGCCACTGACGTTCACGCTGGACGAGCTGAAGCGCTTTCCATCCGTGACGCGGGTGTACTGCATCGAATGTTCGGGCAACGGTGGCGGCGCGTATCGATCACCCAAGCCGGACATGACGCCGCAGATGGTCGACGGACTGACCAGTAACTCCGAATGGACCGGCGTGCCTGTGTCGACGCTGCTCAAGGCCGTGGGTGTGCAGCGCAGCGGCACGTGGGTGCTGGCTGAAGGCGGTGATGCAGCCGTGCTACTGCGCAGTGTGCCGATGGAGAAGATGCTGGACGACGCACTCATCGTGTACGCGCAGAACGGTGAAGCCGTGCGGCCGGCCAACGGATATCCCGCGCGACTGCTGTTGCCAGGGTACGAAGGCAACATGTGCGTGAAGTGGCTGCGCCGACTTGAAGTCGTCGATCAACCGGCGATGTCGCGCGAAGAAACCGCCAAGTATACCGATCCTCTTCCCGACGGTACGGCGCGACAATTCAGTTTCGTACTCGACGCCAAGTCCATCATCACGTCGCCAGCGTTTCCCGAAAAGTTGCCTGCCGCCGGCTGGTGGCCGGTGCGCGGTATCGCCTGGTCGGGGCGCGGCAAGATCACTGGCGTGGATGTGAGCACGGACGGCGGCACCACGTGGCACGCCGCCACACTCATCGGCGACATCCACCCCAAGGCTCACACCCGATTCGAGTACATGTGGCAGTGGGACGGCAAAGCCACCGCGATCACGAGTCGCGCGACCGACGAAACCGGCTATGTGCAGCCCACGCTCGAGGTGTACCGCAAGGCGCGTGGGCCCGCGACCTACTACCATCACAACGCAATCCGAACCTGGCAGGTGGCCAGCGACGGGGCGGTGACGTTCGGTGGGTGACGCGCGCGAAGGACTCATCCGGCGTTCGCTGCGATCAAGCCAACGCCACATGCATGCTGCGACGATCGGTACGGCGCTGATCATCATGGCCGCGGCCTGCTCAGCGGCACCCAAAGACGATCGCGCCACTGACGCCGCCAGCTACGGATTCGGCAAGACACCGACGCCGACGCAGCTTGCCGCGCTCGATATCGATGTGGACACCACGGGGCACGGACTGCCGCCGGGGCAAGGCACTGCAGCGGAGGGTGCCGCCGTGTACACACAGTTGTGCGCCTCGTGTCATGGCGCGAAGGGCGAGGGCATTCGACCGGCTCCACCCGTAATCGGCCGCACACCGGATGCCGGCCACGTGTTCGCCAACGATCTGCAGGCGGTAAAGACGATCGGCAACTACTGGCCGTATGCCACGACGGTCTTCGACTACGTACGGCGCGCCATGCCGCTAGCGGCGCCGGGTTCGCTGACCGCCGAACAGACGTACGCCGTCGTAGCGTATCTGCTGCGCGAGAATGGCATCATCACCGACGCGACCGTGATGAACGCCCAGTCGCTGCCGCTGGTGCAGATGCCTGCCCGAAAATACTTCGTGAAGGACAACCGAACCGGTGGTCCCGGCTTTCGTTGAATCGACCGCATGACCCGCGCGTGAACTCGATGCGCGACGACTGGCGGCCTCACACCACACACCGCTCCTCCATGCACACCACGTTCGTCGCTCGGCGCCAACTCCCGTCGGTTTGTGCGGCGATGGTTCTCGCTGCCGCGTTCGCCACGTCGACTGCGGCGCAGGCACCGGCCGACACTACGCGTCGAACGTCACCCAACGGCGACCTGCCGCTGGTGCCGACCCGTCCGCTCAAGTTCACCACAGACGAAGGCACGTGGTTGTCACTCGACCTGTCACCCGATGGACGGCTCATCGTGTTCGACATGCTCGGCGACATCTACACCGTATCCGTCACGGGAGGAGCCGCCACTCGCATCACGAGCGGTACGCCATTCGACGGACAGCCTCGCTTCTCGCCCGATGGCAAGTCCATCGTCTTTGTGAGTGATCGATCGGGCAGCGAGAACCTGTACCTCATCGATCCCGACGGAAAGAACCTCCGTGCCATCACGCGCGGCGCCAATCAGGCGTATGTCTCGCCCGACTGGACTCCGGATGGTCAGTACGTGGTGGTGTCACGCAGCAACGACCTGTGGCTCTATCATCGTCAAGGCGGCAGCGGCTTGCGGCTGACGGGCCAGACACCGGCTGCGGGTGGTGGTGGCGGCAACGCGCCATCCAACTTCATGGGCGCGTCGGTTGCGCCGGATGGCCGCTACATCTACGCCAGTGCGCGCACCGGAGCGGCCGGCTACAACCAGATGTTGGGTACCACGCAGGTGGTGATGTATGATCGTGAGACGGGCCGTCTCGCCACGCGCACGCTGAACCAGGGGACGGGCTTTCGTCCTGCCGTCAGCCCCGACGGCAAGTGGCTCGCATATGCCTCGCGGAAGATGGCCGTGACCGGTCTCAAGCTGCGCGAGCTGTCATCGGGTGATGAACGCTGGATCGCGACCGAAATCCAGCGTGACGACATCGAGTCGCGTGGCTCGCGTGACCTGCTGCCGGGCTACTCGTGGACGCCCGACTCGAAGGCGATCGTGCTGGCGCATCACGGCAAGATCTGGCGGCTCGACATCGCGACCGGCAAGGAAACCGCGATTCCGTTTACGGCTGAAGTCGATCAGATGATCGGTGAACTGGTGCGCTTTGACTATCCCGTCAACGACTCCGTGCTGACGGTGCGGCAGATTCGCGGCGCGCGTCCGTCACCCGATGGCAAGCGCCTGGTGTTCTCTGCGCTCGATCGGCTCTACATGATGGACCTGCCGTCGGGCACCCCGAAGCGACTGACCACGTCCACCGACGGTGAACATGCGCCGGTGTGGTCTCCCGATGGCAAGTACATCGCGTATGTGTCGTGGAACGAAGACGGTGGTGATATCTGGCGTGTCCCCGCGGCCGGCGGTCGCCCGGAGAAGCTGACGACGCAGACGGCCTACTACGATGACATCATGTATTCGCCGACGGGCACGCGCATCGTCGCAGCCCGTGCGCCGCGCACCCAACGCGCGATCATCAACGACGAGATCAATCCCAAGCTGATCATCACCGATCTCGTATGGATTCCGGCAACCGGCGGTGCGGCGAACTTCGTCACCTCCCTGACCAACAGTGGCCGCCCGCACTTCACGAACGATACCAGTCGCATCTGGATGTACGACGGCGCGGATGGCCTGGTCTCGCTGCGATGGGACGGCACTGATCGCAAGGCACACCTGAAGGTCACGGGATATCAGGCGCCCGGCGGTGGTCCGAATGCGCAGGCACGGCAGGCCACCGAACTGCATGTCTCCCCTGACGGTAATCGTGTCCTCGCGCAGGTCGACAACATGCTGTTCGTCGTGCCGCTCCCGATGACGGGCGGCGCCACGCCGACCATTTCGGTGCAGCAGCCCGCCGGTGGAGCCATTCCGTTCCGTCGTCTGTCGCGGATCGGTGGTGACTTCATCGGGTGGCGCGAGGACTCGCAGAGTGTCTTCTACTCGCTGGGTCGCTCGTTCTTCCAATACGACGTCACACGTGCCGATTCCCTCGCCGCCGACTCGGCCATGAAGGCCCCGGTGCGTCCGGCGGGTGGTGCTGGTGCGGGTGCCGGCGGCGCCACGGCCGGTGCCAAGCCCGTTTACGAGGCATCTCGCATCGATGTCTCGATCACCGCCGCGAAGGACCGGCCGTCGGGTACGGTCGTGCTGCGCGGAGCGCGAATCATCACCATGAAGGGTGACGAAGTCATCGCGCGCGGTGATGTCGTGGTCACGGGCAATCGCATTGTCGCCGTAGGTGCGCAGGGTGCCGTGAGTGTGCCGAGTGGTGCGCGGGTGATCGATGTCTCCGGCAAGACGATCATGCCCGGGCTCGTCGATGTACACGCCCACATGTGGCCGCAGTGGGGGGTGCATTCCCCGCAGCCGTACATGTACACGGCAAACCTCGCGTATGGCGTGACGACCACGCGTGACCCGCAGACCTCGCAGGCCGACGTCATCTCGTACGGTGATGCCGTCGAGGTTGGGCAGATCATCGGCCCGCGTATCTACGCGACCGGCCCTGGCATTTTCGCGCAAGACAACGTGTCCAGCGCGGACGATGCGAAAGAGGTCATGAAGCGTTACAGCGAGTTCTATCTCACCGAAACGATCAAGCAGTATCAGGCCGGTGACCGGCGTCAGCGTCAGTGGATTGCGATGGCCGCCAAGGAACAGAAGATCACGCCCACGCTGGAGGGCGGATTGGATTTCAAGAAGAACATGACGGAGGCGATGGACGGCTACGCCGGCATCGAGCACACGCTGCCAATTGCGCCGATGTACAAGGACGCCATTCAGCTCTTCGCCAAGAGCGGCACGACGTGGACCCCCACGCTGCTGGTGCAATACGGCGGGCCGTGGGCCGAGAACTGGTGGTACGAACACTACGACATCATGGCCGATGCGAAGCTGGCGCGGTTCACGCCATTCTCCGAGCTGGAGCGGCGCGGGCTGCGTCGTCCGCAGTGGTTCCGCGATAGTGAGTACTCCTTTGCGTTGTTCGCCGAGCAGGCCAAGAAGGTCGTTGAAGCCGGCGGCCGTGTTGGGCTCGGTGGCCACGGCCAGCTGCAGGGCCTCGGCGTCCACTGGGAGTTGTGGACGATCGCCAAGGGTGGCATGAAGCCGATGGACGCGTTGCGTGTCGCGACCATCTACGGCGCCGAAGCGATTGGGCTTCAGAAGGACGTCGGCACTGTCGAGGCGGGAAAGCTGGCCGATATCCTGGTGTTGGACGGCAACCCATTGGACAACATCCAGAACACCAACACGATCCGCTATGTAATGAAGAACGGGCGCGTGTACGAGGGTGACAGTCTGGCCGAGGTGTGGCCGCGTCAGCGGCCCATGCCGAAGCAGTGGTGGATGACGAACGACGCCTCCCCTGTGCCGCCGGGACGCTGATCGAAGGCACACGTCATGCAGACCATCCTGGTGGGCGCTGGCCACCTGGCGCGACGCATCCTCACCCTTGCGGCCGAGGATGGGCGCGAGGTGGTATTCGTCTCGCGCGAGCAGTTTCGGTCGCCGGCTTCGGCCGAACCTACGTTCGAGGCCATCGTGCAGGGGCTGCGTGCCCTCGGTGCCGCGTCGGCCACCGGGGCGTTTCTGGTCGACGATCGCGATGAGGTGAATCTCGAGTTCCTCATGGCGCTGCTTTCGATCGACCCGCGATTGCCAGTCGTCGTGTCACTATTCAACGAGAACATCGCGCCGCACTTGCAGGCCGCCAATCCGAACGTGCGGGTGTTGAACCCCGCCAAGATTGCGGCGCCGACGTTCGTTCACGCGTTGAACACTCCGCTGACGCACGCGCTGCGGTATACCCCAGTGCGAAGCGCGACCGACAAGTCGGCGAGCGGATTTGATCCGCTGATCACCCGACTCAGTGTGGCGTTCGTGACTATGCTGGCCGGTGCAACGGCCTACTTCCATGTGGCCGAGAAGTTCTCGTGGATCGACTCGCTGTACTTCGTGGTGGTGACGGTCGCCACGGTCGGGTACGGCGACATCAATCTGCTGAACGCCAGTACCGTTTCCAAACTGGTGGGTATCGGACTGATCCTCGGCTCGACCTGCTTCATCTGGATGATCTTCTCGCTCACGGTCGACCGCATCATCAAGCGACGGGTGCAGTTGGCGCTGGGTCGGCGCACATACACCGTTCGCGACCACGTGATCGTGTGTGGCCTCGGTCGGCTGGGGTACTTCGTGGCGGAGGCCTTGATCGCCAAGGGTGAGCGCGTGCTGATCGTGGAGCGTAACGAAGACTCCTCCACGATCGAGCACTTTCGCGCCCTTGGCGCCGATGTCTACATCGGTGACGCGCGCCTGCCGCGCGTGCTGCAGGAAGTAGGTGTCGGTCGCGCCAAGGCCCTGTTCGCGGTCATCAACAACGACTTCACGAATCTCGAGATCGGGCTGAACGCGCGCACGTTCGAGCCAACTCTGCGGCTGGTGCTGCGGATTTTCGACGATGCCATGGCCGCGCGGATTCGCGAGCAACTCGACATTCAGCTCACGCTCAGCATGACGGCAATCGCCGACGAGAAGGTGTATCGCGCGATGCCGCCGGGTGGGTGACAACAACTGCCGAGCCAGATCGCCCTACACGATCTGGCTCGGCACACGCGCATCAGCGCCGGCGCTGCGCCGCTTGCGAGTGAACCCGCGGGAGCGCCGTCATCGAATCCACCAACTCGGCGAATCCCGCGACCTGGGCCGCTACAGGGCCCGACGGGCGTGAGCGCATGGCCGCCGCTGCTGAGGTGCCCGCGCCAGACATCGGTCGAAGCGACTCCAACATGCGGCGCTGCGATGACACGTCCGTGGCGATCATGTCGGCACTGGCGGTGATGGCGTTGCTTGGACACGCCGCAACGATGGGCGTCAACAGCGGTCCAAGCCCCCGAACGCGGAAGAACATGGCTTTTGCGGAGCCGAGAAACTCACTGAACGCGAAGCCGAACAGGCTCAAGCGCTCGATGTCGAATGCGAACGCCTTGATGGTGGCGTTCGACCCAGGCTTCCACAGCGACGTGAAGTTGGGTGAGAGCTCGTCCCAGGTTTGGGAGAATGGTGAGCCGCCGTCAAAGGAGAGGGCGACCTGGCCGCTGGCGGTAATCACGTGTGGCGTGCGCACCCAGACGAAGAAGAAGCCTGATCCGCAGCTGACGATAAGCTCCGAATAGTTGGTGGTGCCGATCCGGTTGGTGATGGTGTTGTCCGCTGGAAGCACGGCAAAGAGCGAGCCACTGCCGCTCAATGCCTCCCAGTCGTATGCGGTGTAGTTGGAGGTCCACTCGACGCCGTCAACGGTCAGTCGAATCGTGAAGGATCCGGGACGCGTGGCGGTCAACACGCCGGCCTGCGTGATGGACGCCCGTGTCGGATCGGTGATGTCCCACGTGATTGGCCGATTGACGATGCTCCCGTCACCGAGTCGCAGTGTGGCCGAGTAGTTGTAGGTGTCGCCGACCTTGACGCGCGATGCGCCGGAGACGGTGACCGTCGCAACTGGCGGCAGCTGAACGGTCAGCATCGCCGAGCCGGTGCGCCCTTCACTGGTTGCGGTGATCATGGTGGTTCCGGCCGCGAGTGCCGTGACTACTCCCGCCGCCGAAACGCTGGCCACCGCACTGCTGGACGAACTCCACGCGATGCTGCGATTCGTCAGAACATTGCCGTTGGCGTCGCGGAGCACCGCCGTGGCATTGGTCGACGCATTGACGAGCAGCACTGGCTGCGAGAGTGAAACCGACACCGTCGCCACAGGCGGCGGAATGACCGAGAGTTGCGCACTGCCAACCCTGCCTTCGCTGGTGGCCGAGATCGTCACATCGCCCACCGACAGCGTGCTGATGATGCCCGCATCGGAGACACTCGCGATCGACGGGTTCGATGATGTCCACGCAATCGGCCGGTTGCTCAGCGTCGCGCCGCTTGCGTCGCGCAGGATTGCTGCTGCCGCCGTGTTCGAACCGACCACCACCGTGCTTGGTGTGATGGCGACCGCAACGGTGGCGACCGGCGGCGGATCAATCGTGAGTTGTGCAGACCCGCTGCGCCCCTCGCTGGTGGCGGTGATGACGACCGTTCCGGCCGCAACCGCCGTCACGGTCCCCGCAGCGTTGACGGTGGCCATCGACGTGTTGCCGGACGACCAGGTGATGGCGCGTCCAGTCAGGGTCGCTCCCGAGCCGTCTGTGAGCACGGCAGTGGCGTTCGTCGATCCGCCAGCGATCACGCGGTTCTGCGCGAGTGAGACCGTGACATTCGCCACGGGTGGCGGCAAAACAGCGAGCGACGCCGTTCCAGTCCGTCCTTCGCTGGTCGCGGAGATGACTACATCGCCAGCGGCGAGTGTGCTCACCACGCCGGCGTTCGTCACCGTAGCGATCGCGCTATTTGACGAAGTCCATACGACCGTACGGTTGCTCAGGGTGGCTCCACCTGCATCACGCAGCACGGCGGTGGCGGTGGTGCTCGAGCCGACGACGATCGAGGGCTGCGCGAGTGTGACCGCGACCGTCGCAACGGCTGGCGGTGTGGGTGCCGTCCCGCCGTCGCCGCCCCCGCCACAGGCCGCTGCCCACATCGTGAGGCCGACACACATCGCGGCCTGTCGCACCGCGAGCCAACGCTTCCAATCCAACATATCCCCTCCGGGTGATTGCACACGCGACGCCTCAAGTGGGCCGCGTGGTCAACATGGGCAGAGGGTCTGACAGCAAGGCGGATAGCGTCGTGCGGACGTGCGTGCGCCGTGGCAGCCGGGCTCGCCAACCCGCACTGTCAGACCCCCCGGCGATCATTCCCGTGCGCGCCGGAAGGTCCACGGCGGACGACGTATGGGGCCGTGCAAACCGGGCAGACAATGCCAATGAATGTGTGAATACAATGTTGTGCTCGATGCCACGCGCTGGCCGACGGATTGCTCGCGGCGCATATCACTGTACCTTGAGCAGTCCGGCTCACGTCCTCGGCCGGAGTGTCACCCTGTCACTGAGAATCCCATGCGTCGCACCCTGCCGTTCGCACTTCTCGCTGCCGTCATGCACACCGTCGACCTCGACGCACAGGCCAATCCGGATTGGGCCAGCCTCAAGCGGTATGCAGCGGAGAATGCCGCACTCGCCGCGCCGGCTCCCAACGAGCAGCGCGTGGTGTTCATGGGTAACTCGATCACCCAGGCGTGGGCCCCGCGGTTCGCGAAGATGTTTCCCGGCAAGCCGTACATCGGTCGCGGCATCAGCGGGCAGACCACGCCCCAGATGCTGGTGCGATTCCGACAGGATGTGATTGCCCTCAAGCCGAGGGTCGTCGTGATCCTTGCCGGGACGAACGACATTGCGGGGAATACGGGCCCGTCGACGCTGGAAATGATCCAGGACAACATCGCGTCTATGGCCGAGCTGGCATCGGCCAACGGGATTCGCGTGGTGCTGTGTTCGGTGTTGCCGGTGTTCGACTATCCGTGGAAGCCGGGGCTGACACCGGCGCCGAAGATCGTGGCGCTCAATGCGTGGATCCGCGACTACGCGAAGACGCACGGCGCGCAGTACGCGGATTTCCACTCCGCCATGGCGGACGGTCGGCAGGGGTTACCGAAAGAGCTGGCCGAGGACGGCGTCCATCCGACCGACGCCGGCTACGCCGTGATGGCGCCGATCGTGGAGCGAGCCATCGCCGTCGCGCTGCGGCGCTAGGGCGATGGCGACAGGCGCGACTCAGCTGTCCTTGACGATCTCCCACTCGTTCTTCGTGACGAAGGCGTCCGTCATCGCGCCGAGACAATCCCAGAGCGTCACGAAGTGCCGCTTGTGAAAGACACTGCCAGCTGACATCACCGACGTGCTGTGAAACCCGAACGTCGGTGGCGCCACCTTCGCCTCGGTGCACAGGTTGACCCACGCCGACTGGCCGGTAGCGGCATTGCCTGTCGGCGGAGCAGCTCCGGAGAAGCCGCGTGTCTCGTACGCAGTCTGCTCGCTGGCCTTGATGACCGCGAGGTCCTTCATGGCCGTTGAGCAGTTGGACGACATGCAGCTGTATTCGTCTTGCAGACCCAGCATGTGGCCGAATTCATGGGCAACGGTCGAGTCATACCCGAATTGTGACTTGTCCCCAACGTTGGCGACGGAGGCCTCGATGTCGTCCTTCATCGTAATGACGACTTCGTTCTTGTACTTGAAGGCGCGTTTGCGCTGGGTTATCGGGCCTTTCAGTCCACCATCCCGCAACAGCTGCTGGACCGCGGCCATGTTGCTGTTGGCGTGCGATCCCCCCGCCTTGAGATACAGCGGGAAGTTGGGTTCGACACGCGAAATTTCCCTTGCCAGCGTCTTGATCTGTGTGCGCGTGTAAGGCGAGGCGACACCTGAGGTCAGGGCACACTGCACGGAGAATGGAAAGGCAGCCTTGAGGCTGGCGCCGATGCTCTTGCTCATGTCGACACGCTCGGTGGCTTGCAGGCCGCCGATGTTGGCTGACTTCGGTTTGTACCCGACGTCGTTTCGTGCCAGATACGCATCGTCACGTGATACCAGTTCCTTGCCGGAGAAGCTGGGTTTCACGTTCACGATGAAGTGGCTGTTGGGGTAGTTGTCCTGGAAGACCAACTTGAAGCGCGGCACGGCCTCAAAGCTTTCCCACCCCTTCTTGGTGCAGCGGAACTTGAACTGCGAGCCCCAGACCGGCGGCACCTTCTGTCGGAAGGCCTCCTGAAACGGCGCCTTCTGATCGTCCTGCATGTCCATGAAGTTGAGGTACAGGCGGACCGTGATGAGGAGGTCTTGTCGCTGCACGTCATAGCGGGCATCAAAGCGTCCTACACCGGTCGGTGGGGCGTAGTTGGCTTTGCTGAACACGCGCGTCTTGAAGTTGTCCTTGGACACCAGGAGTGGGGCTGAACGGTGGAGTGATCGGTGTGCGGAACACCGCGCGTTACGCGCGTGCCGCGAGGGTCTTGAGCGCGGCCGCGAGTTTGTCCGCGTCGGCGACGCTGTTGTACAACGCCGGTGTAACGCGAACGCAGTCGCCTTTGGCCAGCCCCGTGCGGTAGAACGTGAAGATGCCGAACTCGTCGAGCAGCGCCTTGGTGATGGCTTGATTCGCGTCGCGTGTGCCGCGTCCGTGCAGGCGGAATCCGGTGATCGCGCCGACGAGTTTCGGGTCGTCCGGCGTGAGGATGTCGACGCCCTTCGTGGTGCGTACGGCCTGCACCCATCGATCGCGAAGATACCGCAAGCGCGCCGCTTTGTTGGCCATACCGATCGTCGCCTGGAAGTCGAGT
>CAZMGX010000139.1:0-813 GCA_964565915.1 uncultured Gemmatimonas sp.
ACGATCACCGTCGGCGAACCGTCGGTGACGGACATCGTGCCGATGGCTGGCGTCAGTGAGACGTTGCTGCTGGAGAATGCGGCGGCGGTCGAGCAGCGCTCGCAGCACCCGTTGGCGAAGGCGGTGGTGCGGGCTGCCGCAGCGCGTTCGCTCACGCTCCCGATGGCCGGTGAGCTGCAGTCGGTCACCGCGCGTGGTGTTCGCGCACCGGTGAACGGGGCGTCGGTCGAGATTGGCCGCGCGTTGCTGTTCGAGGATGCTGGTGTGGCGGTGCCGCAGTCCGTGCGCGACGCGGTGACGCGTCTCGAGCAGGAGGGGCGGAGTACGATGATCGTAAGGCGCGTCGGCCACGATCCGGAGTTTCTCGGCGTGCTGGGCCTGTCGGATGAGCCGCGCGCCAACGCGCGCGACACGTTGATCGCACTGCGGGCGGTCGGCATCCAGCGCATCATTATGCTGACGGGCGACAATGCGGGTGTCGGCAATGCGGTGGGTCGCGCGGTTGGTATCGACGAGGTGCGCGCTGGGTTGTTGCCCGAGGACAAGGTGACGGCGATCCGTGAACTCGCGGCGCAGGGACCGGTGGCCATGGTGGGTGATGGCGTCAACGATGCGCCCGCACTGGCCCACGCGACCGTCGGTATTGCGATGGGCGGTGCGGGTACGGCGGCGGCACTCGAGACTGCCGACGTGGCGCTCATGGGTGACGACCTCGGCCGCCTGCCCTTTGCCATCGGCCTGTCACGCGCGGCCAAGAACGTCATCCGTCAGAACCTGTTCGTGTCGCTCAGCGTGATCGCGGGGCTCGTCGTG
>CAZMGX010000139.1:823-4970 GCA_964565915.1 uncultured Gemmatimonas sp.
CCGTGATCGCACACGAGGGCAGCACGCTAGTGGTCATCGCGAACGCGCTGCGTTTGTTGCGCTACAAAAATACGTGATGAATCGTGATGGTAGTATACCTCGCGCCATCATCGTTGCACTCTACCGATCATGCGCACATAGATCAGTTCGAAGACCAACTCGACCAGCGTCTGCGTGACGATAATCGCCGGAAGCACCGGCACCGCACCAGGCACGGCCAGGGCGAGTGGGAGGATCACCAGCGAATTGCGCGTGCCGGCGCTGAACGCGAGCGCCCGTGTTCCGGGCGCATCGAGTCCGGCCGCGCGAGCAACCAGCCATCCGGCCAACGGCGCCAACACGGCGAACGCGACATACAGCGGCAGCACGCCGCGCGCAGCGGGGATGGTGGCAGCGACCTGTGGCAGCACGGCGGCGATGACGATGAACAGGACCAGCGCCGTGGCTGGCACGGGCAGCAGACCGAGCACTGATGCGGAGCGCGCACCAGCAGGGCTACGACCGGCCCAGCGCTGGCATGCAACGGCGAGCATCATCGGCAGCGCGATCAACCAGAGGAATGCGTGCACAAATGGACCAACCTGCACGAGGTCGGTGGCGGCGTCACCAAGGAATGCGCCGAGATACAGCGGCAGTAGCAGCATCTGCACGAGCAGCAGCGCAGGCGTTGAGGCGAGCAGGCGCTGCGCGTCGCCGCCGCCAAGATGCGTAAAGGTCACGACATAGTCGATGCACGGACAGAGCAGCACCATCAGCACGCCGAGGCGGACAAGCGGATCGGTGGGTGCGAACGGGATCAGCACCGCGACGATCACAGGCACGACGATGAAGTTGGCCACCAGCAAGGCCGTCAGAAAGCGTATATCACGCACTGCCTGTCCGAGCGCCGCGAGCGGTACCTGCAGGAAGGTCACGAACAGCATCAGCGCGAGCGCGCGATTGATCACCGGTTCCAGCGACTCGGTGCCACGGATCAGCAGTCCGGCCAGTGCGCCGAAGAGCACCGCGACGAAGTAGATCGCGATCTGTCGCGCTTCGAGCCGCTCGCGCCATGCCTCTTTCGTCAAGTCGACGGCCCGCACGACAGGGATGCGCGCCTCGCGATCACTTCACGGATCCGCGCCCGGCGGCAACCGGTGTCGGCACGCGCGCACCGGCCACGACTTCGTCGCTCCCCCGGCGCATGACAGAGTCGGATGCAGTGAGTGCCCCGAACAACTCCGTCATATCGCCGTCCACGAGGCCACGCTTCACATCAACAAGGTCGGCGATGCCGCCTTTGACACGAACGACGTAGCTGCGCGTTGTGGTCTCCACGATTGCGCTGGTCGGCACGCGAATTGATGCGCCACTGCGCACGACCGGCCACGCCACACTTGCGAACATGCCCGGTGCGAGTCGACCGGCGGCCCGTACATCCAGTTCAACGGGCATCGCGCGCGTTGTCGGGTCGACGCTCCCGCTGACGCGACTGACGCGGCCGCGGAATGTTTCGCCGGGAAATGCCATCACCGTGAACTGCACGGTGCGCCCCGGCGTGATGCCGCCAGCGAAGCGCTCCGGCACAGCGATCGTCAAGCGAAGCTGCTCGTGATCTTCGAGTCGCACGACCATGCCGTTCGCGCCCTGCGCAGGACCGACGAAGGTGCCGGGATGCGCCCGACGCTCGGTAACCACACCGGCGAAGGGCGCGCGCAGGGACAGCATCGACTCCATGTCCCGCAGCGCCGCGACCCGCGCCTCTTCAGCGCGTAACGTGGCGTCTGCATCCTCGACTTCGCGTGCGGCGACCGCGCCTGGTGTCCGAGCGGCAGCGCGCAGGCGCTCAGCCATTTGCCGCGTGGCCACCAGACGGGCCTCCGCCTCGGCGCGCTGTTGCGCAAGCTCTGGTGCGTCGATCTCGGCGAGCAACGTCCCCACCGCGACACGACTTCCCCGGTCGACCGGAATCGACTTGATGTATCCCGCCACCCGCGCATAGAGATCGACGGCACGCAGGGGTGACAGTTCGCCTTGCACGCTCACCACGCTGTTCGCCGGGCCTGCGGTCACGGGCACCACGAGCGGAACGGCTGGGGCAGGCGGTGGCGTGGCCGATGCGCCGGTCGTCGGCGCGTCGGCGCGTTCTCCAGTGCAGGCGGCGCTGGCGGCCACCACGAACACGCTACCAGCAACCCGGCGTGTGAGACGCACACATCCGATGACGGTCATGATTCCTCTGGAGCGAGCGAGAAGGGACGGGCCAGTCGGGATCCGGCAAATGCCGCAAACAACGTTGGCAGACAGAGCAGCGTCACCGCCGTTGACGTGATCAGGCCACCGATGACGGCGCGACCGAGCGGTGCGGATTGTGCACCCGCGCCGCCGAGCGCCAGCGCCATCGGCACCATGCCGGCGACCATGGCGACGGTAGTCATCAGGATCGGTCGCAGTCGCCCGGCCGCTGCGGTCTTCGCGGCATCCGCTGGCGAATCGCCCGCCCGAAGGCGGTCGAGCGCAAACGAGACGAACAGGACCGAGTTGGCGACCGCCACGCCAATGCACATCACGGCGCCCATCAGCGATTGGATGTTGATGGTGGTCCGCGTGAGCGCCAACGAGATCACCACGCCCGCGATGACGGCGGGTGCCGTGGAGCCCACGAGCAACGGGATGCGGATCGACTGAAAGTACGCGGTGAGCAGCAGCACGATGACGACAATCGCCATGATCAAGCCCGCGCCAAGGCCAGCCAGCGTGGTCCGCATCTGTTCGACCTGCCCGCGCACGGACACCTTCGTTCCCGTCGGCGGTGTTGGCATGGACGACAACACGGATTGTACGTCGCGCGCGGCACCGCCGAGATCATTGCCGAACAGATTCGCCGAGACGGTCACGGTGCGCTGGCTGTTCAATCGTGAGACGGCACCGGGTGCGGTAGCGGAGGTGATCGTGGCGACATCGCCAAGCAGCGTCGGCAGGTTGTTGCGACCGACCGGCAGCGCCAGCAAGTCCGCGCGTTCGCGCACGTCGCGCGGCGGGAGCAGCAGTTCGACGCGATACGGTGTGCCGCTCTTCGGGTCCGTCCAGAACAGCGGGGTGGTGAGTACCGTACTGGAGGTGGCCGCGACAATCGAACGACCCACGTCTTGCACCGTCAATCCGAACTGGCCGGCGCGCTCGCGATCAATCGCGATCCGCGTGACCGGAAAGTTGAGCGCTCCGGGCAACTGGACGTCACGCAAGGACGACACGCGTGCCAGACGGACCGAAATGGACTCGGCATACTGTCGCGACGCGTCGAGATCGCGACCCGAAACAAGCACCTCGACCGGCGTGGCCGCACCGAAGTTCATCACGCGCGAAACGATATCCCCCGCCTCGAACGAGAAGCGCACATCGGGATAGGCGGTCGCGAACCGTATTCGCAGGCGCTCCTCGATGGTGCCGAGGTCATCGCGTGCGCCGTCACGCAACGAGACGAGCAGCTCCGCGTCCTGCGGGCCGGCGTTGGATTGGTAGAGGGCGTTGACGGGGAAGTTCCACGCCGGACTGCCGATGTTCGCGAGGCTGATGGAGACGCCGCCGCTGCCGACATCACGCTCGATGTCGGCGACCACCGATTGCACGATGGCCGTGGTCTTCTCCAGTGACGTTCCGGGACTGGCACGAATGCGGAGGCGCAGCTGCCCGCTGTCGGTGCGCGGAAAGAGCTCGGTGCCGATCCACTGCAGCGGCAGCAGGGCCAGCGCGACCAACACGACGTACCCGAAGGCCACGCGCCCAGGCCGCGTCACCGAGCGCGACAGCCACGCCACGTAGCGGACCTGCAGCCACCGCATGAATGCGGGCTCGGCGTGCGCGGTGTGGTCGGCCCGTCGAGCCAACAGCCACACGGAGAGCACCGGTACGACCGTCGAGGAAATGACGAACGACGCGATCATGGCAAAGCCGACGGCGAGTGCCAGTGGCGGAAACAGCGAGGCACCAACGCCGCTGATCCCGAATGCCGGGATGAAAACCGCGAGAATGCACAACACGGCGAGCAGGCGCGGGCCCATGACCTCGGCCATCGCGTTCATGACGGCTCGTGGCACCGGCCCGCCGCGCGCGATGTGCGCATGAATGTTCTCGATGGCCACCGTCGCCTCATCGACCAGAAATCAGA
>CAZMGX010000139.1:4997-11229 GCA_964565915.1 uncultured Gemmatimonas sp.
TGACCGAGGCGGCGATCGACAGCGGGATGGTGACGACGACGATGAGTGCCGATCGCACGTCCCGCAGAAAGAGCAGCACCGCCAATCCGGTGAGCAATGCGCCCAACAGCCCCTCTTCGGCGAGTCCCCGGATGGCATCCGTGACGTACCCGGACTGATCGAACTCGAGGCGCAGTCCGACGTCGCTCGGCACCTGTTCCCGCATGGCGGGCATCGCGGCCTTGACCCCGCGAATCACGTCGAGCGTGGAGGCGTCGGCGCGCTTCGTGATGGGCATGAACACGGTGCGTCGCCCGTTGGCCAGCGCAACGTTGTACACGATGTCGGCGCCGTCTTCGATGCGGGCGACATCACGTACGAAGACCGACGTCCCGGCCCCGAGTCGAATCGGTACGTTGGCCAGCTCTGCCGGTGCGGTCACCATCGTGTTCACATCGGCCAGCGATGTGCGGTCTCCGTTGCGAATGTTGCCGGCCGGCATCGTCAGCTCATTGCGCGCGAGGGCCACGGCGACTTCATCGGGCGAGATGCGCAACGAACGCAGCCGTTCCCCGTCGAGGTGCGCGACGATGGTGCGCACCTTGCCGCCGGATGGTGGTGGTGCGGACACGCCGGGCAGTGTGGCCAGCAGCGGTCGCACCCGATTGAGGGCGACATCCTGCACCTCGGATTCCGAGCGGGTGTCGGAGGTGAAGACCAGTTGCCCAACGGGAATGGAGCCTGCGTCGAAGCGCACGATGAATGGCGGCAACGTTCCCGGCGGCATCATCGACGTCGCGCGGAATGCCATCGCCGTGACCTGCGCCAAGGCCTGACCGATATCGGTACCCGGATGAAAATAGATCTTGAGGACGCCAAGGCCCTGCAGGGATTCCGACTCGATGTGCTCGACACCCGCCACGTACAGAAAGTGGTACTCGTAGTAGTACACGAGCTGACCTTCAATCTGCGCGGGCGACAGACCCGCATAGGGCTGCATGACGTATACGACGGGAACCGACAACGAGGGGAAGATGTCGGCAGGGGCTTTGCGGACGGCGAGCCACGAACCGACGAGAATCGCGATTGCGCCAACGAGCACCGTGAACGGACGACGCAGCGCGCCGAGGACGAAGCGCATCATCGGTTCGATCCCGGCGCAGACGCGGTGCGGAGCGCATCGAGGAACTGGTCGAGGCGACCGGTCGCGCGTGCGACCTCAAGCTGAGCCGACTGTCGCTCGATCGCCGCGACGGCCGCCGCGCCTTCGGCGCGCGCCAACTGACGTTGTGCGTCGGCCACATCGGTGACCGACGTCAGGCCGGCCCGAAACCGCGCGAGCGTTTGTTCGACCGCCGCGTCGGCGGCCGTCACGGCGGCGCGGGAACGCTCGAGCACGATGTCCGCCCCGCGTCGCGCGGCGTCCGCGCTGCCGCGATCGGCCGCAATGGCCAACTGCACGGCCCGCGTCCGCTCTTGTGCCATGCGCACATTGGCATCTTCACGCTCGCGTTGCGCGCGCGCCATTGGAATCGAGGACGCCGACCACGACAGGACGACGCCGAGCGCCCAGTTGCGCACAACGGGAAACGATTGTGGTGCGCGTCCGTCGCTGGCCAGCAACGACGTGGCCTCTCCACTGCCGCGCGCCCAGAGCGCGGCCGCCAGTTCAATACGCGGAAGCCAGTCGAGTGCGACGGCCGCGCGTGCGGCACTCGCGGCCTGCGTGCGGGCCATGGCTTCGCGTTCGAGGGCATGGCCACCGACAGCGTCCTGCACGCGGCCGGTGCTGGCGCCGTCGTCGCGTACACCCCGGACGTCCGCCGGTAGTCCGGCGTCGAGGCCCATGGCGGCCACGAGGCGCGCTTCGCCGATAGCGATCGCCTGCTGAGCGCGCGCCACGTCTGTTTCGGCGAGCGCCACTTCGGCGGCCGCGCGCATGCTGTCGACGCCGGGGCGGAGGCCCTGTGCGGCGAGGGCCGTCGTGACGGAATCCAGCGTGCGCGCGCGTTGCAGTCCCGCTGAGGCCACGTCTTGCTGCGCGCGTGCGACGCGCAGGGCGAGAAAGGCGGCGGCAGTTCCCGCCGCGACATCCAGCTGGTCCATCAGCAGGCGCGCCTGCGCCGCGTCACGCTCGGCCAGTCGTGACTGCTGCACGCGACCGGCGCGCCACGTGCCGACGAGCGGCACGCTCGCGACCAGCGCGGTGGTGCCCGCCCACGCACCGCCAGCGGGTGAGTTGTCGCGGGGAGGCCCCGACACCGTGGCCAGTCCCATCGCCGGGAATTGTGTGCCGGCGAGCACATTGCCGGTGGCACGTGTGCCTTGCGCCTGCGCCTCGATCGTAGGCCAACGCGCAAGTTGCGACCGTCGGAGATCGGCCGTGGCACCGGCAACGGCGGCGCGCGCCGATGCGACGGCCGGGTGCTGCGTGAGCGAGAGTCGAACGGCCTGCTCGATCGTCAACGAGTCCAACGACTGGCCCTGCGCGGTGGGCGGGCAGGCGAGTGCGGCCAGCAACGCGAGGGCGCGGCGAGCGACGATCATGGTGGCTCAGAGGAGGGAGGAGTGACCACAGGGGAACTGGGTGGGGGCGCGGTGTTGAGTCCGCGATACAGCGCGTCGAGGACGGGAGTGGCGAGGTCGATGCGCGCGAGGTCATCGGTCGTCGTGGCGGCGATGCCTTCCAGCAGGCGCAGGAAGCCGGCGGTTTCGCTGCGCGCGTATCGGGCTTCGCGGCAATCGAGATCGTGCACCATTTGACCAAGGGCGACGTGTCCCGCGTCGGCGAGGCCGAAGCGAAGACAGAGGATTTCGAAGGTACAGCAATCGCCTTCATGTCCATACTCGGCAGGCGACATGTCGAATCGCAACTCCCCCGGCGCGTGGGTGTGAACCGCCGGATCGACAAACCGGAAGATCGCCGCCGGATCAATGAAGCGACGGATGAGCCACGCGCTGCTGATGCGATCGACGAAAACTCCTTGACGTGTCACCCAGGTGCGCGCGCGCAGCAGGCCCGCGGCGGCCCCGTCTGCAGGCTCGATCAGGATGGCACGACGCAGCGCAGCGACGAGCGTCTCGACGTCGCGTTGCGCCTCGGTCGACACGAAGGTGATGGCGCGCACGTCGGCCAGTCGTCGTTCGAGTCCCAGGAACGCCCGCTGGTCCGCCGCGAGGTTGGTCGTCGGCTTGACCCGCCGCGTCACGCGGCGTAGCAGTGCGCGCGCGTCGCGGCTGAGTCGCGCGTAGTCGGCGCGGCGCGCCTCCCGAAACAACTCCTCGAGCGCCGCATCGGCCAAGCCCTCGATGAGCGAGGCGGCGCACAGGGCACACCGCCCTCCGGCTTCTTCAATCCGGCGCACCAGCACCCGGGCGCGCTGCAGGTGATCCGGCGAGTTGGGCAGGACCCACACGCCGTGGTGCGCGAGGGCGGCCCCGGACCGCTGCAGGAGCCGCCAGACGCGTACACGCAGACTGCCCTGACCGACGGCGACATGCGGCAGGAGCAGCACCCAGCGGCCATTCGCGTGCCGCGGGGCCGCGTCCTGTGGGGGATCAGTGCTCTGTTGCATGTGTTACACCGTAGTGAGCGATTGCAACATTGGCCAATACTCACGACTGGGTGACGGGGGCGCAAGGTGTGCGATGCACGGGCGGCTTGACGGGCGCCACCCGCGCTGCGAACGTCCTCCTGTACAGCGCCCCTCGACGCCCAAACCGGACAACGGAACCCCATGACGAGACCCCCGATACTCGCCGGTGCCCTCCTGCTGACGTTCACGTCCTCGCTCGCTGCCGCGACGATCTCGCGCCACATTGCATGGGACGCCGTGGTGGCCGGAAAAGATGGATCGAAGATCCGCGGACCGGCCGAGATGGTCGCCGGCAAGACCGAGGGGACAACCAGCGTGGAGGTGCAGTACACGGGCGATACGCCGGGAGCCACGCGTTCTTGGCATGTGCACATCGGCAGCTGCGCCAAGGGCGGCGCGATCCTCGGGAGCGCGAAGTCATATCCGACGCTGACGGTCGACGCGAAGGGAGCGGTCAAGGGCAAGGCGACCCTGAGCGTCGCGCTCCCCGAAGCCGGCAACTACTACGTCAACATTCACGAGTCACCGACGAACCTGGGCAAAATAGTCGCCTGTGGCGACCTCATGCTCGCGGACTGACCCGTTCGCTATGCGGCCGACGGGCTCACGCTGTCGTAACGCCGACGCGCGTAGCTGTTCCATGCTGCGGCGGCGACCAGCGCCGTGGCACCGGCGTAAATCATGGGCATGGCAGGAAATCCGTGTACAACGATCACGCCGCTGGCGAGCGACACCGCGCCAGTCCCACCCACGATGAGCGGACCCCAGCGTCCGTGCGTCTTCGCGCCTCGCCAGAATCCCGAGACCGCGATGGCCAGCGCGAGCAACATGACCGGCCAGAGAATCCCGTCTTTCCGAAGGAAGCCAAGACCGAGTGCGGTAAGTCCGCCGATAACGAACGGGGTTCCCGCGCAACACAGTGCGGCGAGCACCGCGCCGAATACCCCGAGCGAATCACGCACTCCCGCCTTCATCACGGCGCTGCCGCGAAGGCCGCGCACAGCGCCTCCACACTCGGCCCCCCTCCGACGGCGCAACCGGCACCGCTCGGTGGGCCCTTGCGCTCGACGTCAACCCCGTTCACCAGTACCGTAGGGGATGAGTAGCCACGAAAGCGGTCCGGCGTCGCCGCCGCTCCGGTGTCCCATTCGTTCCAGCGAACGGACGAGGTCAGACTCCCGAGCGCGTCGTGCAAGCGCTGTCGCGCCGTTGCGACATGTGGGCAGCCGTCGAAGTACACCAGATCAATCTGCATCATCCTGTCCTCGTGTCAGAGTCGAGCGCTGCCAGAATGGGGCACTCGGCGGTTTCCCCGCTCGCGTCGCACGCGCGAAGGAGGCCATCAAGGATTTCGTCCATTCGCCGCAACGTGGCGAGATGCTCGCGGATCCGCTGTCGTGCCACCTCGGCGGAGGCCTTCACCGGCTCGCAGCCGTGAGGCTCGCGAACGCGAAGCGAGAGCAGCACGCGGATCTCATCGAGGGTAAACCCGATCGCCTGCGCTCGACGAATGAACACGACGCGTCGGATCGCGTCCGACGAATACTCGCGATAACCGACGGCTGTGCGCCGCTGGGCCGTCAACAAACCGCGCCGTTCGTAGTATCGCAGCGTCTGCACCCCAACGCCCGCCGCTTCCGCAACCGCCCCGATCCGAAGTGGGAAATCCATGAGACAGCATAAACTCTGTACCGTGGTATAGAGTCAAGGCCGACGTCCTTGGAACCGAACCGCTCCCTCACGGCTACACTTCCGAAACGACTCCCGCATGCCTTCGGCTGCTGGCCTTTTTCACCGGGCTCTGCATGTTCTGCGTCGTGGTTGTCGAGGCTGGTATGCCGTGTGCGCCGATGGCGGGAATGGGGGCGGTGAAGATTTCGGCGTCGTCGCGGCGGAGATGCCGGCCTCCCGCGTCCCCGCGGGCGGAGGTTCTCACCGCCGCGCCAGCATGACCGACCGGACTGGTAGCGCCCTGACGGTACGGGCCGCATCGTTTCAGGGTCCATCAGGCGCTGCCACCTCCCCTCGCAGGACCGCCCTCCATGTCCGACGTCACCACCCGTTCCGACGCACTCCCGTCCGCCTACACGCCGCTCGTCAAGCCAAAGTATCCGGGCGTGCGGGTCACCTGCAGCGGCAATCAGCTGGTGACCCAGTACGTGGAGACGCGCATCACGGAAGGCGGGGTGTTCTATCCCATCACGCCGTCGACCGAGGGCGGCGAGATCTACCAGGCGTCGTTTGCTTCGGGCGAGCTCAACGTCTGGGGGCATCAGAAGGTCGCCGCCGAGACGGAGGGAGAACACGCGGCTCAGGGAGGTGCGACGGCGTTCGCAGTCACCGGGCGACGCACGGTCAACTTCACGTCGGGGCAGGGCATCGTCTACGCGATGGAGCAGTACTACCACGCGCCGGGCAAGCTGTCCACGATGGTGCTGCAGGTCGGTGCGCGGGCGCTGACCAAGCACGCGCTGAACGTGCATTGTGCGCATGACGACATCTACGCCGCGCTGGACACCGGCTGGATCATGATGATGGCGCGGGATGCACAGCAGGCGGCCGACCAGGGCATCATCCTGCGCAAGGTTGCCGAGCTGGCGCTGAATCCGGGCATGAACATCCAGGACGGCATGCTCACCACGCACAGCGAACGGATA